>JBBQHZ010000296.1:0-1526 GCA_038324445.1 Rhodobacterales bacterium | reverse complement strand
CGGGTGATGGCCCCATTGATCCGCGCAAGGAGGTTTGCGTGGGTGGCCATAGACGGATGATCAGCGGATGTTGTCATCGGAAGGTTCCCTGACCGAATCCGGCAAACGCCCCAACGGCGATGAGGTCGGTGAAAAGAGTCGAGACATTCACGCCTGGAGCAGCGCCTTGGGCCACCGCGGCGGCCGCACCCAGGGGACGGCCCAGCCTGATCGCCTGCAAGAACGCGTGGCCGGCGACGCTGAGGCGATGCGCTGTGACCTCCAGTTCCGGGCGAACAATCAGTAGGCCCTCTCCAGCCAGCCGCCACTCTAGAGCGGCCATGCTGTCGGGGTAACGATGCGCCAGCCAAAGGGAAGGCGCGGTCCAGTCGAACCAGAAGACCCTTGCCGACGGATGAAGCACCAGACTCAACCCGGTCAGCGCGAGGCCGAGGCGGGCCGCTTCATCGGCGCGCAGCGGATCCGCGTCCGCCGCCAGATGAGCCTCGGTCCAGGCCCTGTCCAGCCGAGCGGCGGGTGCGAAATAGGGATGCTCGCGCGCGGGCGGAAACCGCATGAGCCAATCGGCCAGACCCGCTCCATAGCCCGCCATGGCGGGGTCATCGCCCGGCTGCTGGGCAATGAAGGCGCCGGCTGCGGCGCGAAACCAATCCTCACCCGCCAAATCGGCTACGGTTGGATAGTTGGCCTGAAGCGCGTCGATGCGCGCCTTGATGGCGGTGTTGCGATAGACTGAAAGTCCTGCGGAAGCGGGGTCGCCGCCGGTAATGTGGCCACTCAACGCCGCCGGGTGACTGCCCATCGCATCGGTGAAGGCGGCATGAAAAACGGTCATGCGGCCAGTCGGACCTGAACCAGAACGTCAGCGGCCCGCGCCTGTTCGGCCAGAAGCGTCTCGAACGCCGGAACATCGCCGTCCCATTCCACCAAGGTGGGCCTTGACCCGATCCGTGAAACAAGCCGCTCGTAGAGGGCCCAGACGGCTGCTGCGACCGGCGTATCATGGCTGTCGATCAGCAACCGGTCACCGTGCACCGCATCCGGCCTGTGTCCCGCCAGGTGGATTTCTCCCACCAGGACGGCGGGCACGGCATCCAGCCACGCCTCGGCCGAGGTCCCCATATTCGAAGCGCTGACATGGACATTGTTGACATCGACGAGCAAGCCACAGCCGGTTCGCTGCGCGACTTCGGTCAGGAAATCGACCTCGCCCCAGTCATGGCCCGTCAGCGCCAGATAGGCGGACGGGTTCTCGATGAGCAACTGCCGATCGAGAGCAGTCTGAGTCTCGTCAATATGATCGCACACCAGATTCAGCATCTCAGTGGATCGGGGGATCGGCAACAGGTCGGGGTAATAGACTCCGTTGCGCCGCGACCACGCCAGATGCTCCGACACCAGAAACGGCTGGAAGCGGTCGATGAGATCACGGAACCGCGTAAGATGCTCGAGTTCCGGGCGTTCGTCACCAGCCAGCGACAGGCCAACCCCGTGCAGGGAAAGGGGCCGGACCCTTCGTATCCGCT
>JBBQHZ010000295.1:0-1530 GCA_038324445.1 Rhodobacterales bacterium | reverse complement strand
CGACCCCGAGCCCGACCCCGGCCGCGCCGCCCCGGCCCGCGCCCGTCTGGCGCAATCCCGTGCCGTTCATCGTCGCCGCCATGGTTTCCTATATCAGCCTGATCGGCCAATTCCTCGCCCTGATGATCGTGACCGGCGGCGCAATCATTGCCCTGCCGGTGCTGGCGATCATGCTGATCGGCGCCGTGGTTCTGGACCTGTTGGCGATCCGCAAGACCAATCCATCCGCCGGATGGCCCCTCCCGGCGGTGGCGCCGGGCCTCACGGCAACCGTTGCTTTCCTCTCGCTCAGCACGGGGACGGCACCATGACCGCCCCGCGCCCGTCCGTTTCGCTGCTCCCTCTGATCCGGCGCATCGCCGCCCACTGGGCGAGCCTGCGCGACCGTCCCCAGCCCATACGCCCGCTCGCGATGCCCACGCACGCCAATGGCCCGGCAGCACCGGAATCCCGCTTGGCAAGCCGTGCCGGGACACCAGCCTGCAGACCGGTCCCGACAGCCCTGCTCCCGCAAACGTGGCAGGCCAGCGTGTTCCCAGAGGGGCTCGCATGATCGATCCCGTCACCCTCATCGTGGCCCTTGTCACCATCTCCACCCCCGTCCTTCTCGCGGCGCTCGGCGAGTTGGTGGTGGAGAAGTCCGGCATTCTCAACCTCGGCGTCGAGGGCATGATGATCATGGGCGCGGTCTGCGGCTTCATCGTCGCCAACCAGACCGGATCGCCGACGCTGGCCTTTCTGGCGGGCATGGCCGGCGCCGCCCTTCTCTCCACCATCTTCGCCTTCCTCACCCTTGTCGTGATGGCCAACCAGGTCGCCTCGGGCCTCGCGCTGACACTCTTCGGCCTCGGCCTCGCAGCACTCCTGGGCGTGGGATACGAGGGCCAGCCGATCCCCGATGTCGCCAAACCCTTCCCCGAGGCGTTGCGCACAATCCCCTATATCGGCCCGATCCTGCTGGGCCATGACCTTGTCACCTACATCGCCATCGCCGCCGTTTTCGCCATCTGGTATGTCCTGCGGCACACCCGCACCGGCCTGATCCTGCGCGCCGTGGGCGAAAACCACGACGCCGCCCACGCCCTTGGCTACAAGGTCCTGCGCATCCGGTTTCTGGCGATCCTCTTCGGCGGCGCGATGGCGGGCCTTGGCGGCGCGTTCCTCTCCGTCGTCTATGTCGAGAACTGGGTGCAGGGCATGACCGTCGGCGCGGGCTGGATCGCGCTGGCGCTGGTGGTTTTCGCCGCGTGGAAGCCCGGACGCGTCCTGTTCGGGGCTTGGCTTTTCGGCGGCATCGCGGCGCTGCAACTGCGCCTGCAGACGACCGAGCTGTCGGTGCCCGTGGCGCTGCTGGACGCCTCGCCCTACATCGTCACCATCCTGGTGCTGGTCCTGATGTCGTCGAACCGCGCCCGCGCCGCGCTCAATGCGCCCGCGGCTCTGGGCAAGACCTTCCACGCGGGCGGGTGACGGCATGGCAGCCCCCCTGATCTCCCGCCGCACCGACATCGTCGCGATCCTCGACGGCAC
>JBBQHZ010000294.1:0-1549 GCA_038324445.1 Rhodobacterales bacterium | reverse complement strand
CCAGCGATTGGCCCCATCCACCATGGCGCTTTCCAGCGTGTCCTGCGGCACGGTCTGAAGGCCCGCATAGAACACCACGAAGGCGAACGGCGCCGAATGCCAGACGCCGTAGACGAACAGCGTTACCCAGGTCAGCGCGGGAGATGCCGTCAGAGACAGCGACGGGTCGTTGAAGATTGATTGCAGCGCCGCCCCCAGAATGCCGCGCGAATTGATCATCCAGAACAGCACCAGCGATCCGACCAGCGGCGTCACGATCATCGGCAGAAGCGAGAAGAAGATCACCGGCCCCTTGAGGTAGGCGGGGATGGAATTCACCACGATGGCGATGATGAAACCCAGGACGATGACCAGAGGCGTCACCACGAAGGTATAGGACAGCGTGAAGATCAGCGCCTTGTAGAAGGGCAGGTTCATGATCCGGCTGCGGATCTCGCCGAAATTCTCGCTGGTGGCGACGATCTCGGCGATCTCGTCCACGGCAAGGTGGCTTGAATTGGTGTAGGTGCCAAGGCCGTTGAACCGGCCCATCGGCTGGTCCTCGCGCAAGCCCGCCATGGCTTCGGCGTCGATGGCGACCGAGGGGGTGCAGCCAAACGGTCCGCAGGTTTCCGAGGTGACCAGGATCTGTTCGTGCTCCACGAACAGCGACTGGAAGATGACCGAGAGGATCGGGATGGCGATGAACAGGGTCATGGCCAGCAGCGACGGCCAGATGAAGGCGAGAAAGGTTCTGTGCGGCATCTGTCCCCCTTCACTACACGCCCGGTGACGGGGGGCGCTGCATTTACAGAACAAGGGGGGGCCGCGAAAGGCCCCCCCTTTTCGGCGGTCGATCAGTTCAGGAAACCGGCCTCGGTCGCGGCGGTGTTGTAAGCTGCGGTGACATCTGCCAGCGCCTGCTCGGCTGTTTCGGTGCCCTGCACGAATTCCGCCAGGTTCTCGCCCAGGGCGTTGTGCAGAAGGCCCATATAGGGCTCCATCGGATAGGCGCGCGCACCGGCCTGCAAGGTGGCGATCACGCCGGCGGCGGCCGGTGTCGACTGGTAGCCCTCGATCAGCCAGACGGCAGCATCCATGTTCTCGGCCATCATCTCGGGCGAGATGCCGACCATCATCGCGCGGAACGACGCCTCGGCATCCTCATCCGAGATGTTTGCCGCGATGGTGAAGCCGTCCCACCAAAGCGCTGCGGCAGGGATCGTGCCATCGCCGATCATCGGCGTCGCAGCAAAGGCGGTAGCCTCGGCGATCTCGGGCGAGGCGAAATCCTCGCCGATGTATCCCCCGGCGCGCGATCCCCAGGCGATGGACATTGCCGCCTCGCCCGCTTCCCAGACGGGCTGCTGCCCGTTGCTGTTATAGGCGGTCCAGTCCGGCGACATGTAGCTGACCATCGAGCTTAGCGCCTCCATCGTGGCAAGCCCGCTCTCGTTGTCGATGGCAAGGTTGGCGGTGCCCGGCTCGAAGAACTCGGCCCCGGTGCCAAGGTAGGTGTTCACAAACTCGGCGCCCAGATTCCATCCCGGCATGGTGTTGGAAGACAGCG
>JBBQHZ010000293.1:0-1553 GCA_038324445.1 Rhodobacterales bacterium | reverse complement strand
GAGATGTCATGCGCATGCGCCGCTCCGTCCAGCGTGAAGGAAAAGATCGCCGCCTTGCCCGGAGCGTGGCCCTGCACCTGCAGCCAGTTCAGCCCCGCGAGCCGCTCGGCAGCATAGGCCGCCAGCCCGGCCTCGTGCGCGGCGATGGCCTCCATCCCCTGCGCCATCATCCAGTCGAGTGCGACGCCCAGGCCGATGGTCTGGACGATGCCCGGGGTGCCGGCCTCGAACTTCATCGGCGGGTCGTTCCAGGTGACGGTGTCGCGTGTGACCTCGCGGATCATGTCGCCACCGCCGAGGAACGGCCGCATCTCTGACTGCCGCGCCGCCTTGATGTAGATCGCGCCGGAACCTGAGGGGCCGTAGAGCTTGTGCCCGGTAATCGCATAGAAATCGCAGCCGATGTCCTGCACGTCGACGGACATGTGAACGGCGCCCTGGCTGCCATCGACCAACACCGGCACGCCGCGTTCCGCCGCGCCCGCGCAGATCGCCTTTACATCAACGACGGTGCCCAGGACGTTGGAAAGATGGGTTACCGCAACCAGCCGGGTGCGCGGCCCGATGGCGGCCAGCACGCGGTCGGGGTCAAGCGATCCGTCCGCCTCGCAGTCGACCCACTTCAGCACCACGCCCTGCCGTTCGCGCAGGAAATGCCAGGGCACGATGTTGGCGTGATGCTCCATGATCGAGAGCACGATCTCGTCGCCGGGTTGCAGCCGGGGCGCGGCCCAGGCGTAAGAGACAAGGTTGATCGCCTCTGTCGTGCCCGAAGTAAACACGATTTCCTCCTCGGCGCCCGCATTCAGGAACCGCTGGACGATTCCGCGCACCGATTCGTATTTCTCGGTGGCGAGGTTCGAGAGGTAATGCAGCCCCCGGTGGACGTTGGCGTATTCGTGACTGTAGGCCGTGGTGATCGCGTCGATCACCACCTGCGGTTTCTGCGCCGAGGCGCCGTTGTCGAGGTAAACCAGCGGCTTGCCGTTCACCTGCCGCGACAGGATCGGGAACTGGGCGCGGATGTCGTTGACCTCAAGCATTGCGCAGCGCCCCCCCGGACAAAAGGTCGATGATCAGGATGATCACGGACAACCCCAGACCCAGGCCCAGAATCGCCAGCGCAATCGTCCCCAAGGCGCGGCCCATCGTCGCAAAGCCATGCAGTGCTTGGGTGAACTGGACCAGGACAAAGCCCAGAAGGCCGATCCCCAGGATCGGCAGCGGCCCGGCCAGCACCGGCCCAATCGCCAGCGTCAGCAGCCAGATCGCCAGCCGCAATGCGATCGCCAGCACCTCGAGCCAGACCACCAGCGCCAGTGCGGCGGGAAAGCGGCCCTGCCCGCCCAGCGCCTGCCCGGTGAAATGCAGCGCAAAGACCAGCGTGGTCAGGCTCGCGCCCAGGATCATCGCGCTGGCGTAGGGCGCCAGCGGCCTGCCGTCACCGAACGGGCTGGAGGTCATGCCGCCGTTCACCAGCGCCAGCGCCAAGGTGCTGAGAATGGTCACCAGCAGCATGCTTTGCCACAGCGTCGCCCGGTCCAGCCGAAGGG
>JBBQHZ010000292.1:0-1560 GCA_038324445.1 Rhodobacterales bacterium | reverse complement strand
ACGTGTGACCGATCCGAGTCACCTTCAAACCGACCATGATCCGATTTTTACTCTTCACGGTCCTCTTGTTGTCCCCGCGAGTTGATGCGGCGTCGCCTGGTCGGCCCAACATCCTCTTCCTCTTCGCCGACGATTATTGTTTCGAGGCCCTGCACGCCCTCGGCGATCGCGTGGTGGAGACGCCGAATCTCGACCGCCTGGTGGCCCGCGGAACCACCTTCACTCATGCCTACAACATGGGCTCGTGGAGCCCGGCAGTCTGTATCGCCAGCCGCACCATGCTCGTCACGGGTCGAAGCGTCTGGCGGGCCCAGGAAGTGCATCGCACCCTTGAGGCCGAGCGCGCGGCCGGACGGCTCTGGCCGCAGTTGCTCGCCGGTGTCGGTTACCGGACCTACATGACCGGCAAGTGGCATCTGCCAATCGACGCCGCCCAGACTTTCGACCAGACCAGCCATGTCCGTCCAGGCATGCCCAAGGACACCCCGGAAGGTTACTCCCGGCCGGTGGACGGCCAGCCGGATCCATGGAACCCGGCCGACCCGAAAGTCGGGGGCTACTGGGAAGGCGGGAAACACTGGAGCGAAATCACCGCCGAGGACACCATGGCGTTTCTTCACGACGCGCGCGGCCGCACCGAGCCGTTCTTCATTTATTGCGCGTTCAATGCCCCCCACGATCCCCGGCAGGCGCCCCAAACTTATCTGGACCGCTATCCGCTTGAGCGGATTCCCGTGCCCGTCAATGCCTTGGCCGAATACCCCCATGCGGAGGCCATGGGCGCCGGGCGAACGTTGCGCGACGAACGGTTGGCTCCTTACCCGAGAACCGACCGGTCGATCAAGACCCAGCGGCGCGAATACTACGCCCTCATCACCCACCTCGACGCCCAGATCGGCCGCGTCCTGCAGGCGCTCGAAGCCAATGGTCAAGCGGACAACACCTGGATCTTCTTCACCGCCGACCACGGGCTGGCCGTCGGTCAGCATGGCCTGATGGGCAAACAGAACCTGTACGAGCACAGCCTGCGGGTTCCGTTCATCGTCGTCGGCCCCGGGGTCAACGCCGATCGCAGGATCACCACACCGATCTACCTGCAGGATGTCATGGCCACGACCCTCGAGCTCGCCGGTGTCGCAAAACCCGGACAGGTCTATTTTCACAGCGTTCTGCCCCTGCTCCGCGACCCCCGTCAGCCCGGCGCCTATCCGGAAATCTACGGCGCCTACCTCGACCGCCAGCGGGCCATCGTTCACGGGGGCTTCAAGCTGATCCTCTATCCCCAGGGCCGAGTCACCCGCCTGTTTCATCTCCCCGACGATCCGCACGAAATGAAGGATCTGGCCCTCGACCCGAAGCACACGCCCACGCTCCGGCGGCTCTTCTCCCGGCTGATCGAACAGCAGCGCCAGCTCAACGATGCGCTCGACCTGATTTCACTCTACCCGGAATTGGCACCGGCCGCCCCTGCCTCCACCGTCGGCAATTCGCCCAAGCCGCGGGCCTGAGGCTCCAGCCAGCCCGTCAGGCCGGCCTTGTTCCGGAGTCCATTTACGATCC
>JBBQHZ010000291.1:0-1561 GCA_038324445.1 Rhodobacterales bacterium | reverse complement strand
GTCAACGAGTGCGACAGGTCGATCTCGCCCCAGAACAGTCGGCCGCCAGAAAGGTCGATCTCGATCCCGTCAGCCTGGGGAAAGACCGCAGCGGCAGACGGCGAGAGCACCCCCTCGGGCGTGATTGCCCCCGCCATGACGTCGATCTCGCGTCGCCCGGTCAGTTCTACCGGCAGCAACCCCTCCATCAGGCTGACCACCGCCCAGCCCCGCCGCCGCAGTTCCAGCAGCACGACCAGCGGATATTTGCGCAACTGGTCAAGGTTGCGCGCCGCGATCACGATCACGCCCTGCGGATTGCGCGGCTGGGGGATCCGGGCAAAGGCGCGGGCCGTTTCGGCAAGGAAGGCGAGTTCCCGGTCGCGCCGCAAGAGCGACCAATGCGCGAACGGGGCCAGTTGGGCGGGCCGCAACAGCATTGCCAGATGGATCCGCTCCAGCACCCGGCGTGCCTCGGCAAAACGGCTCTGCCGTTGCAGGATGTTGACGTAGTAAAGGGCGGCCTGACCGGTCCGCAGGCTGGCCGAAAGCTTGGCGAAGACGCGGTCGGCTTCGGCAAAGGCGCGCGCCCAGAGTGCCCATTTCAGCCAGGCCCGCAGGTGGTGTTCCTTCCTCGGCACCTCCGGCAGGCGGGACCGCAACTCTTGCGACCGGCGCAGCCAGATCAGATCGGTCCGGTCCCCTGCCAGAAGTTCCGGCAACGCCAGCCACAGCGCTTCGGCGCCGATGTCCAGTCCGGCGAAGGCGGCCAGCGCCGCCTTGCGGTCCTGGGCCTCGGCCTCGCGGCCAAGCTGGCGCAAAAGCGCGATCGCCTGAGCCAGCAAGCGCAGGATCACGGCGGCCTGGGCGGGGTCGGGCAGGTCACCTTCGGTCAGGGCGACGATTTCGGGCATCACCTTGTCCATTGCCGCCCCCGCCCGGGCATGCGCCGCGTGGTAGGTCAGCTGCTTGCGCACGCCCTGACGCAGCATCTCGTTCACGGCGCGCAGCCGCGCTGCAAGATCGGGGGCGCGGTCGAATTCCTCCTGGCACGCATCAAGATAGTCCTGCTCGCGCCGGGCCTGCAGCAGCGGCTCCTTGAAGCTGACGCCCAGACTGATCCGCGCGCGCCGACCCAAGGCAGACGACATCGGGGCCAGAAGCCGTGCAAGGGGCCCCTTTGACCCGGTTGCGAGCCCGATCGCCAGATCGGCATAACCGCTTTCGCCGTCGGCATCGGCCCAACCGGTATCCTCGCGCGAGATCTGATCCACCACCCGCCAGGCACCTCGCAACTGGTCGAAATCGCGCTGCGCCTGTTTCAATGCAGCCTGATCGGTGAAGCTTCGCCCAGCGATTTCCTCCATCTCGCGCTGCAAAAGAGCGCTGGCCGCCTGATAGCGGCCATCGCGGGCGATCAGCATGGCGTGAAGATACAGCAGGAAGGGGACCTGGGTCCGGCCCTGCGCGCGGGACTGTTGCAGGCAGGTGCCGGCCGCCTCGGCCAGCGCGGTCCGCCCTGCGGCGGTCTCGAGCCGGACCTGGATCTGCCGTGCCGCCTCGGGGGGCAGAGGTTGGCCAA
>JBBQHZ010000290.1:0-1583 GCA_038324445.1 Rhodobacterales bacterium | reverse complement strand
GCAGGCCCAGGGGATAGATGACGAAGCAGGGGACCACGTCGACCTTCGGACGCAGGGCGCGGCGCGCAACGTCGAGACCGCCGAGCAGCGATTCGCGCAGGAAGAATCCGAAGAATTGCGGCAGCCGCGACACTTTCCAGGGATGGTGGTCGGCCGGGGCCAGCCAGGCAGCGATTGCGCCGCCGGCCAGTGCCAGTGGGATCCCGACCAGCCATGCCCCGCCGCCGGTGAGTGCCATCCACACCACCAGCAACACCCCTGCCACGCGCATGGCCCACGCCACGCGCGCGCGACGGTCGAGGGGTGCCGATTGCGGCGGGCATTGGATGTCGGTGTCGCGCTCCGTCATGCGACAGTTTTAACCGCAATGTGAGCCAAGGCCAAGTCGCCGATGCGGCGCCGGCCCGGCGAGTAACCCGGCACGCCCACGGCGAGCCGCGGCGCTGTCGCTGCCTGGTACTTCCACGTTTGCGTGAGCGATGGGCCGTTCGCCGAATCCGTGGACGGGTGGCTGCGGGCCAAGGTCCGCCAGCGCGAAGCAGGCGATGGCGTGCATCTGATCTATCCCCTCGCGGATCGGCTTCAGTTTCGCCCCTTGGCCGTTGTCTGTCATGCGCTCGAATCCTTCTGCCCGTCAGGGTCGTCGATCGGCGCCCTGGGTGCGCTTTCTGCGCTCAGGATCATGCGCGCCGCGGCAGCAGCGGCATCCCGGTAGGGCATCATCACGATGTCGGCCTCGCCTCGGCTCAGCTCCGCTGCGGTCTGTTCGTGATGCGCCGCAACTGCGATACGGCCCCGATAGCCGAGGTCGCGAACCGCCCTCAGCAGCGCGCGGCGCGGATCGTCATGGGTCAGCCCGGTCTCGTGCTCGGGCACCGCCAGCACCAGCCATGTCGCCGCGCCAAGCGGCAGATGCGCAAGAAACTCCGGGTCGGTTGCATCACCGAAAATAACGTCGTAGCCACCCTCGCGCGCCTGGCGGATCGCCTCGGGGCTGAAGTCGACACCAAGCACGTTCAGCCCCGCTTCCCGCAGCGCGCTCGCAATGCCGAGTCCGTAACGCCCCATACCGAACAGGATCACGTCGTGCCCCTGGGCGATGGATGGCGCATCCTCGCGTGGGGTCGCGGCGATCCGCCGGTCGAAGACGCGCAAGAGCGGCTCCATCCGGTCGTAGATCTGGTGCGAGTAAGTGATCATGTAGGTCGAGGTCGCGATGGTGATCAGGCCCACCAGCGTGACGAGGCCAAGCGCCTGGTCGGTGACGTGGCCGATGGTCACGCCCATCGCCATGAAGATCAGCGAAAACTCGCTGATCTGCGCCACTGTAATGCCGGCAAGAAAGCTCGTGCGTTTGCGGTAGCCCATGGAGATCAGGATGATCAGAACGATCAGCGGATTGCCGATCAACACGAAAAGCGACAGCACCACGGCGGGGCCGACGCTGGCGCCCAGAACCGACATGTCCAGCGAGGCACCTAGCGCGATAAAGAAGAAGAGCAGCAGGAAGTCGCGCAGCGAGACGAGCCGCGCCGCAATCGCCTCGCGGTAGGCGGTAGAAGCCAGTGAGACGCCCGCGAGCA
>JBBQHZ010000289.1:0-1606 GCA_038324445.1 Rhodobacterales bacterium | reverse complement strand
GTGTGGGCCGACGGCAATGCGATGGACATGACCGGAGTCACCTGGCGCTGGTACCCCGGCGATGAGGCGCAAACGGCCGATCCGTTCATCAGCGCAAAGATGGGAGCGGCCAACACGCCCACTTATCGCGGCATGGCCTATGTGGTGTTCGAGGAACTGGACCTCAGCTCGTTCGGCAACCGCCTGCCGCAGATCAGCTTCGAGGTCTTCCGCCCTCTCGCCGATCCCGACACCGCCGAGGGTCTCACCCGCGCCGTTACTCTGATCCCGGCCTCAGGCGAGTTCACCTATGCGACCGACGCCATCCGCAAGGGCAATAGTGGTGCGACGGTCGCGGAGAACCTGAATGCGCTGCCCGACCAGCCCGACATCGTCGTGGCACTGGACCGGCTGCAGGCGATGGCCCCGGCGGTCGAGAGCGTCAGCCTCGTGGTGGCGTGGTTCGGAGATGATCTGCGCGCGGGGTCCTGCAAGGTAAAGCCCGGCGTGGAAGTGGCATCCAAAGCCACCACCCCCGCGAATTGGTCAGTGAATGGCGTCAGCCGGGCTAGCGCCCATCTGGTCAGCCGCGACGCCGAAGATCGCCCCGTGTATGGCGGTACGCCTGCGGATTTCGCGGTGGTGCAGGCGATCCAGGAGATGAAAGCGCGCGGGCTGCGGGTGACGTTCTATCCGTTTCTGCTGATGGACGTCTCTCCCGGCAACAACCTGCCGAATCCTTACAGCGCCAATGCCGCCACGCCCGGCCAGCCCGCCTTCCCCTGGCGGGGGCGGATCACCTGCTCCCCGGCGGCGGGTTTTGCCGGATCGGTGGACAAGACCGGCACGGCGGCAACGCAGGTGACGGCGCTGTTCGGCACGGCGACACCCGGAAGTTTCAGCGTCTCGGGCGAGAGCGTCAGCTTCACCGGATCGCCAAGCGACTGGGGCCTTCGCCGCATGGTTCTGCACTATGCCCATCTTTGTGCTGCGGCAGGTGGCGTCGATGCCTTCCTGATCGGCACCGAGATGCCGGGGCTGACGACCATCCGCTCGGGGGCAAGCACCTATCCCGCCGTCACCGCCTTCAAGACCCTCGCGGCCGACGTGAGCTCCATTCTTGGCGCGGGCGCGAAGATCGGCTACGCCGCCGACTGGTCGGAATACTTCGGCCACCAGCCGCAGGACGGTAGCGGCGACGTCTATTTCCATCTCGATGCGCTCTGGTCGGACGCCAACATCGACTTCGTGGGCATCGACAACTACCTGCCGCTTTCGGACTGGCGCGATGGCTTTGATCATGCCGATGCCTTGGAAGGCTGGCATGCGATCTACGACCGGGCATACCTGCAGGCGAATATTGCGGGCGGTGAAGGCTTTGATTGGTTCTATGCCAGCGCCCCTGACCGCTCTGCGCAGATCCGCACGCCGATCACCGATGGCGCTGCGGCCAAGCCTTGGGTTTTCCGCCCGAAGGACTTGCACGCGTGGTGGACGAACCCGCACTTCAACCGGCCAAGTGGGGTGGAGAGCGGCACGCCGACAGCATGGATGCCCCAATCGAAGCCCATCCGCTTCACCGAACTGGGTTGCCCCGCCATCGACCGGGGCACCAACCAGCCCAACG
>JBBQHZ010000288.1:0-1611 GCA_038324445.1 Rhodobacterales bacterium | reverse complement strand
GACCGCGTGGCGGCGCTGGGCGGCGTCCCTCCTCACCATCGCCAAGCATCTGAACGCATTGGAGAAATCAGGGCGCAAGGCGAGCGCGCCGAAAAGGGTGGCGGATAGAAGCGTGGTCAAACCGGATCGAAGCGGGTCGGGCACGTTGTTATGACGGGCAAACACGTCGAACTTCGGGCGCGACAGATGCAACACTTTCAGGGCATATATTCCCTATGCTCGGAAGACTTGTGCGGATCGGTTCCTCCGCTCCGGATCGCGCCCCGCGCCCCTCGCTATGCCCCCCCGGCCCCCGGTTCCACCCGGGCTTGAGGTGTATGCGGGGGGCAGAGGCGCGGTAAGTCTCTAGCGTCAAATGTTTTTTCTGGGTTCGCACCTTTGAGTGCGCGGTTCGCAGGTACGCACCCTGCCCTGTGCAAAGGCAATCGACCCCCAACCGAAAGGCTCCGACCCAGTGTTCCAGATCGAGATACTGCCGGTGGACCGGTTGATGGCCGACATCCGCAACGCCCACATCGCGCAAACCCAAAGCAATCTACCAGCCAACCCACCGTCAAGCGTCGCTTTCGAACACCAGTTCGGGCAGGACAGCCTCCCATTCATCGCGCCGGAGGAGATGGTGGTAGACCTCGCCCCCGTCCTCTTTGCGCCAACGCAGGACGGCAGCAACCTCGCCGCGCAGGAACGTCGCCCCTTCGGGCGGGATGAAGGCGCGGGACAGGCGGGCGAGCGTGCGCCCCTGCGCGTCATGCACTTGCCAGCGCTTGCCGTCGTGGAACAGGGTGACGGCATCGCCTGCGCGGGCGGCAGCGATGGCAACCAGCGAAGGATGCCGCTCGGCCAAGCGACCCGCAAAGGACAAATCCACGAGTTTTGCGTCGGGCGGGATATACCGCAGGCGGGCGCGCGGCAGGGCCGCAACGTCGGGCGTGACACGGCGAAGCAGGATCGACTGCTCATCAGGTCGGACAAAATGGTGCGGACCGTCGGTCAGCAAGGCCAGGCTATACTTGGCCCGCGTCATCGCAACGTAGAACAGGCGGCGGGGGGCGTCGGCATCCTCATTTCGAGAGGGGCGATCCCAACCGCCGTTCAGGATGGCCACATGGTCGAACTCCAGGCCCTTGGCGCGGTGGGCTGTCAGCAGCAGGAGCCCGCGCTGTTCCCCCCGCGCTTCGCGGGCCCATTCGCCGAACCACTGCACGAGGTCCGGCACTGGTGCCGCTTTTTCCACCAGTTCCCGGGCAAGCAAGCCTACGCCTTCGCCGATCAGATCGGTCCAGCGTGACTGCGGCTGGGCGTTCAGGATCGCCACGAGGTCGGGAATGGTCAGCAGCCGCGTCCGGTCTGCCAGCAGGGCGCGGATGAACCCCTGCATCTCGCGCAAGCGCCACAGGCTGGGCAGGCCTTCATTGGCCATATCGATGGGGATGCCCAGCGCCTCGGCATAGGCGCGCACCGGTTCCAGCCGCCGCCAGTCGCGCGCGATTACCGCACAGCGCCGCCAGGACCAGTCGGGGTCCAGTCGGGACAGGCGGATCAGGTCATCCACCGCCGCCACCCCTTGCGCGGTGTCGCCCGGCCCGCTGTCGAGCAGGCACACCCGCCCCT
>JBBQHZ010000287.1:0-1624 GCA_038324445.1 Rhodobacterales bacterium | reverse complement strand
ACCGGCTGGCCAATAGTGACGAACTGACCGGCCTGCCGAACCGGCGGGCCTTCTTCACGGCGGCGGAGCAGCTTCAGGGCCGGGCCGCGCTGGGCGAGGGGATCCTTGCCTGCGGGATTGCCGATATCGACAATTTCAAGCGCGTCAACGACGAGTATGGCCACGCGGCGGGCGACAACATTCTGAAGTCCGTAGGCGGAGCGATGCGGGCGATGGAGCCGGAAGGCGGCGTGATGGCGCGCCTCGGCGGGGAAGAGTTTGCAGCGGCCGGCCTGTTCGAAACCGAGGCCGATGCGCGCCACTATTTCCAGAACCTGGTGCGCGCGCTGGGCGGCGAGGGCTGCGTGCATGGCGGACACCGCCTCAGCGTGACGATCAGCCTGGGCTATTGCGCCGCGCGCGAGGGCGATACTGTGTCTGCGCTTCTGAGCCGGGCGGACCATGCGCTGTACCGCGCCAAGGCGGCGGGCAAGAACCGCGCAGTGGGCGACGCGCCCGCGCCGGGGCCGATCCGCGTGCCGGCCTGACGGGCTTTTGGCGCGGCGGCGCTTTTCTGCTACAAGAGCGCCGGGGGTGCTTTTGAGAGCCTTTGAAAAGGACGAGCCCATGGACCTGAACAAAGCCAGCCAGCGCGCCGCCGCGCGCATCCGCCAGGACGATACCGAAAACCTCTGCCGCCTCGCCGCGCGCCTGACGCAGATGCAGGAAGAGGCCGGCATTCCCGACGCGCCCGAAAGCGCGCTGACCTACGCCCTGCGCACCCGCCGCCGCCTGCGCCGACCGCTGTCCACCGCGCGCTGACGGAACCGGCGGGGGCCTGCGCGCGTTGTCCGGTCATTGGACACGCAAGGAGACCTGCCATGGGCAGATTGATCAAGACGGCTTTCACCATCGGCTTCACGGTGCTGGTGCAACGCGCCGTGACCCAATACCTGGACCAGCGCGAAGAACGTCGCGCCGTGGCGAAAGCTGCGCGCTAGCGCGGCGCGAGGATCATCTGGGTACAGCGGAACAGGGCGATCACCTTGCCGGTGTTCTCGTTCTTGATCTCGACATCCCAGACATGTGTGGTGCGGCCCCGGTGCGCGGGTGTCGCGACGCCGGAGACGACCTCGCCGACCTTGGCGCTACCGAGGAAGTTGGTCTTCAGCTCGACGGTCGTGAAGCTTTCGCCCTCTTTCAGGTTGGGCGACATACCGGCGGCGCAGAGCCAGTCCGCCAGCGTGATGACCACCGGCGCCCAGAGAAAACCGGTGCCGGCGACGACGGCCTCGGTGACCGTCAGGCGGCCCTCGACACGGGTCGCCTCGCAATGCGTGAGCGAGACACCGACATGGCCGGGATGCTTGTTCGCCGTGAAGGCATTGAGACGCGCGACGAGATCGTCCGGCATGGTGGGGGCTCCGTTTGCGGCGGAGGATAGGGGCGGGGGCTGGAGGCGGCAAGCGTTGCGGCGGGCGGATTAACGGCCCGGGATGACGGTGGCACTGCCCGCCGCTCCATGTCGCAATGGGGGTAGGGAACTTTTTGATCCGTATACGCAGGGTGGATCAGTAGTCCAAGCCGACCACTAAACGCCATTCAGGTGGGCGTGCACTTCATTCCGTTCCGTTGGGCGTTGGCA
>JBBQHZ010000286.1:0-1671 GCA_038324445.1 Rhodobacterales bacterium | reverse complement strand
AATGGGCCGACGTCATCCTGATCCCGCTGTTCAGCGTGATCCTTGCCCTGCTGGCGTCGGGCGCGGTCGTGGCCTTCATCGGGGAATCCCCGGTCGAGGCCATGTCGATCATGATCCGCGGCGCCTTTGGGAACGCCTATGGCTGGGGCTATACGCTGTTTTACACCACCAACTTCATCTTCACCGGCCTTGCTGTGGCCGTCGCCTTCCACGCGCGCCTCTTCAACATCGGGGGCGAGGGGCAGGCGGCGCTTGGCGGCCTCGGCGTCGCCCTGATGGCGCTTTACGTGCCCTGGCCGCATTGGTCGCTGGCGCTCCTTGGCTGCACCATCGCCGCCGCCCTTTTCGGCGCCGCCTGGGCCGCGATCCCGGCCTATCTGCAAGCCAAACGTGGCAGCCATATCGTGATCACCACGATCATGTTCAACTTCATCGCCGCCGCGCTCCTTGTCTACCTGCTGGTCAACGTGTTCCGCGTCGAAGGCTCCATGGCGCCCGAAACCGCCCGGTTCGCCGAAGCCACCCACCTGCCGAATGCCAGCCAATTCGCGGGCTTTCTCGGCTTCCGGTCCTCGACCCCGCTCAACGTCTCGTTCTTCGTCGCCATCGCGTCCTGCGTCGCGGTCTGGCTCCTGATCTGGCGCACAAGGCTCGGGTATGAGATCCGCGCCTTCGGCCATTCCGAAACCGCCGCCGTCTATGCCGGCATCAGCCCGGTCAGGATCACCATGATCGCCATGCTCATTTCGGGCGGGCTGTCGGGAATGATGGCCATCAACGGCGTGCAGGGCGAGGCCGAACGGCTGGTGATCGATTCTGTGCAGGGCGCGGGCTTCGTCGGCATCGCCGTGGCGCTCATGGGCCGCTCCCATCCCGTCGGCGTGTTCCTTGCCGCGCTCCTGTTCGGCGCGCTCTATCAGGGCGGGGCCGAACTGGAATTCGAAATGCCCGCCGTCTCCCGCGAGATGATCGTCGTGATTCAGGCCCTCGTGATCCTCTTCACCGGCGCGCTCGACAACATGGTGCGGATGCCGATGGAGAAGCTGTTCATGGCGCTCCGCCCGAGGTCGCAATGACCCCGCCCGCCACGCTCACCACCGACAAAAGCGCCGATCCGGGCTTTGCCCGGACCTGCCCCCTGCCGGGTGCCGTCCCCTCCGAGGACTTCACGGCCCGGGCCGAACCTGTCGAGGTCCACACGCCCTCCGACGACCTGCCACCCTCCGTGATCGAGGGGACGATGGCCGAAAACACATGCGATGGGACGTCACGCCTGCACCGGATCACAGGTTTCTGGCCAAACGCCCCCCGGCGCGTCCGCTCCGGCCCGACGAGTGCCCTCTATGGCATCGCGGCGCACCTCCGCCAGCATCGCCCCCATGCGGCGCGGAGCGACACGAACCGCTCCGTCAAGCAGTCGAACCTCTATTCCGAAGCGCCAAGCCTTTCTGCCCGCGCCCAACCCTTCCCGCCCCTGCTCGAAATCGCCTGATGGAAACGCTCCACCCCTTCCTGCCCGGCTTTCTGGCTGCCTTCGGCATCCTCCTCGTCGGCGCGTCCTCCCCCGGACCCGCCGTCGCGATGATCATGGGCCTTTCGGTCAGCCAGGGCCGCACCCCGGCGCTGATCGCCTGCGCGGGCATCGCCACCGGCTCGTCCACCATCAACATT
>JBBQHZ010000285.1:0-1681 GCA_038324445.1 Rhodobacterales bacterium | reverse complement strand
GCCGGGATTGGGGCGAGACCGGACCGAGCGAAGTTCTGGCGGAAGGCGCGCGGGCGATGATGCAGGAAATCACCACGGCCGAGGCCGGTCCCGGTGCCTTGGTCCTGTTCCGGATGGCTCCGCGCGCCATCGCAAAGCATGTCGGGATCCTGACCGCGCCCGACCGCTTCATCCATGCCTATGAACGGCTGGGTGTGGTCGAGGAAGTCCTGACCCCGGCATGGGCGCGCAAGATCGCCTTCGCCTTCCTGTTCCCCAAAAGCTGAGACCCCACACATGGCAACTTTGGTTCTCGGTGCCGTCGGCTCCGCGATCGGCGGCGCATTTGGCGGTGCCATTCTCGGCTTTTCTGGCGCGGCCATTGGTGGCTTCATCGGGTCAACCATCGGATCAGTGGTCGACAACTGGATCGTGTCGTCCCTCGCCCCGGCACAGCGGATCGAAGGCGCGCGGCTGGACAGCTTGCGCATCACCTCGTCCACCGAAGGGGCCGTAATCATGCGCCTGTTCGGGCGCATGCGCATCGGTGGCAACATCATCTGGGCCACGGATTTCCGCGAGGAGGTAAACAACACCCGCCAGGGCGGCGGCAAGGGCAGCGGGCCGAAGGTCACCACCACCGAATATCTGTACTACGCCAGTTTCGCCGTCGCCTTGTGTGAGGGCGAGATCACCGGCATCGGTCGCGTCTGGGCCGACGGCAAGGCGATGGACATGACTGGCGTGACCTGGCGCTGGTATCCGGGTGACGACGCGCAGGCCCCCGATCCGTTCATCGCTGCAAAAATGGGTGCCGCCAACACCCCCGCCTATCGCGGCACCGCCTATGTGGTCTTCGAGGAACTGAACCTCAGCGCCTTCGGCAACCGCCTGCCACAGATCAGCTTCGAAGTGTTCCGGCCGTTGGCTGATGCCGATACCGCCGAGGGGCTGGTGAAGGCGGTGACGATGATCCCGGCTTCAGGCGAGTTCACCTATGCCACTGCCCCGGTCAAGAAATCTACCGGCGCAGGCGGCGCGACCGTGGCCGAGAACCTGAATGCCATCACCGACACCGCGGACATCGTGGTTGCGCTGGACCGCCTGCAATCCCTGGCCCCTGTCGTGGAAAGTGTCAGCCTAGTGGTAGCATGGTTCGGCGACGACCTGCGGGTCGGAAACTGCAAGGTCCGTCCGGGTGTAGAGGTGGCGGCCAAGCCCACCACGCCCTCGGCTTGGGTCGTGAACGGCGTTTCGCGCTCCAGTGCCTTCCTCGTCAGCCGTGATGCCGAGGAACGTCCCGTCTATGGCGGCACGCCAGCTGACCTTGCCGTCGTGCAGGCGATCCAAGAGATGAAAGCGCGGGGCCTGCGCGTCACGTTCTATCCCTTCATCCTGATGGATGTGCCGCCCGGCAATACCAAGCCGAACCCATACAGCGCCAATGCCGCCACCTCTGGCCAGCCGACCTTCCCATGGCGGGGCCGGATTACCTGTTCCCCGGCGGCAGGTGTTGCGGGTTCGGTCGACAAGACCGCCACCGCCGCCACCCAAGTATCTGCGCTGTTCGGCACAGCCACGCCCGCAAATTTCAGCGTTTCGGGCACCACAGTCAGCTGGACCGGTCCCGTCGGTGAATGGTCGCTGCGCCGAATGATCCTGCACTATGCCCAACTGTGCAAAGCGGCTGGTGGCGTCGATG
>JBBQHZ010000284.1:0-1700 GCA_038324445.1 Rhodobacterales bacterium | reverse complement strand
TGGGCATGAAGCTGGTGATCCCGGTGATGGCAAAGGCTGGCCGCGGCAGCATCATCAATTCGTCCAGCGTGGCGGGGCTGATCGGCTCGCCGGGCCTGTGCGCCTATGTGGCCAGCAAGCACGCGGTCCTTGGCCTGACACGGGCTGCGGCGGTGGAATGGGAGCCAAAGGCATCCGCGCCAACTGCATCAATCCCGGCCCCATTGAGAGCCGCATGATGGCGTCGATCGAGGAAGGCGCGCGGCCCGGTGCCGCAGCGGCGGTGCATGACGGTTTTGCCGCAACGATCCCGATGAAGCGCTGCGGCACACCCGACGAAGTGGCAGGTCTGGTGGCCTTTCTTGCGTCCCACGACGCTGCTTACGCCAATGGCGGAGCGTATACGGTCGATGGCGGCATGACGGCTGCTTGATCACTTCAACAACGGCCCGTCGTGATCGAGGTAGCTCTTGTCGAAATCCGCACGCGTCACGAGGCGGTCGAGATCGTGAATGGTCACCTTGCCATGCTGAAAGGTGACCAGACCATCCTCGCGCAATTCCCGCAGCACCCGGTTGACGTACACAGAACTTAACCCCAGGGCATCGACCAGCATGTATTGTGACAGCGGGGGATTATAGGCAAGGCCCGTGCCAAGGCCCACCAGTTTCAGCCGCGCACTCAGTTCCAGAAGGAAGTGCGCCGTGCGCTCCTTGGCATCTTCGCGCCCGATACCCACCAGATGTTCCACCACCATCGCCTCGTCCCGCGACGCGGCCCACAGCACGGCGGTGGCAAGCCTTGGAGTCTTCGTGAACGGATCCAGAAGATCGCTGACCAGAACCTAGGACGTCTCGACGCGCGTTGCGAGTTCGATGTTGTGGTCGGCGGTGCGGAACAGCACGGACCGCAGACCCAGAAAATCACCTGGAATCTGAAAATCCACGATCTGACGCGTTCCGCCAGACTGGATCTTGTACGAACACACCCACCCCGAGGAGAGGATATAGACGGACTGGTTGACCTGGCCTTGGTGGACCATGTCCCGCCCGGTATCGAAAATCTTCCGGCGACCATGCAGATGGTCCAGCGCCGACAGCTCCTCGCCCGAGAGCGCAACAAAGGCCCCCAGCTTTCGGGCAAATGGGGAGTGTCGGTTTGACACTGCAAAACATCCCTTCGGGACATTCGTTTCATCATGCGTGGGCGGGCCTCCGTCGCCACGCTCGCGCCCGACGATCTTGTCGCCGCCCGCGAAGGCGACGTGCTGGAACTGACGCGCGGCCAGGAGACCGAACTGCCGCAGGCGCTGAAGTGGCAGGTTGCCCGCGCGGACGAGGATTACGACGCCGCCCTCGTCGAGGCCCGGCGCATCACCGTGGACACGACCCGGATCGCATCCGAGTCCTTTCCGATGGCGGTGCCGCCCGAGGAGGCCGAGCGGCGCTGCCGCCGCGCGCTGATGGAGGCGTGGGTGGGGCGCGAGACGGCGGCATTTTGTCTTCCGCCATCGCGCCTCGCGCTCGACCCGGCCGACCCGATCCGGATCGCCCATGACGGGCGACTGGTCGATCTCCGGCTCGTCTCCATCGCCGACGCCGAGGCGCGCGGCATCGTGGCGGTCCGCCAGGACCGCGCGACCTACGACCTGCCGCCCGGCGATCCGCGCGCGGCGTCGCTGACGCGGGCGGTTGTGTTCGGCACCCCGGATGCGCTGCTGA
>JBBQHZ010000283.1:0-1742 GCA_038324445.1 Rhodobacterales bacterium | reverse complement strand
CTGGCGCAGGGGGCGGATGTGAACGATGCGACGCAGGACGACCACGGCCGCCTGTCGGCGCTTTACTGGGCCATCGGCCACGGCGACAACATGGCGCTGGCCGAGTGGCTGCTGGATCACGGCGCCGATCCCGATGACGGCGAATCGCTCTATCACGCGATGGAGTTGGGGCATCACGGTGGATTGCGCCTGCTGCTTGCCCATGGCGCGAGAGTGCCGGGCACCAACGCGCTGCTCCGCGCGATGGATTTCGGCGATCTGGAGGCCGTGCGGATGCTTCTGGCGGCGGGCGGCGCGCCTGATGAGGGAGGGGCGTCCGAGAGCGGCGTGCCGGTGCTGCACCACGCGGCCCGGCGGATGGCGTCGCCCGAGATGGTGGCCCTGCTGCTCGACCACGGAGCCGATCCCGCCCGGATGCATCACGGCGTGACGGCCTATGCCTTCGCCCGCCTCTTCGGCAACGTGGGCCTTTCCCGCCAGCTTGAAGCGCTGGGCCATGCAACCGATCTGTCCCTGACCGAGGCGCTGCTGGCGCGTGTCGCCGATGGCGAGGTGCCGGAAGGCCACTACATCGACCCCGAGAAAATGCCCCCGGTCGCCCGCAACATCATCCGCGAAATCCTGCACTTGCCGGGAAAGCTGCCCCATGTGCAACGGCTGGTGGCGGTCGGCGTGGAATACGATCGCCCCGACGCGCAAGGCATCACCCCGGTGCAGATCGCCGGATGGGAGGGCCTGCCCGACGCGATGGCCTATCTGCTCAGCCTCAAGCCAGATCTTGGCCATGTGAACGGCTATGGCGGGACGCTGCTGACCACGATCCTGCACGGCGCCGAGAACAATCCGCACCGGGCGGAACGTGACTACATCGCCTGCCTGCGGCTGGCGCTGGAGTTGGGCGTGGCCCTGCCGACAAGGGTTCTCGATCACACGGGCCAGTCCGACATCGGCATTTTCCTGCGCGACTGGGCGAAGGCGCATCCGGGGCAAGTAGTGGAGGATTCCCGCCAGTAGCCCCCGATTGACCGAAATCCGGGCCGAGGGATATTTTCATTTCATCCGCCAATTTCGGCGGCTTTCGCCGGAGCATCCGGTAATCCTTGAAGGAATTTTCCATGCAAGACCTTTCCTCCCAGCGCCCTGAAGGCCCGTCGTTCCTGCGCGCCGCCCTGATTTCCGGAACCGCTTTCGCGGTCCTCTGGGGCCCGATCATGTGGTTCCTCACCTGGCGCGAAGACGCCATGCCGATTGCCCTTGCCGTTGGCGTATCCGTGCTGACGGGCGTGTTGTTCGGCGTGGCGATGGCCTACGTCGCGCGCTGGAAAGCCAACAAGGCGATTGACCACAGCGGCTCCGGTCGCTGAGCGACCTCACAAATCCGGGCCCTTCCTTCATGGCCCGGATTTGCACCCCCCCCCGGAAATGCGTCGCGGGTTGATCCGTCCCTCAACCGAAGCACGAACGCCTTGCGCTTTACGTTTTTCTGCCCCGTTTGTGCCGACCGGCGTCCGTCGCGGACTTGGCTGACTTCCTGAACTCCTGCGCACGGGCGCGGGGCTGGAGCAGCGCCTCGGAATTCTGCGCATCCTCGCGCGACAGTTTGGTGTAGCGCGCCAGTCGCCCGGCATCGAGCGTCCCATCGGCGATGGCGGCCTGCACGGCACAGCCGGGTTCCGTTTCGTGCGCGCAGTCGCGGAAGCGGCAGGCCTCGGCCAATGCCTCGATATCGGCGAAGACTGCGC
>JBBQHZ010000282.1:0-1748 GCA_038324445.1 Rhodobacterales bacterium | reverse complement strand
GCCAGCGGATTGTCGACCCGGAAGATCGCGACGAGCCTCGGCGTCGGGCAGAGCACGGCCAGTGAGTATCTGCAGCGGATTGAACGGGCCGCACTCTCTTGGCCGCTTGCGTCAGACATGACGGACGCGGTGCTGGAAGCGCTGCTCTTTCATCCGATCGGCGGCGTCAGCCGCCTTGTCGAGGCGCAACCGGATTGGCCCGCAATCCACCGCGAGCTCAAGCGCCCGGGTGTGACGCTGTCGCTGCTCTGGGAGGAATACCGAGCCGTTCATCCTGACGGCTATGGCTACAGCCGCTTTTGCGATCTCCATCGGCGCTGGACCGGGCGCCTGACGCCGGTAATGCGCCAGCACCATGTCGCCGGGGAGCGGGTATTTATCGACTACGCGGGCACCACGCTGGCGGTCGTCGACGCGACAACGGGCGAAGTTCGTCAGGCGCAGCTGTTCGTGGCCGCCCTTGGGTCTTCGAACCTGACCTATGCCGAGGCGAGCTGGAGCCAGAGCCTTTCGGACTGGATCGGCGCGCATTGCCGGGCCTTCGCCTACTTCGGCGGCGTTCCGGCGCAGGTGGTTTGCGACAATCTGAAGTCTGGCGTGACCAGAGCCTGCTTTTATGAACCCGCCGTGAACCGGACCTATGCCGACATGGCCGCGCATTATGGCACGGCTGTCGTGCCGGCACGGCCTTACAAGCCCCGGGAGTGAGCCATCGAGGCACCATCGGTTCAAGCCCGACGGCGAACGCAAAGGTGGAAGTCGCCGTCCAGATCGCCGAGCGCTGGATCGTCGTGTCGCAGACGCGCCGTCGGCACGATGCGCCTGCGCAATCAGCGGTTCTTCTCGTTGGCGGAATTGAACGCCGCGATCCGCGTCCTTCTCGACCATCTGAACGACCGCGTCACCCGGCATCTCGGCGCCAGCCGCCGGGAGCTGTTCAATCAGGTCGAACGATCCGCCCTGCGGCCCTTGCCGGTGGAGCCCTACGTTTTTTCTGAATGGAAGCAATGCACTGTCGGCCTCGCCCCCATCAATTGAAGACGGGCACGTCGAGGTGGACAAGCATTACTACTCGGCACCGCATAGACTGCTGCGGGAGAAGGTCTGGGTCCGGCTCACCGCCCGGACGGTCGAGATCTTCCACCATGGCAAACGTGTCGCCGCCCATGCCAGGACATCGTCCAACCGCCAGCATACCACCATCGCCGATCACATGCCGGCCAGCCATCGGCGTTATTCCGAATGGTCGCCCGAGCGGCTGAAGACCTGGGCCGCGAAGATCGGGCCCCATACCGCGACGCTGGTTGAGGTGATCCTGCGGGACCGCAGCCATCTGTTACCCGGCAGGTGAATGCACGCATTCACCGAGAGGGCCGAGCAGGGGTTCCGCTCCTGCCTCGGCATCATGCGACTGGCCAAACCACACGGCCCGATCGCGCTGGAAGCGGCTTGCGAGCGGGCGCTCGTGATCGGGGCACGGTCCTATTCCTCGGTCAATTCGATCCTGAAGAACAACCTGCATCGCAACCGGCCCGATCCCGCCGCGGACGGGCCCGCGATCCAGCACGGCAATATCCGTCACGCAAGGTGCGTGCCTCCGGCACGACGCCCCGGTTACTTCCGATGAAAGGACAGACGATGCTGACCCACCCCACCCTGGACCAGCTCCGCCACATGAAGCTCGACGGCATGGCGTTCAGGGGGCTTTCGCGGCCCCACTGGGGCCACGGTCCCCCTTCACCCTTCCT
>JBBQHZ010000281.1:0-1771 GCA_038324445.1 Rhodobacterales bacterium | reverse complement strand
CCGATCAGTATGATCGCAGAGATGATGGGGGTGTCGATGGCACTCGCATGGGGCGTTCACTTCATGATCGGTGCCGTGATCTGGGGCGGCGCCTTCGCGTTGCTGGAGCAGTACCTTCCGGGCGGGGATTTCTGGGTGAAGGGCGTCGTCCTTGGTGTCGGCGCCTGGCTGATCATGATGGTGGCAATGATGCCGATGGCGGGTGCCGGGTTCTTCGGCATGCAGCTTGGTATCATGGCACCGGTCCTGACGCTGGTGATGCATATCGTATTCGGGGCCGTTCTCGGCGGGGTTTATGGCATGTTGCTGCACCGCGGATCCGTGAGCGCGAGATGAGGCGCGGCGCATGTCTTGATCTAGGGCGTGTTGACGTTCACCGGAGCCGGATGACGGTTGATGCGAGGGCAATGAAAGCGCTGAAACTGGTGTCGGTTTTGCAGCATCTTGTGGCGACACCTCTGTATTCCTTGAGCTTTCCGAAGAAGTTCTCGATCAGGTGCCGCCATTTGTAAGTATCGCGATCGAACTCGGCAGGGAAGCGGCGGTTGGACGAGTCGGCGGAAGCGCGCGCGGGCAACGCAGCCGCAGACTGATGCAGACTGATACAGGTTAATGCGGTTCTGGCTCGGTCAGCCTATCCTCGAAGCATCGCGATGGCAGGCGACCGTGCGTCCTGCCCGCGTCGAATGTGGGCCGCAGGTGGCCCTCTGCCGCGCTGACGGCCCGCGCCACTACGGAACTGCCGGGCTTGCCACGGCAACGGAGCCAGAGAA
The DNA here is from genome assembly GCA_038324445.1 of Rhodobacterales bacterium. Classification (GTDB taxonomy): domain Bacteria; phylum Pseudomonadota; class Alphaproteobacteria; order Rhodobacterales; family Rhodobacteraceae; genus Gymnodinialimonas. The sequence goes on along the minus strand of JBBQHZ010000281.1, from coordinate 998 downwards.
ATATGCCGCCATTTCAGATCCATACCACCCGCCGCAGCTTTCTCGCGGGGACCGCCGCCGGTGCGGCACTCAGCGTCATGGCGTTCCGGGCCCGCGCCCAGGCGGCACAAGAGGTGCCGCTTGCCGAATATCAACCCGAATACCTCAGCGCGGCCGAATACGCCTTTGTGATGGCCGCCACGGCCCGCCTGATCCCCTCGGACGGTGATGGCCCCGGTGCGATGGAGACCCGTGTCCCGGTATTCATCGACCGCCAGTTGGCGGGTGACTTCGGCACTGCCGCCGACCTTTACATGGAAGGGCCGTTCAACCCCGAGGCGGACCCCACGCTTGGCACCCAGTCGCCGCTGAACCCCGCCGGCATCTACCGCGAGGGCATCGCCGCCTTCGACAAATGGTGCCTCGACACGCACGGCGCTGGTTTCGCCGATCTCGACGCGGCCAAGCAGGATGCAAGCCTGACCTCGCTTTCGGATGACGAGGTGCCGCTTGACCCCAAGCTGCGCGAATTCTGGACCCTGCTTTTGCAGAACACCAAGGAGGGCTACTTTTCGGACCCGCAATACGGCGGCAATGCCGGGATGGAGGCTTGGGTCTATATCGGTTTCCCCGGCGCGCGGGCCAATTTCTACGAATGGATCGGCAGGGACGAGCCTTATCCGCTCGGCCCGGTCGACATCGCCGGCGAGAGGGCCTGAGCCATGGCACGCACCGACCCAAAGAAGGACGTCGTCATCATCGGGCTGGGCTGGACCGGCGCGATCCTGGGTATGGAACTGGCGCAGGAAGGGTTGGAGATCCTCGCCCTTGAACGCGGCCCGGACCGCGAGACGGTGCCGGATTTCCAGTACCCCAAAGTGATCGACGAGCTGAAATACGGCATCCGCCTTGGTTTCATGCAAAAGCCGCGCAACTCGACCCTGACGATCCGGCGCACGCTTGCCGAAGTGGCGCAGCCCTACCGTCGGCTCGGATCGTTTTTGCCCGGCGACGGCGTT
>JBBQHZ010000280.1:0-1783 GCA_038324445.1 Rhodobacterales bacterium | reverse complement strand
CGGCACTGATCTACAACGTGGCGCTAGGGGTGATCAATCGCGCGATGCCGCAGCTTATGGTGTCGTTCGTCGGGGCACCGGCCCTGACGGCGGGCGGGTTGATCCTGCTCGCGATCGTCGCGCCGCTGGCGCTCGCGCTGTGGCTCCACCAGTTCAACGCCTTTCTCGGCGATCCCTTCACGGTCCGGCCATGAAAGAGGAAGACCAGGGCGACAAGGAACACGCCCCCACGCAAAAGCGGCTGGATGACGCGCGGCGACGTGGCGAGGTCCCGAAATCGGCCGAACTGATCACGGCTGCCGGCTATGGCGGGCTGTTGCTGGCGGGACAGGTGGCAGGAGGTGTGGCCTTGCTGCAGGCCGGGCAGATCGGCGCGGTGCTTCTGGGTCAGGCCGACCGGCTGGCCCCGATGTTGCTGACCTCGTCGCGCGCGCCGACCGGGGGCCTGTTTGCTGCATTCGGAGCCGCGCTCGCTCCGCTGTTCCTGCTGCCGATGGCAGCGGCCTTGCTTTGCGTTGTGGCCCAGCAGGCCTTGATCTTTGCGCCCGAGAAACTCGCCCCGACCCTGTCGCGGATCTCGCCGCTGGCGAATGCCAAAGAAAAGTTCGGTCGCGAGGGGCTGGTGGCCTTTGCGCAAAGCGCCGGCAAACTGATCGTGATCTGCTGCCTTCTGGCGCTGTTCTTGCCGTCTCAGGCCGAAACCATCCTGAACAGCCTGACCATGACACCGGCCCAGGCCACTGCTGCCATGCTGCAAATTCTGATGAGTTTCCTGTTTCTGACCCTGTTGATCGCTGTGGTCTTTGGCGGGCTCGACTTTGCCTGGCAACAGGTCCAGCACCAGCATCGCCACAGGATGTCGCGCCAGGACCTGCTGGATGAGGTCAAGGACATGGAGGGCGACCCACATGTCAAGGCACGGCGCCGCCAGCGCGGGTATGACATTGCGACGAACCGCATGCTGCTCGACGTGAGCCGGGCAGATGTGATCATCGTCAATCCGACGCACTTTGCCGTGGCCCTGAAATGGCAGCGCAGCGACCGGACCGCGCCGGTGTGTCTGGCCAAGGGAACCGACGAAATCGCCGCCAGGATCCGCCAACGTGCTGCTCTGGCCGGGGTGCCGGTGCACAGCGATCCGCCGACCGCGCGCGCGCTTTATGCCACGGTAGAGATCGGCGCGCAGATCCGACCCGAGCACTACCGCGCTGTCGCCGCCGGTATCCGCTTTGCCGAGGCGATGCGCAAGCGGGCCCGCAGGTTGCAGCCGTGACGCCGACCGAGCGCCGCACAAGCCTCGCCCGCCTGCAGGCGATTGGCCAGGTGCTGCTCGATGCCCGGCTGGCCGCGTTGCACCGGGCAGCCGAGGCGCGCGATGGCAGCCTCGCCCGGCTCGACGATCTCGCCCGCCCGGTCGCCGGATCGGACCTGTCCGGCGTTGCGGCCCTTGAGGTTTCGATGCGCTATGAGCGTTGGGCCGATCAGCGGCGCGCCGAGATCAACCTGGTGCTGGCCCGCCAGACCGCCGCCTGGCTTGAGGCGCGCGGAGCGGCCACCGAAGCCTTCGGCAAGGCGCAGGCGCTCGACGGGTTGACGCAAACCCGGAAATGACCCGGTCGGCAGACCGGATCATCCGTCCTGACGGACGATATCGACGATCAGCACGTCGGTCACCACGTCTCCCAGCGTGGTCTGCGCCACCTCGAGCAACGCCTTGCGCAGCACGACCAGATTGGCCGCGTCGGTGAACGAACCGCGGAACCCGCCGGAATTCGCATGGCCG
>JBBQHZ010000279.1:0-1840 GCA_038324445.1 Rhodobacterales bacterium | reverse complement strand
ACGAGGCGATCGTCTTCCTCGGCTGGGAACCGCATCCGATGAACGCCAATTTCGACATGACCTACCTTGAAGGCGGCGACGACTGGTTCGGCCCGAACCTTGGCGGGGCCGAGGTCGCGACCAACACCCGCGCCGGTTTCGTCACCGAATGCGCCAATCCGGGCAAGCTGCTCCAGAACCTGGAATTCACACTCGCGATGGAAAACGAGATCATGGGCGCGATCCTGAACGACGGCGCCGACCCGGCCGAGGCCGCGGCCGCCTGGCTGGCCGCCAATCCGGGCGTGCTGGACACCTGGCTCGCGGGCGTCACCACGCTGGATGGCGGCGACGCCAAGGCCGCTGTCATGGCCGCGCTGGCGATGTGATGGGCATCTGGCGCGCCGTCGGTCTGGCGGCGGCCCTGTGGGCGGGGGCGCTGGCGCCCGCCCGGGCCGAACAGACGATCCCCTCGCAAGAGGGCTGGAACGACGCGCGCCAGACCGTCACCACGGCGGATGGCCTGACGCTGGCCTACGTGACCCTCGGCCTCGGCGAAGGCGTGCCGCTGATCCTGCTGCACGGCTTCACCGACAACTCGCGAAGCTGGTCGCTGCCTGCGCCTTACCACGGCGACAGGCAGATAAACGCGCACGACCGGCGCGGGCACGGCGCGTCGGACGCGCCCGCCTGCTGCTATGGCATCGACACGCTGGCGCATGATCTGGCGGGCTTCATGGATGCGCTGGGGATCGCAAAGGCCGACATCGTCGGCCACTCGATGGGCTCGATGACCGGCGCGGTCTTTGCGGCACTCTACCCCGAGCGGGTGGATGATCTGGTGCTGGTCTCCTCGGCCCTTCAAGTGCCTGCCGGGTCGTCCGAATGGCTCTGGGCGAATGTTCCTGCTTTGGAGCACCCGATCGATCCCGACAGCCAGTTCATGCTCGACTGGTACTGGAACCCCACTCCGGTGGACGAGGTCTTCCTGCGGATGGAACGCCGCGAAAGCGCCGCAGCGCCGCGCCAGACCTGGATGGGCGGGCTGGTCAGCCTCTCGCTCGCCGACTGGTCGCTGCTTGCGCCCCGCATTACCGCGCCCACGCTGATCCTCTGGGGCGATCAGGACGCCCTCTTCGGCGCGGCCGAGCAGGAGGCGTTGCGCGCTGCCTTGCCGCAGGCGCGGTTCGTGACCTTCGCGGGCCTTGGCCACAACATGTTCTGGGAACAACCCCGGCAGGCGGGCGAGATGATCGCCGCCCATATCGCCGACTGACCCATCCCGCCCCCAAGGGGGCGGGCCAATCTGGAAACCCTGCGGGACATCGCGCTTGGACATCCTCACAAACGCCGCCCTTTCCGTGCTGTACGCCATCGGCTGGCTGGTTCAGGCGCTGATCGACTTCTGCATCTGGCTTGCACTGGCCCTCTGGTGGTTCATCGGCTGGCTGCCGCAGCGCCTGCTGGGGACCAGTGACGAGAGCATGCCCGTCGGCGACGCCGCCAATCGCGGCTTCGAATATGTCCGCGACGGTGCCGGGCCGTTCTTCGACGGCCTCTCGGCGATGCTCGAGGCGTTGATCAACTTCGTCCTCGCGCTCTTGTTGCGCCCCCCGGGGGTGAACTGGCTGGACGGCGGGCGGAACTACGAGCCGGCGCTTTGGAGCGAGGACCTGCACCGCTTCCTCGTCATCGCGGTCTTTGTCGCCCTAACCTGGGCGCTGCAACGCAACTGGAAGGTCTGCCTGCTGGTGCTGGTCGGGTTCCTGTTCATCATCGATCAGGGCTATTACGAACAGACGGCCGAGAGCCTGACCCTCGTCCTGACCGCCTGCCTGGTCTGCATGGGCATCGGCGTGCC
>JBBQHZ010000278.1:0-1860 GCA_038324445.1 Rhodobacterales bacterium | reverse complement strand
TCTGCCACGCTGCACCTGCGCGACGGCTCTGACGTGACGGGCCGCGCCCTGATCGGGGCCGAGGGCCTGCGCTCGCCCATCCGCGCGCAGATGCTGGGGGACGGGGCGCCGCGCGTGTCGGGGCATACCACCTACCGCTCGGTCATCCCGCGCGAGGCGATGCCCGAGGACCTGCGGATCAACGCCGCAACGCTCTGGGCCGGGCCGAAATGCCATATCGTGCATTACCCCCTGAAGGGCGGCAGCGTGTTCAACCTTGTCGTCACCTACCACCGCGACGCGCTGGAGCCTGTGTCGGGCAAGCCCGTCACGCGCGAGGAGGTGGCCGAAGGGTTCGAGCATATCCACCCGTCGGCCCGCGCCGTGATCGAGCATGGGCGCGACTGGAAGCAATGGGTGCTGTGTGACCGCGATCCGGTCAGCCGCTGGACCGATGGCCGGGTGGCGCTTCTGGGCGACGCCGCCCATCCAATGCTGCAATACTTCGCCCAAGGCGCCTGCATGGCGATGGAGGACGGCGTGGCGCTGGCCGTGGCGCTGGAGGCGCGGGCAGATACCGAGCAGGCGCTGGCGCTTTACCAATCCATGCGCCTGACGCGCACCGCGCGGGTGCAGATGAATTCGCGCCTGATCGGGGACCATATCTACCACCCCGACGATGCCAAAGCCGCCGTCCGCAACGAGATCATGCAAGCCATGTCGCCGCAGGACTGGTATGACCAACTGACGTGGATCTACCGATCCAACGGCCTGCCGCCTGACATGGGCGGGCTTTGAGAGGAGGGTTCCTTCGATGGATGACATCACCCACGCCACCGTCGCCCACGGCATGCAGCCCGAGGATACGCCCGAATTGCGCGCTTTGTATCAAGGGTTTGCCGATCAATCGCTGATCCCCTTGTGGACGCAGCTTGGCAATCTGATGCCGATGGCGCCTGCGCCGCGCGCGGTGCCGCATGTCTGGCGCTGGTCGGACCTGCTGCCCTTGGCCGAGGCAGCGGGCGCGCTTGTCCCCGTCGGTCGCGGGGGGGAGCGGCGGGCCATCGGCCTCGCCAATCCGGGCCTTGCGCCCAACGCCTATGTCTCGCCCACGCTCTGGTGCGCGATCCAGTATCTGATGCCGCGGGAGACCGCACCCGAACACCGCCATTCCCAGAACGCCTTCCGCTTCGTGGTCGAAGGCGAGGGCGTGTGGACCGTGGTCGACGGCGATCCCGTCCGCATGTCGCGGGGCGACCTGTTGCTGACGCCGGGCTGGCGCTTCCATGGCCACCACAATGACCGCGACGCGCCGATGGCGTGGATCGACGGGCTCGATATTCCGTTTTCGCAACAGATGGATGTGGGGTTCTTCGAGTTCGGCTCCGAACGGGTGACGGACTATGCGACGCCCAATTTCTCGCGCGGGGAACGGCTCTGGGCGCATCCCGGTTTGCGGCCGCTGTCGGGGTTGCAGGACACGGTTTCCAGCCCCCTCGCCGCCTTCCGGTGGGAGCATACCGATCGCGCCCTGACCGAGCAGTTGTTGCTGGAGGACGAGGGGCAGCCCGCCACCTTCGCCCATGGCCACGCCGCGATCCGCTACGTGAACCCCACCACCGGCGGCGACGTGATGCCGACGATCCGCTGCGAGTTCCATCGCCTGCGCGAGGGCTGCGAGACGCCGATCCGGCGCGAGGTTGGATCGAGCGTGTTTCAGGCCTTCGACGGGCGCGGGGCGGTGGTGATCGACGGCGTGCGCCATAGGCTCGAGACGGGCGATCTGTTCACCATCCCGTCCTGGGTGCCGTGGTCGTTGCAGTCTGAGACGCGGTTCGACCTGTTCCGCTTCTCGGACGCGCCGATCATGGAGCGGCTGGG
>JBBQHZ010000277.1:0-1906 GCA_038324445.1 Rhodobacterales bacterium | reverse complement strand
CAACCTCGCGTTCCTCCCGGTAGGGGTGCGGCGCGTCGATTCGCTGGAAGGCGGCGCCGAGGGCACGGTGGCGCGTCCGATCACCGCCCTGATCGAGCGGCTGGGCCGGCGATATGCCAACCACATCATAATCCTCGACGCGCCGCCCTGCCTGTCCACCTCCGACCCCAGCACCATCGCGCCGCTGGTCGGCCAGGTGGTGATGGTGGTGGAGGCGGAACGCACGCAGCGATCGGAGGTGTTGGCGGCACTGGATCTGATCAAGGCGTGCCCCACGATCACGCTGATGCTGAACAAAATCCGCGTCACAACCAGCTACACCTTCGGAGCGTACCACTATTTTGGTTCCTACTCCTGAGTCCACACGTTAGGATTCGGATCGAAACCCTTGGTGGCTGCGGTCGATGGCGGCTGCGCCCAATGCGAGCGAGTAAAGCGCATGCGGCATGGTCATGTTGAATCCTGAATCGACACACGCGTGCCGCGCCCTGGCGCGGATGGGCCGAATGGTGGTCGCCGCGGCAGCGGCTGTGCTGGTGCACGGCGCCACCGCGCACGCCCAGTTGGCGCCCCATTTGGGCGCGCCGGTGCGACTGGGCGACCTGCGCCAGGCCTTCGAGCGCGCCTATGGCCCGGTGGTAGCCCCGATCGGTGCGCGATCATGGACGGTGACCCCGGCCATCGACATCGACGTGCTGGCAACCGACAACAGCCAGGGGCTGGGGGTCGGCGGCGGGCGGCGCGGTGCCGAGGTGGTGACGTCGATCACCCCCAGCCTCTACATCCAGGGCGCATCCCAGCGCCTCACCGGTGCGTTCGGCTACGCGCCGACCTTGCGGATGTTCGCGCGCGACTCGCGGCAAAACACGGTCGCCCACAACCTCAACGCCAACGGCAGGGCGACGATCTTCGAGGACCTGCTGTTTTTCAATGCCTCCGCCAGCATGAGCGAGTTTTCACGCTTCGGCGGCGTCGGGCCTGGCGGGGCCGGCAACCTCGCCCGGCAGGACCGCATCCAGTCCTCCAGCGTCTCATTCGGGCCGCAGCTGCGCCAGGCCTTCGCCGATTACGGCGTGCTGGATGTGAGCCACAACGTCGGCTACTTGAACCAGACCGGCCAGGCGGCACGGGTGAACACGCCCTTTGCGCCGGCGCTGAACACCGGCTCCACCATCACGAACACCACCCAGGCCTCGTTCACCAGCGGGCAGGAGTTCGGGCGGATCAACTTCAGCCTGGCGACGACGCGCATCCTCTACAACGGTCAGGGCGTGCTGAAGAACGCACACCGCAACAGCGAAACCCTCGACCTCGGCTATGCCGTGACCCGCGAGGTGACGCTGCTGGGCTTGATCGGGCATCAAGACATCCGCTACGGCGGTACCCGGCCAATTCGGATCAACGATCTCATCTGGAATGTCGGGGTGCGTTGGAACCCTGGCCCCGAGACGACGATGACCCTGCGCTACGGCCGCCGCGACGGCGGCGACAATTTCAGTTTCGAGGGCACGACGGCCCCCACCGCGCGCACCAGAGTCTCGGCTTCCTACTCCGAGGGCATGGCGAGCCTCGCCGATGAGCTGCAATACGCCCTCACCCGCAGCCAGGTGATCTCGCCCGGCATCGTCATCGACCCGGTGACCGGCATGCCGGTGATGGTGACCAACAATTTCGCCGGCGCCCAGGGCGGCGTGGCGCGCGTGAAGCGGATTTCGTTCAGCGGCGTGCTGACGCAGGACATCGACGTATATAGCCTGTCGTTCAATCGCGATGAGCGCCAGACGCTCACCTCCGATGCGCCGGGGGCCCCGCCGGCGATCACGTGGATGACCACCACGCTCAACTGGCAACGGGAACTGGGGCCAGGCCTGCGCGGCAACGCCCAGGCAAGCTACGGCGAGCGCTC
>JBBQHZ010000276.1:0-1922 GCA_038324445.1 Rhodobacterales bacterium | reverse complement strand
ACGATGCCCTCGACGAAGAAGTCCATCCCCGCAAGCGTGCCGTCATCGGCGATCTCGCCTTCGGCCAGCCACGGCGTGCCGTCCTGATAGTTGATCGGGCCGGTGAAGGGGTGGTATTCGCCAGCGGCGATCGCGTCGATCATGGCCTGCGCTGAGGCGCGGACTTCCTCGGGGATCGTCTCGGTCATCTCGCCGATCTGGACCATGCCGGCGCCGATGCCGTCCCAGGTGTCGGTGCTGGTCCATGTGCCATCCATCGCGGCGCCGATGCGGTCGATGTAATAGGGTGCCCAGTTGTCGATGATCGAGGCGACGCGGGGTGCCGGTGCGAACTGGATCATGTCGGAGGCCTGCCCGAACGAGATGATGCCCGCCTCCTGCGCCACGGTCTGGGGCGCGGTGCTGTCGGTATGCTGCATGATCACATCGACGCCTGCGTCGATCAGGGCTTGCGCCGCATCGGCCTCGACCGCCGGGTCGAACCACGTATAGGCCCAGACCACCTGCATCTGCACATCGGGATTGACCGCACGCGCATGCAGGAAGGCCGAGTTGATGCCGCGGATCACCTCGGGGATCGGGAACGAGCCGATGTAGCCGATGGTGTTGGTCTCGGTCATGTGGCCCGCGATGTGGCCAAGGATGGCGCGGCCTTCATAGAAGCGTGCGGAATAGGTCGAGACGTTGGGCGTGTCGCGGCGGTAGCCGGTGGCGTGTTCGAAGAGCACGTCGGGGAACTGGGCCGCGACGGCGTTCGTGGCGTCCATGTAGCCGAAGGACGTGGTGAAGATCATGTCCGCACCGCCGAGGATCATGGTGGTGATGGCACGCTCGGCATCGGCACCTTCGGGCACGTTCTCCAGATACACCGTTTCGACCGCGTCGCCGAATTCTGCCTCCACGGCAAGGCGGGCCTGGTCATGTTCGTAGGTCCAGCCGAAGTCGCCCGTGGGGCCGACATAGATGAAGCCGACCTGGAACGGATCGTCCTGGGCAAGGGCCGCGCTGGTGAGGCCGAGGCTGAGGGCGGCGCTGGCAAGTAGTCTGGCGGTAAGTGTCATGGAATGGTCCCTGTCTTGGTTGGTTCTGGCGTGGATTCGGTTTCTTGAACTGTTTGATCGGCTGACTGCGTTTCGGTCAACCCGGCGGTGATCAGGCCGACGGGCACGGCGACGACGCTGATGCCGATCAGCATGACGACGGCGGTAAAGATGCGCCCCCCGGTGGTGATCGGATACATGTCGCCGTAGCCCACGGTGGTCAGCGTCGTGACGGCCCACCACAGGCTTTCGGGGATCGAGGAGAAGGCCTCGGGCTGGGCCTCATGCTCGAAATGGTAGATGCCGACGGCGGCGAGATAGAGCGTCACGCCGGCGATGAAGAAGAACACGCCGAATTCGGCCCGCGCCCGGCGGAAGGTGCCCACGATGCGATCCAGCGCCCGGTTCGCCTTGAACAGCTTGAGAAGCCGGAGGAGGCGCAAAAGCCGCAGGGCGCGAAACGAGGCGAAATCGGGGATCAGGAACACGATGGCGGGGACGATGGCGATGAAATCGACGATGCCCCAGAAGCTGACCGCATAGCGCAGGGGTTGCGCGCTGCAGGCAAGGCGCAGGACGTATTCGACAAGGAAGGCCGCCAGCAGGACCACTTCCGCTGCACGCAGGGCACCGGCCAGGCGCGGGCCGAGATCGGGCAGGGTTTCCAGAGCGATGACGACAGCCGAGGCGCAGATCAGCCCGTAGATCGCCAGAGCCACCCCGCGCCCGGCGCGGGGATGGGTGCCGTCGAGGATCGCGACGATGTCGGTGCGGCGGGAGATCAGGGGGGCTGCCATGCCGTCACCCGCCCGCGTGGAAGGTCTTGCCCAGAGCCGCGGGCGCATTGAGCGCGGCGCGGGCGCGGTTCGACGACATCAGGAC
>JBBQHZ010000275.1:0-1946 GCA_038324445.1 Rhodobacterales bacterium | reverse complement strand
AGGGCATGAAGGTCCTCGTCCACGGCCGCATCCACTACACGAAGTGGACCGACGCAACCGGCACCGACCGCTATGGCTGCGAGATCATCGCCGAGAAGGTCGATTTCCTGAGCCGTCCGAAGTCGGCCGAGGCTGAAAATCCCGAGCTGGTCGACCGCGACGATGAGATCCCGTTCTAAGAACGGGGTCTCCCCAAGGCCCGGCGGGGAAACCCGCCGGGTTCGATCGTGTTCGGCCGAGGCTGTGTGAAAACCCCCAGATATGGTATGCTTCCTGCGATACGGGAGTGCATTTATGTCGGGTTTCATTGAAGGTGTTGATCGCGATCAGGTGACGCTGTTTCCGGATCGACTTGAGGACTGGATTGACGACGATCATCTGGTCCGGGTGGTGGATCTGTTTGTTGAACAGCTTGATCTGGCGGGCCTTGGCTTTGAGCGCGCGGCGCATGCGCGGACAGGGCGACCGGGATACCATCCGGCCATTCTTCTGAAGCTGTTCATCTATGGCTACCTCAACCGGATCCCGTCCAGCCGCAGGTTGGAGCGTGAGGCCGGGCGCAATGTCGAGGTGATGTGGCTGCTCGGGCGATTGGTGCCGGATCACAAGACGATTGCGGATTTCCGACGCGATAACGGTGCCGCTATCCGCAAGACCTGCGCGCAATTCGTCGAGCTGTGCCGCCGGATCGGCACGCTGAAGGGCGAGTGCGTGGCGATCGATGGAAGCAAGTTCAAGGCTGTCAATAACCGCGACAAGAACTTCACCAAGGGCAAGATCGCCAGCCGTCTCGCGCATCTGGAGGCCGATGTCGAACGCTATCTCACCGAGATGGTGCGCGTAGACCGGCAGGAAACAGGCGAAGCGCGGTTGGAGAAGGTCACGCATCTGGCGCATCGATACGGGCGGCTCAAGCAGGAAATCGAGAAACTGAATGCCATGGACAAGGCCCTGGCCAATTCGCCGGACGGCCAGATTTCCCTGACTGATCCCGATGCCCGAGCGATGGCCACCAGCGCGCGTAACAGCGGGCTGGTGGGCTATAATGCGCAATGCGCCGTGGACACTGAAACCCACATCATCGTCGCCCACGAGGTCACCAACAAGGGGTTCGACCGTGACCAGCTCAGCCCGATGGCGATGGCGGCCAAGGATGCGCTTGGGCGCGACACGCTGCATGCCCTGGCCGACAAGGGCTATTACAGCGGTGTCGAGATTGCCGCCTGCGACAAGGCGGGCATTACGGTGACAATGCCGCGTCCGGAGACCTCGGGCAATCGCAAGAAGGGCATGTATGTGAAGGCTGACTTCAAATATGACGCCGACCGCGACGTCTATGTTTGCCCGACAGGCGATGAGCTGACCTACCGCTACACCCGCGAAGAAGACGGGCTTCAGGTCCGACGATACTGGACCAACGAATGCCAGAACTGCCCCGTGAAATCACGCTGCACCACGGGCACGGAGCGCCGGGTCACCCGCTGGGAATACGAGCATCTGGTGGACGAGATGCGCGACCGTCTGCGCAGCGCCGATGATCCGATGACCCTGCGCCGCAGCACGGTCGAGCATCCTTTCGGGACGATCAAGGCCTGGATGGGCACCACCCATTTCCTAATGCGCCGCCTGAAAAACGTGCGCACCGAGATGGCACTGAACGTGCTGGCCTACAACATCAAGCGCATGGTCGCATTGGTCGGGATCAAGGGGCTCATGGCGGCGATGCCCGCCTGAAAGAGGGGAAATCACTCGCCAAAACCGGTCAAACTGCCCTCATCGGCGCGATATCCGCGCCACCGGCGGGTTGCATGAACCCAAGCAGGCCAAAAGGCCTGCTGCAAACCCATCACATCGCAAACTGCTCTGGGCGCGAGAGTTTCCACACAGCCTCGGCCCATTCCTGCCGTTGAGGCGGACCCGCAACGTGATCCCGCAGTGTTTTGATT
>JBBQHZ010000274.1:0-1981 GCA_038324445.1 Rhodobacterales bacterium | reverse complement strand
CAATGTGCTCGGCCCGCTGCTGGGCCGCACCGGCGAGGCGATCGTCTCGCTGCCCGGCGGCTGCGCCATCGGCGCGCGGGCGGTGGATTTCCACCTCTCGGGGCTGGAGGCGATGGGCGCCAAGGTCGATCTGCGCGATGGCTATGTGCATGCCTCGGGCGATCTGAAAGGGGCCGAGATAACCTTTCCGTTCCCGTCCGTCGGCGCGACCGAAAACGTCATGTGCGCCGCCGTGCGCGCCAAGGGCACGACCGTCATCAACAACGCCGCGCGCGAGCCTGATACCAAGGCCTTGGCCGATTGCCTGATCGCCATGGGCGCCGATATCGAGGGGGCGGGGACGGCGCAGATCGTTGTGCGCGGCGTCGACCGCCTGCATGGCGCGACGCACCGCGTCATCACCGACCGGATCGAGATGGGCACCTTCATGTGCGCCCCCGGCATCGCGGGCGGCGAGGTCGAATGCCTCGGCGGCACCCGCGATCTGGTGGCGGCCCTCTGCGACAAGATGGAGGAGGCGGGGCTCGAGATCACCGAAACCGCCGCCGGCCTGAAAGTGCGCCACCCCGGTGGCCGCTTGAAGGCCGTCGATGTCACGACCGCCCCGTTCCCCGGCTTTCCGACCGACCTGCAGGCGCAATTCATGGCGATGATGTGCTTTGCCGATGGCACCTCGGTGCTGCAGGAAACCATCTTCGAGAACCGCTTCATGCATGCCCCCGAACTGATCCGCATGGGCGCCAAGATCGAGCTTCACGGCAATACCGCCCGCGTGCGCGGCGTCGATGGCCTGCGGGGCGCGCCGGTGATGGCGACCGATCTGCGCGCCTCGGTCTCGCTGATCCTGGCGGGGCTGGCGGCGGAGGGCGAGACGGTGGTGAACCGCGTCTACCACCTCGATCGCGGCTACGAGCATCTGGTGCGCAAACTGCGCGGTGTCGGCGCCGATGTGGAGCGGTTGAGCGATGGTTGACGAGCCCCAAAACGATGCCAACCAACCCGATGCGCGCTTCGAGGATGCCGGCGGCAAGCCCGTCGCCCTGCGCGCGCTCGAGGCGGCGGATGTGCCCGTCATCTCGGCCCTGATCCAGGACGCCATCTTCCCGATCACCGAAATGCGCTTCGACCGCGCCCGCCGCCGGTTCGCGCTGCTGCTCAACCGCTTCCGCTGGGAAGAGGCGGGAAGGGGTGCCCCCGAACGGGTGCAATCCGTGCTGGTTCTGGAAGACGCCCTGTCGATCCGCACCCAGGGCATCGACCGCACCGACCCCGATACCGTCCTGTCACTTCTGGCGCTCGACTGGCACCCGGCCGAGGATGGCATGGGCCGCCTGTCCCTGATCCTTGCGGGCGACGGCGCCATCGAGGTGGCCGTCGAGGCGCTGGAAATCACCCTGCGCGACGTGACGCAGCCCTACCCAGCGCCCTCGGGCAAGATGCCGGATCACGGCAGATGAAGGCCCGCGCGCTGGCGGCAGAGGATCTGACAGCCCTTGGCGCACTGCGCATAGAAGGCATCCGCCTGTTCCCGACCGCCTTCCTTCTGACCGAGGACGAGGCGCTGGCCGCGCCCGCTGCGGCCCTTCTGGGATGGATAAATTCCGGCAACGCCTTCGGTGTCTTTGACGGCAAGCGCCTTGTGGGCTTTGCGGGCTTGAGCGGGCAGGGCTTTGCGATGTCGCGGCACCGCATCCATATGGGGCCGTTCTATGTCACGCCCGACCGGCAGGGCGGGCGGGCGGCCGATGTCCTGCTGCGCCACCTCTTCGAGGTCGCACACGCCCGCGCGGCCACCCAGATGGAGCTTTGGGTGGCCGAACAAAACACCCGCGCCCGCGCTTTCTACGCCCGCCACGGCTTTGCCAGCGTCGGGCGGATCCCTGCGGCGGTGATGCAGGACGGTCCGCGTGACGATCTCTTCATGGTCCGCGACCTCACCGCCGCGCCCCTTGTGCCCGGCCCCGACGGCACCCGCCGCCTC
>JBBQHZ010000273.1:0-1990 GCA_038324445.1 Rhodobacterales bacterium | reverse complement strand
CCGGCCATTGCCCGACCACACGCGGCCAGAGGCCAAGGGCCGTGACGGTGATCGCCCAGACCACGGTGATCGTGACCGACACCATCAGCGCCCAGATGGCGCGCTGCCGACGCACCCGCTTGCGCGCGGCCCAGGCCTCGTGCAGCAGCGGATTCTTGAAGTCGAGCGCCGTGCTGGTGGCCATGTTCCCGCCGATGACATGAGGATTGTTCGTGGAAACTAATTCCGGTTGCCGTCGATTCGGCAAGTCGTCGCCTCTTCAATTCCCGCAAGAAACGGCTTGGTGATCAAATCCTTGGCTACCGGTCGCCCTTGTTAGCGCATTGGCGGCGCAGACCGTTGGTTTGCCGGGCGCGGATGCCACGACCGTAGTGGCGAGGGACTGCGCCAACCGGACCGGCCTGCCCCTGCAACGGCGCCCGGACGCCTCTCGCAAAGCGCCCCATGAATTATTTGCAAACGTATTCAAAAATTGCTAGCGTTTCAGCACGCGAAGATTCCTTCGGCGCAATGGCGAAGACCCGACGCTGCCGCGCGGGCGGCGCTGCAACACGGTATCCAGACGGCCCAGATGGGCCTGATCTGGCGTCAACAACCTGGGGAGAAGCCTTTGATGAATGTCACTCTCACATCCACCGTCGCCACCTGCGCGCTTCTGGTGTCTGCCGGTATCGCCTTGGCCGATTGCGGGATCGAGGCCGGGTCGGTCCGCATCCTGTCAAACGATTTCGCTGCGTTGCAGGCGATCGGACAATGGGCGCAGACCTGCGCTTCGGACACGGTCGAGGTCACGCTGAACCAGACGACCGAGCATCGCAACCTGCAGGTGCCCGCGCTGACCACCGATCCCGCCACCTATACCGTGGCGGTTGTCGCGACCTCGTCCATCGTGCCGCTGCTCAACGACAACCTGATCCGTCCGCTGGACGATCTGGTGGCAGAATTCGGCCAGGGGCTGCAGGAAAGCCAGTTGGTCCGCATCAACGGGCAGATCATGGCAGTGGCCTTCATGGCCAATGCGCAGCACCTGTTCTATCGCGAGGATATCCTTGCGGATAACGGGATCGCCGTGCCCACGACCTTCGACGAGATGATCGCGGCCGCGGAGACTCTGCGCGCCAATGGCGCGATGGAATACCCGCTGTCTTCCAACACCATGCCGGGATGGAATCTGGGCGCCGAGTTTGTGAACACCTACCTTGGCACCGGGGCCGAGTTCTTCGAGCCGGGCACCGCCAACCTTGCCATCGACAACGAGAGCGGCCTTGCCACGCTTGAGGCGCTGCGCTCGATGGTCAGCTACATGTCGCCGGATTGGACCGCCTATGACAGCAATGGTCAGCAGCCCGTCTGGGAAGCGGGCGAGGCGGCAATGTCCATCGCCTGGGGCTCGCGCGCCGGGGGATATATCGGCGAGGATTTCGCCTCGCCCGACATCGCCGGGGCAACCGCCTTTGCTGCGACGCCGATGATCGGCGATGGCACGATCCCTGCCGCGGCCCTCTGGTGGGACGGCTTCACCATCGCGGCGAACATCTCGGACGAGGATGCCGAGGCATCGTTCCGCGCGCTGATGGTCGGCATTTCGCCCGAGATGATGGCCGAGAACATGGAGGCCGCCGTCTGGCTGATCGAGGGTTACCAGCCGACGCCGGCGGCCGCTGGCGTGGTCGCCAGCCTTCAAGGTGGGGCACGTCCCTACCCGATGCAGCCCTATATGGGCCTTCTGCACAACGCGTTGGGCGAGAACCTGGCGGAATTCTTGCAAGGCACCGAAAGCGCCGAGCAGGCGCTGGCAGATGTCACCGCAGCTTACAACACCGCCGCGACCGAAGCCGGTTTCCTGAACTGATCGACCGCCGACAAGGGGGGCCATTCGCGGCCCCCCGTGTTCTGGAACGGCTTCGCGCCACGTCACCGGGCGTGCGGTGAAGGGGGACAGATGCCGCATAGAACCTTCCTTGCCTTCATCTGGCCGTCGCTGCTGGCC
>JBBQHZ010000272.1:0-2003 GCA_038324445.1 Rhodobacterales bacterium | reverse complement strand
TCCCGATATCGTGCATGACGCCGCCAACCCCGCCGCGCCGCGCACCGCGTTCGGCGCCATGGTGGCGGCGCTGCGGCTGCGGCGCGACCGGGGCATCGGACCCTTCACCTGCCAAAGCTGCGATAACCTGCAAGGCAATGGCGATGTGATCCGGCAGACGATCCTGGGGCTGGCCCGCCTGTCGGACCCCGCGCTTGCCGACTGGATCGGCAAGCATTGCACCTTCCCGAACTCGATGGTCGATTGCATCGTGCCCGCGACCGGCCCGAACGAGTTGGCGCTGGCGCGCGACCTTGGGGTGGCCGACGCCGCGCCCGTGACCCACGAGAACTTTCGCCAATGGGTGATCGAGGATGCGTTTTGTGCCGGACGGCCCGATTGGGACCGCGTTGGTGCGACGTTGACCGACGATGTCCATGCCTACGAGGCGATGAAGATCCGCATCCTCAACGCTGGTCATCAGGTCATCGCCAATCCCGGTGAGGTCCTGTCGATCGAGACGATCGCGGGTTGCATGGCGCATCCCGGCATCCGCGCCTATTTCCGCAAGCTGCAACTGTCCGAGATCGCGCCGCATGTGCATGCCGTCCCCGGCATGACACCCGAGGCCTATGTGGATCTGATTGAATTCCGCTTCTCGAACCCGCGGATCGTCGACACCACCCGGCGCGTGGCGTTTGACGGGTCAAGCCGGCATCCCGGCTTCGTGCTGCCGATCCTGCGCGAGGCTCTGGCCGCTGGCGGGCAAGTCGAGGGGCTGGCGCTGGTCGAGGCGATCTGGGCGCGAATGTGCGAGGGCACGCGCGAGGATGGCAGCCTCATCGCCGCCAATGACCCGTTCTGGGACAGGCGCCATGCCGCCGCAAAGGCTGCGAGAACACGGCCGCAGGCGTGGCTGGAACAGGCCGATGTCTATGGCGACCTCGCATCGAACGACCGTTTCGCCACGGCCTTTGGCCTCTGGCTGGAAATGATCTGGTCGGATGGCGTCGCGGCAGCCATGGCGGCATATACCAGCGCCGACTGAGTTGGTGCGCGGCCTGCGCCGGACTTAGAACCGCCGCAAAGCCACGTCGCGCCCGTTTTGCAGGGCCGGTATCTGCGCGCGGGCCCGGGCGACAAGGCCGAGGTCCAGATCGACGACCTGAAGCTTCGGCGCCCCCTCGCCCAGATCGGCCAGAATGCGGCCCCAAGGGTCCACCGCCAGCGCATGGCCATAGGTTGCGCGCCCGTCCTCGTGGGTGCCGGATTGGGCGGCGGCGATGATGAAGGCCCCCGTCTCGATCGCGCGGGCGCGCATCAGAACCTCCCAATGGGCCTGCCCGGTGGGCACGGTGAAGGCGGCGGGGATGAAGATGACATTGGCCCCCGCCTGTCCCAAAGCCCTGAAAAGATAGGGGAAACGCAGGTCGTAGCAGATCGTCAGCCCGAAACCTCCCCATGGCGTGTCGGCAATGACGGCGCTGTCGCCGGGGGCGAAGCGTTTGGATTCGCCGATGGGGGCGTGCCCTTCGATCTGGACATCGAAAAGGTGGACCTTGTTGTAGGTGGCCTTGATCACGCCCTCTGCGTCGATCAGCGTGGCGTGGTTGAAGAACCGGCCATCGGGTGCGCGGACGGGCGTGGAGCCGCTGTGGATCCAGAGCCCGTGCTCGGCGGCCAGCGACCGGCAGGCGGCGATATAGGGATCGTCCCCGGCATCGACGACGACGGCCTGCGCCGCGTCCCCGTTGGCGTTCATCAGGCCCGCGACCTCGGGCAGGGCCAGAAGGTCCGCGCCTTGGTCCTTCGCTTCGGCCGCGAGGGCCGTGACGGTGGCGATATTGGCCGCGTGGGTTGTGGCCGAACACATCTGGGCAAGGGCTATGCGCATCATTGGCGTCCTGAAAGGGTGCGCGCGACGGCGTCTTGCCAGCCGGCATAACGGTCGGCGCGGGTCTGATCATCCATCTGTGGCCGGAAGGTCTTGTCCAGCGCCCATGTGGCCGCGAAACCGTCGCGGT
>JBBQHZ010000271.1:0-2056 GCA_038324445.1 Rhodobacterales bacterium | reverse complement strand
TCTGTCGGGTTTGTCGGATCGAACAGGATGAAGCTCTGCGAGGCGGCGTGCAGCGCCTCGGGACCCAGCGGGGGGGGCATGTCGGGGTCGGCGCGGCGGTCGGGCTTGAACCGCGTCTCGAACGGCGCGTTGTGCGCGCCGATCGCGGCGGCAGGGCGTGACAGCAGCACGCGGGCCCCCGGCGCATGCCGGGCCGCGCGGGCGGCGGCGTGGCCGCAATCGGGGCCGGAGGCAAGGATCACCACCTGCTTGTAGCTGGCGAAGAAGCCGTCCGCCGCCAGCGCAGACAGCATCTCTTCCAGTCCCGCATCCCGAAACCAGGTGCGACCAATGGAGATCAGGCTGAGAAGCGAATATTCATGCGCCATGACGGCTTCGAACCCCATCGGGTAGCCTGCTTCGCCCTTGTCCCACAGACGCTCGGCGCGGTCGAAGCTGAGCACAAGCGTATCGCCCTCTTCCACGTAAAGCGCCAGATGTCGCGCCCCGATCCGCTGGAAGAAGCCGTGATCGGCCCCGATGCGGCGCAAGCGCTGCATCCAGGCTTGGCGGGGGGAAAGGGGGGCTGCGGTATCGGGCATGGCGAAGTTTACTCTGGCACAAGCGTAAAGGTAAACGTGGCGATTTATGCCACGAACCGGGATATCGGGGAAGAGTGTGGCGTGGTTTGGAAACGGACCGGGCTTTTTGGCGGGAGTTGGTGAACAATTGGTTAATGGCTCGTCACCAATGGGCAGCATGGCTTGACCCCGTCCGGTGTCGCGGGGTTGATGGGGGCGTAACAGGGGAGATGCACAGGGGGATGCAAGTGTCCGGATTCGAGACGATTGACGCCGTGCAGGAAGCGCTGGCAGCCGAAGGGTATGTCTGCGGGCGGGCCCTGGCGACAGTGGTTTTCCTGTCGCTCCGGCTTGGCCGACCGCTGTTCCTTGAGGGCGAGGCCGGCACCGGCAAGACCGAGATCGCCAAGGCCATCGCGGCGGCGCTGGGGCGGCGGTTGATCCGGTTGCAGTGCTATGAAGGACTGGACGCGGCCAGCGCCGTCTACGAATGGAATTTCGCCGCGCAGATGGTGGCGATCCGAACGGCGGAGGCCACGGGCGGCGCGGATCGGCGGGCCTTGACGGGCGAGTTGTTCAGCGAGGATTTCCTGATCGAGCGTCCGCTGTTGCAGGCAATGCGCCCCGATCCCGCCGGCGCGCCGGTGCTGCTGATCGACGAAATCGACCGGACGGACGCGCCCTTCGAAGCTTATCTCCTTGAAGCGCTGAGCGATTTTCAGGTGACGATCCCCGAACTGGGCACCGTCAAGGCGCCTGAGCCCCCGATTGTCATCCTGACCTCGAACCGCACGCGCGAGGTGCATGACGCGCTGAAGCGGCGCTGCCTCTATCACTGGGTCGACTACCCCGACGCCGAGCGGGAGATGGCGATCCTGAAGGCCCGCGTGCCCGAAGCAGCGGAAACCCTCAGCCGCGAAGTGGTGGCGTTCGTCCAGCGACTGCGCGACGAGGATCTGTTCAAGCGCCCCGGCGTGGCGGAGACGCTGGACTGGGCGAAATGCCTGTTGGCGCTTGATGTGATCGAGTTGAGCCCGGAGGTCATTGCCGACACCCTTGGGGCGATCCTGAAGTATCAGGACGACATCCAGAAGTTGCAGGGTTCGCAGGCAAAGCGCATTCTCGACTCGCTGCGCGCCGCGGCGGGCGTATAGGCGCACAAGCGCGGCAAAAGCAGCGCTCGGAAGACAGTATAAAGGTCAGCCGCAAGACACCTGCAATCGTGCGGCAATGCTCAGGATTGTTTTGACAGGTGAGCCCCAAATCCCGTTACTGAAGAGGCTTGCAGCGAAGGGATATCTTTCATGAGCACTACTTTCAGAAGCCTTGCTATACTGGCGGCATTCCTATCATTTGGCGCTCTCGCCGGGTCCCCCGCGACAGCGCAGCAGAACCCTTGTCCGTCGCAATGGGCTGGCGATGGCGATTGCGACGAGCCCAACGGTCTTGGCCTGTGTGCCTGGGGCACGGACCCCACCGACTGTTCCGACCCCTAT
>JBBQHZ010000270.1:0-2144 GCA_038324445.1 Rhodobacterales bacterium | reverse complement strand
ACCTGGCCAAGATCGGTTTCGAGAAATACTTCATGCGCAAGATGAAGACCGGCAATGTCGAGCCGGTGTACGAGAAGTATGTGCTCAAGGCACTGGGCATCGTGCGCCTGGTCGAGAAGTGAAACCCGTCCAACCGTTTTTTTCAACTGAAGGAGTCAAACCATGACCGTGGAACGTTACATCCGCATCTTTGCCGGACTATTCATCCTGATCTCGCTCGCGCTGGGCGTGCAAGGCAGTCCGGTTTTCGTCAGCCCGTGGTGGCTGGCTTTCACTGCCTTTGTCGGCGCCAACCTGTTCCAGTTCGGGTTCAGCAATGTCTGTCCGCTCGGTTTCATCCTGAAGAAGCTCGGCGTGCCGGAAAAAGCGCCTGGCCGGGCCTGAGCGATGTCCGACGGCAACGAGACGGTACGCCTGGTCCAGCGCCAGGACTACCAGTTCACGATGCAGTTCGGCGGCGCTGCACCCGACTGGCTGGCGGACGAACCGCCGCCGCTGGGGCAGGGCGCAGGACCCTCGCCGGTGCAGTTGCTGTCGGCCGCCGTCGGCAACTGCCTGAGCGACTCGCTGTTGTTTGCGCTGCGCAAGTTCAAGCAGTCGCCCGAGCCGATTCGCTGCGAGGTGGTGGCCGAGGTCGGCCGCAACCCGGAGAACCGGTTGCGCGTGCTGACGATGCAGGTGAACTTGCGCCTGGGTGTCGCAGCAGCCCAGCTGCAGCATCTGGACCGGGCGCTGGAGCAGTTCGAGGCTTTTTGCACCGTGACCCAGAGCGTGGGTGCCGGCATCCCGATCACGGTCATGGTGCTGGACGTCGACGGTGTCGTCGTGAAGTGACAAGATAATGGCGCGTTCGACCTCTTCCGAGCGCCGCGTTGCGGCGAGCTGCGCCATGACGATCCTCACCGACCAGAAGACCCGTACCGACCTGCTGCACCGCCTCAAGCGGGCGGAGGGTCAGTTGCGGGGTGTGCAGCGCATGATCGAGGAGGGTGACAACTGCCTGGCGATCGCCGGTCAGATGTCCGCGGTGCGCAAGGCGCTGGACAGCGCCTACGTACGCATGACCGTGTGTTTCATCGAGCAGGAGCTGGGCGAGCGCCTGGGCGACAAGGCCGGAGCCTCCGGCGATCTGGCCCACATGATGCAGCACATGGAGGCGATGCTGGGCAAGATCCGCTGAAGACGCTTGCACTATGATGGCGCCTTCCTTGATGGGGAAGGCCGGTCCACATGCCCCGCGATTGCGCCGCCCTCGAACCGGCCGATCTGCGCACGCCGCAGAAGCCACTCTGCCAACGCGCCATGGAGACACACGCATGACGATCGACTGGATCCATTTCACCCCCTGGGCTTCCCTGGCTGGCGGTGTCCTGCTCGGGTTGGCTTCTGCCGTATTCATCCTGGCCAGAGGCCGTGTGCTGGGTATCAGCGGCATTCTTGGCGGCCTGCTGGGACGCAGGCCGGGCGATGTCGGCTGGCGCCTGTCGTTCCTGCTCGGGCTGCTGGCCGCGCCGCTGGCCTACGGGCTGTTAGCGCAGCCAGTGGTGCCGCGCATCGACGCGGGCTGGCTGACGCTGATCGTCGCCGGCCTGCTGGTGGGCGCCGGCACCCGTTATGGCTCCGGCTGTACCAGCGGGCATGGCGTGTGCGGCATGTCGCTGCTGTCGCCCCGCTCGCTGGTGGCCACGCTGGTGTTCATGGGCGCGGGTTTCGCCACCGTCTATCTGGCGCGCCATGCGTTGGCGTGACGCGGCCGCCACGATCAACAGGAACGCACCGTGAACCGTCTTGTCGAATTCCTCGTTGGCCTGCTGTTCGGCATCGGCCTCATCCTGTCGGGCATGACCGATCCCGGCAAGGTCATCGGTTTCCTGGATCTGTCTGGCAACTGGGACCCGTCCTTGGCATTGGTCATGGGCGGCGCGATTGCCGTGGGCTTGTCTGCATTCTCGCTGGCACGCCGGCGCACGACGAACTTCCTGGGTGGGGCGATGTACCTGCCCCGGCCCGGTCAGATCGATCGGCCGCTGGTGGTTGGGTCCCTGGTGTTCGGCATTGGATGGGGACTTGCCGGCTTCTGTCCCGGGCCAGCGCTGGTATCGCTGGGGGCCGGCCAGCCCAAGGCGGCGGTGTTCGTGCTGGCG
>JBBQHZ010000269.1:0-2155 GCA_038324445.1 Rhodobacterales bacterium | reverse complement strand
CTTCGAAAGCGCCTTTGCGATCTATCACCAGCGGTATTCGACAAACACCTTCCCGCAATGGTGGCTGGCGCAGCCGTTCCGCATGCTGGCCCATAACGGCGAGATCAACACGCTGAAGGGCAACCTGAACTGGATGAAGTCGCACGAGATCCGCATGGCGTCGGGGTTCTTCGGCGATCTCGCCGAGGATATCAAGCCGATCGTGGCGCAGGGGTCGAGCGATAGCGCGGCGCTCGATGCCGTGTTCGAGGTGCTGGTGCGCGCGGGGCGCAATGCGCCGATGGCCAAAACGATGCTGGTGCCCGAGGCGTGGAGCCAGACCGCGACGGAACTGCCGCAGGCTTGGCAGGACATGTATTCCTATTGCAACAGCGTGATGGAGCCGTGGGACGGCCCGGCGGCATTGGCGATGACCGACGGGCGCTGGGTATGTGCGGGGCTGGACCGCAACGGGCTCAGGCCGATGCGCTATGTCGTGACGGGTGACGGGCTGCTGATCGCCGGGTCCGAGACGGGGATGGTGCCGGTGGACGAGGCGAGCGTGGTCGAGAAGGGCGCGCTGGGGCCTGGGCAGATGATTGCGGTCGATATGGTCGAGCACAAGCTGTTCCACGACACCGAGATGAAGGACATGCTGGCGGCCTCGCGCCCGTTTGGCGACTGGGTCGGACGGATCACCAACCTCGAGACCGAGATGGCCGGTGCGTCGGAGGTTGCGCTGTTCACCGGGGGCGAATTGCGCAAGCGGCAGATCGCGGCGGGCTATTCCATCGAGGAGCTGGAGCAGATTCTGGCGCCGATGGCCGAGGATGCCAAGGAAGCGCTGGCCAGCATGGGGGACGACACGCCGTCGGCTGTGCTGAGCAGTCTCTACCGGCCGCTCAGTCACTATTTCCGGCAGAATTTCAGCCAGGTGACGAACCCGCCCATCGACTCGCTTCGGGAATACCGGGTGATGAGCCTCAAGACTCGCTTCGGGAACCTGAAGAACGTGCTGGACGAGGATTCGTCGCAGACGGAAATCCTGGTGCTGGAAAGCCCCTTTGTGGCGAACACGCAGTTCGACCGGATGAAGGCCTATTTCAAGGCCAGCGTGACGACGATCGACTGCACCTTCGACGCCAATGGCGAGGCGGGGGCCCTGCGGATCGGGTTGGACCGGATCCGGGCGGAAGCGGAGGATGCCGTGCGTTCGGGCGCCGGGCATATCGTGCTGACCGATCAGGGGCAGGGCGACACGCGGGTGCCGATGCCGATGATCCTGGCGACAAGTGCGGTGCATTCGTGGCTGACGCGCAAGGGCCTGCGCACGTTCTGCTCGCTGAACGTGCGGTCGGCCGAATGTATCGACCCGCATTACTTCGCGGTTCTGGTGGGTTGCGGCGCGACCACGGTGAACGCCTATCTGGCGCAGGATAGCATCGCCGACCGGATCGACCGGGGGCTGATCGACGGATCGTTGACCGAGGCGATGGCGCGCTATCGTGCGGCGATTGATGCGGGGCTGCTGAAGATCATGGCGAAGATGGGGATTTCGGTGATCTCCAGCTATCGCGGCGGGTTGAACTTCGAGGCGGTGGGCCTGTCCCGCGCCATGGTGGCGGAGTATTTCCCCGGCATGTTGAGCCGGATTTCCGGGATCGGCGTTTCCGGCCTGCAAAAGAAGGTGGAGGAAGTCCACGCCAAGGGCTGGTTGCGCGGCGAGGCGGTCTTGCCGATTGGCGGCTTCTACAAGGCACGCCGGTCGGGCGAGACACATGCCTGGCAATCAACGACCATGCACATGTTGCAGATGGCGTGCGAGCGCGCGTCCTATGGGATGTGGAAGCAATATTCCAAGATGATGCGGGAGAACCCGCCGATCCATCTGCGCGATCTGATGGATATCAAGCCGATGGGCGCGCCGGTGCCGATCGAGGAGGTGGAATCGATCACCTCGATCCGCAAGCGGTTCGTCACGCCGGGCATGTCGCTGGGCGCGCTGTCGCCAGAGGCGCATAAAACCCTCAATGTCGCGATGAACCGGATCGGGGCGAAGTCCGACTCGGGGGAGGGCGGCGAGGACCCGGCGCATTTCCATCCGGAGCCGAACGGCGACAACCCGTCCGCGAAGATCAAGCAGGTGGCAAGCGGGCGTTTCGGCGTCACGGCGGAA
>JBBQHZ010000268.1:0-2160 GCA_038324445.1 Rhodobacterales bacterium | reverse complement strand
GACTGGATGGCCGCGCGGGCTGAGGATCTGCTGCCGGTCGAGTATTTCCACGATGTCTTCACCCTGCCGGCCGATATCGCGCAGATCGCATTTAGGAACAAAAAGGCGGTCTATGATCTGCTGTTCCGCGCCTCGGCCGAGACGGTTCTGACCATCGCTGCCGACCCCAAACGCTTCGGCGCACGGCTCGGCATGACGGCGGTGCTGCACACCTGGGGCTCCGCCCTGACCCACCATCCCCACATCCACATGATCGTTCCGGGAGGTGGCCTGTCGCCCGACGGCAGCAGCTGGGTTGCATGCAGGCCCGGATTTTTTCTGCATGTGCAGGTCCTGTCACGGCTCTTTCGCCGCCTGTTCCTTCAAGGCCTGCTCGACCTCCATCGGTCCGGACATCTGATGTTCTTTGGCGATCGTGCCAAGCTGGCCGAGCTCGGTGCGTTCACCGCTTGGCTGACCCCGTTCCGCAAGTCGGAATGGGTGGTCTATGCCAAGCCCCCATTCGGCGGTCCCGAGGCCGTGCTGGCTTACCTCAGCCGCTACACGCATCGCGTGGCGATCTCGAACAACCGCCTGGTCAGCGCTGACGCCGGGACTGTCGCCTTTCGCTGGAAGGACTACCGCATCAAACAAGGCGACCGACAGAGGATCATGCAACTGGCTACCGACGAGTTCATCCGCCGCTTCCTCATCCATGTCCTACCAGACGGCTTTCATCGCATCCGCCATTACGGCCTACTTGCCAGCGCCGCCCGCAAGACCAACATCACGAAGATCCGCACCTTGCTAAGGGCGGCGCAACCAGAGGCCGCACCTCACGCCACCGCCGAGATCATCCCGCTCACCCTACGCGAACCATGCCCCTGTTGTGGCGGCCCCATGCGGACCATCGAGATCTTCCGGCGAGGGCAAAAGCCGCAGTCACGGGCCCCACCACGGGAGCAAGCGGCATGATGAGACGCTCGTCAATCTGGCCCGCTTGCCATCGGCTCCTTTTCGGGCCGCAGACAGCCGAGGCTTGCCCGACGCGGCGAAATCCATTGAAAACTCATGCTCTCCACCGCATTCAGCGCACGAATGCACCGGCCAAACGCGCAAAAACTCACCCTTTCGCGCAGCAAATCCACCCGCGGCGGATCATC
The DNA here is from genome assembly GCA_038324445.1 of Rhodobacterales bacterium. Lineage (GTDB taxonomy): Bacteria > Pseudomonadota > Alphaproteobacteria > Rhodobacterales > Rhodobacteraceae > Gymnodinialimonas. Next base: position 1,018 of record JBBQHZ010000268.1, on the reverse strand, counting down.
GACGCCGACATTGCCCCCACAGGCGGCGCTCTTTCTCCATAGGCAGCGCCCTGCACCCCGCGGCTTCGTCCTTCCGAGGTTTGTCAACGTGGACCGCCAGTTCTCGGCAGCATGCGTCGCGACGCGGTCCACATCGAAAAACCTTCAGGAGAGCCGCCTGACGCGGGTGCAGCGAAAGAGGAGCAGCGTCGAGTCGGTGCAGCCGTTCGATCATCGCGCAGCATCTCGGGCTGAGATTTACGTGCAGGCCGGAGAGAGGACCTTATCGGTTTCCTCTGGCCACAGGGATCTTGTTCAAGAACGGACCTCTTATGGCAGGTTCGGTTAACATTTCACTCTGACCAAAGAGCAGTGCCGGGATGAAACTGCGACCATGCAAACCAGAAGGCCTGATGACTGCCCAGATCGGACCCATCCGCATCGACCGCGCGAATGCCGCCTGCCGAGATGACGAGACGGATGTTCTCGAAGGTGATCGACTTACCCTGGGTCAAGGCTATCATGGCGGCGCTGCGCTGGAATGCCACGGGCGTGCCAGAGGCCGCAATGGCGCCGATAATGTCTTCGTGGACCGGCAAGCGCGGGTCGACATCCCCCACCGGAAAGATCGGGCCATCCGCATCGCGACCGTTGCGGAAATCAAAATCCCGCCCAAGCGCCAATTCTTCAACCAGAACAGTCGTATCGGGGTAGGCCCGCCGCCAGGTGCCCCAATCGGTGGTGATGACAGTCGCCTGTTCCAGTTGCAGATTCTTCTTGGCCAATGGCCCGGTCACAGCCTTGCCCAGAAAGGTATCGAACACGGAATAGGTTCGCACGTCATACATGACCTTGTTCGACCGGATCAACAGTCCGGAAGTGCGCAAGATCGGGCGCCTGATCCCGGCAGGCAGGCCGTCGGTAAAATAGGCCTGCGCGGCACCACACAGCGTGCAATAGGGAATCCCGAGGTCGCGACCCCCTAAGGTGTCGTTGACCATCTCGCGCACTTCCATGATGCGGCGGGGATAGGCGCGGG
>JBBQHZ010000267.1:0-2176 GCA_038324445.1 Rhodobacterales bacterium | reverse complement strand
GTCCTGCATGCGGGCGGGATGGTCGGATCGGCTGGACCCTCGCGCATGGTCCCGGCCATGGCCTTTGCCGCCGCGCCCAGAATGCATTCCGGCGGCATGGCCGGACTTCGGCACGACGAGGTGCCTGCGATCCTGCAGCGCGGCGAGCGGGTGCTGTCGCGCCGGGAGGCGCAGAGCTACGGCGCGGGCGGCGGCGTCAACGTCACCATCATGGCCCGCGACGCCGAGAGCTTCCGCCAATCCCGCACGCAGGTCGCGGCCGACATCGCTCGCGCGGTGTCGCTCGGGCGGAGAGGCATGTGATGGCGTTTCACGAGATCCGGTTTCCCGACAACATCAGCCGGGGCGCACGGGGCAGCCCGCCGGCGTTCGAGGTGATTGCACCCCCATCGAAATCCGCCACCACCGCGCGGCCATCGACGCGTGCAAACCCCATCGGCTTCGCGCTACACTCTGTCGGCATCGGGGAATTCTCCTGTGGGGTCCGAAGTCTTTGTTGCAGAAGCACTTTCCCACGTTCAGGACCCCGATGCACCTACCCTTGGTGAGAAATGCGGGCTAGAGAGCGGATACTCCCGCATACTCACACCGACATGAATGCGATGAGCCGTCGATCCCTGGCGCGTGCCCCAACGAGAAACACTCCAACCAGGATCGTGCCGGTCGAGTGTATTGAGCAGAATTGTCCGACCGGTGCCGCGAGGCGATCCGGATACGAACCGGAACCTGCCTACAGTGCCCGGTTCAGAGGAGGTCCAGCAATTTGCGCGCCGCTTCTTCCGAGGATGCCGGGTTCTGGCCGGTGACCAGCTTTCCGTCAGCCACCACGAAAGACGCCCAGTCGGCCCCCTTTTCATAGGTGCCGCCGTTGGCTTTCAACATGTCCTCGACGAGGAACGGGACCACATCGGTCAGGCCGGCAGCTTCTTCTTCGGTATTGGTGAACCCGGTCACCGTCTTGCTCGAGACCAGCGGCTTGCCGTCTTCGCCCTTGGGGTGCTTGAACACTGCCGGCGCGTGGCAGACTGCGGCGATCGGGCGGTCATTGGCGGCGAAGGTCTCGATCAGCTTGATGCTGTCGGCATCCTCAGCCAGGTCCCACAGCGGGCCATGGCCGCCGGGAAAGAACACGGCATCAAAACCATCCGCCGATACGGTGGAGAGCACGACAGTGTTTGCCAGATCGCTTTGGGCCGCCTTGTCACCCTTGAAGCGTTTCGTCGCCTCGGTCTGGGCATCGTCCGCGTCGCTGGTGGGGTCCAGCGGGGGTTGTCCGCCCTTGGGCGAGGCCAGCGTGACCGCCGCGCCTGCATCCTTGAAGACGTAATAAGGGGCGGCGAATTCCTCCAGCCAGAAACCGGTCTTCTTGCCGGTGTCGCCAAGTTTGTCGTGGGACGTGAGAACCATGAGGATTTTCATCAGGTGGTGCCTTTCGATGTTTTTCTGTTTCAGGCGTTCAGCTTGACGACGCGTTTGCCGAATGCTTCGCCCTTGAGCAATCCGACGAAGGCCGCCGGGGCGCGTTCCAGGCCCTCGATCATTTCCTCGTGGTATTGGACTTTTCCTGCCTTGACCCACTCGCCCATCTGCCTGGCGAATTCGGGGTAAAGGTGACCGAAGTCATCGAAGACGATGAAGCCGCGCAGGGTCATGCGCTTGCGCAGGATCATGCCAAGCAAAAGGTTCATCCTGTCCGGGCCGTCCGGCAGCGCGGTCGCGTTGTATTGCGAGATCAGGCCGCAGACCGGGTTGCGCGCCGAGGTATTGAGCAGCGGCAGAACCGCATCGAAAACAGCGCCGCCGACGTTCTCGAAATAGATATCGATGCCGTCCGGCACCGCCGCTTTCAGCGCGCTCGGGAACCCGTCTGACTTGTAGTCGATGCAGGCATCAAACCTCAGAGTGTCGACCACATGGGCGCATTTCGCAGCCCCGCCCGCGAAACCGACAACATGCAGCCCGAGCATCTTGCCGATCTGACCCACGGTGGCCCCAACCGGTCCGCTGGCACCCGCGGCCACCAACGTCTCGCCCTTTTTCGGCTGGCCGATCTGGGTCAGGCCCGCCCAGGCGGTCAGGCCCGGCATCCCCAGCACACCGAGCGCCCAGGACGGGTGGTCGGGCGACTTTCCCAGATTTGTCACGCCGGTGCCGTCGGACAGCGCATAGTCCTGCC
>JBBQHZ010000266.1:0-2278 GCA_038324445.1 Rhodobacterales bacterium | reverse complement strand
GCTTCACGCCGGCGGATTGTCGACCCGGAAGATCGCGACGAGCCTCGGCGTCGGGCAGAGCACGGCCAGCGAGTATTTGAAGCGGATCGAACGGGCCGCGCTCACGTGGCCGCTTGCGGCGGAGATGACGGACGCCGCATTTGAAGCGCTGCTGTTTCATCCGATCGGTGGCGCCAGCCGACTTGTCGAGGCGCAACCGGATTGGCCGACGATCCACCGCGAGCTCAAGCGCTCGGGCGTGACGCTGTCCCTGCTGTGGGAGGAATACCGCGCCGTTCATCCGGAAGGCTATGGATACAGCCGGTTCTGCGATCTCCACCGCCGCTGGACAGGGCGTCTGACGCCGGTGATGCGCCAGCACCATGTTGCCGGGGAGCGGGTATTTGTCTACTACGCGGGCACCACGCTGGAGGTGATCGACGCAGGCAAGGGCGAGGTTCGTCAGGCGCAGTTGTTCGTGGCCACACTCGGGGCCTCGAACCTGACCTATGCCGAGGCAAGCTGGAGCCAGAGCCTGTCAGATTGGATTGGTGCGCACTGCCGGGCTTTCAGCTACTTCGGCGGCGTCCCGGCGCAGGTGGTGTGCGACAACCTGAAGTCCGGCGTGACCAAGGCCTGCTTCTTTGAACCGGCAGTGAACCGGACCTACGCCGACATGGCCGCGCATTACGGCACGGCTGTCGTGCCGGCACGGCCTTACAAACCCCGGGACAAGGCAAAGGTCGAGGTGGCGGTTCAGATCGCCGAGCGCTGGATCGCGGCGCGTCTGCGCAACCAGCGGTTCTTCTCGCTGGCGGAACTGAACGCGGCGATCCGCAGCCTCCTCGACCGGCTCAATGATCGGGTGACCCGGCATCTTGGTGCCAGCCGCAGGGTCCTGTTCAATCAGGTTGAGCGATCCGCCCTGCGGTCCTTGCCTGCGGACCCCTACGTTTTTTCTGAATGGAAGCAATGCACTGTCGGCCTCGATTACCACGTCGAGGTGGACAAGCATTACTACTCGGCACCGCATAGCCTGCTGCGGGAGAAGGTCTGGGTCCGGCTCACGGCGCGAACGGTCGAGATCTTCCACCACGGAAAGCGCGTCGCTGCCCATGCCAGGACATCTTCCAACCGCCAGCATACCACCATCGCCGATCACATGCCGGCCAGCCATCGGCGTTATTCCGAATGGTCGCCCGAGCGGCTTAAGGCCTGGGCCGCAAAGATCGGGCCCCATACCGCGATGCTGGTCGAGGTGATCCTGCGCGATCGCAGCCATCCCGAGCAAGGGTTCCGCTCCTGCCTCGGCATCATGCGACTGGCCAAGCCACATGGCCCGATCGCGCTGGAAGCGGCCTGCGAGCGGGCGCTCACGATCGGGGCACGGTCCTATTCCTCGGTCAACTCGATCCTGAAGAACAACCTGCATCGCAACCGGCCCGATCCCGCCGCGGACGGGCCCGCGATCCAGCACGGCAATATCCGCGGCCCCGGTTACTTCCATTGAAAGGACAGACAATGCTGACCCACCCCACCTTAGACCAGCTCCGCCAGATGAAGCTCGACGGCATGGCCGAGGCCTTCATCGACTTGCAGACGCAAGATGCCACCGCAGAGTTGAGCCACACCGAATGGCTCGGCTTGCTGGTTGACCGCGAGCTCGCCAGCCGCAATACCCGCCGGTTCCAGACCCGCATGCGCGCGGCAAGGCTGCGCCACATCGGGGCCGCCATCGAAGATGTCGACTTCCGGACCCCGCGCAAACTGGACCGGCCCTGTTCCAGCAACTCGCCACCGGACGCTGGATCGAGGATGCCCGAAACCTGATGATCCACTGCCTGGCAGGCGATGTTTTACATCGCCGAGAAGGACCGGCCCCTGCGGGGTCGGAAAGACCTGGCTTGCCTGCGCCTTGGGTCAGCGGGCCTGCCGCGACAACCTCACCGTCATCTACCAGCGACTACCCCGCCTGTTCGCCGATCTCGAACTTGCCCATGGCGACGGACGCTTTCCGCGCCTGTTCCGATCGCTGGTGAAGGCCGACCTGCTCGTCCTCGACGACTGGGGCCCGGACCGCCTGACCGCTGGTCAGCGTCGCGACCTCATGGAAATCGTCGAAGACCGCCATGGGCGAGGCTCGATCCTCATCACAAGCCAGCTCCCGGTCACAGCATGGCACGACGTCATCGACGAACCTACTTTTGCCGATGCCATCCTCGACCGCGTTCGCCGTCGCCCATCGGGCTTGAACCGATGGCGCCGCGATGGGCAACTGCTTGAACCAATGGCGCATCAA
>JBBQHZ010000265.1:0-2281 GCA_038324445.1 Rhodobacterales bacterium | reverse complement strand
GACCTGCCCCCAGACCAGAAGCGTAAAAATCGCCGTGCCTCCCACCACGTTACCCGCGAGAACCGGAAGGAAAAAGTCGAAAGCGGCCGATGTGACATCGAGGCGGCCTTCCAGCATCAGGAAAGCCATCTCGACCGAGCCCGCGACGATGTGGGTGAAATCACCCGCCGCGATCAGCCACGTAAAGAACACGATGATCCAGAACGATTGCGACGATGCCTGCGGCATCATCCAGACAATGGCCGCGATCAGCACGCCAGCGGGAATGCCGCGGGTGAAACCCTGCAGGCCGCCCATGCTGGTGGCGTGTTCCGACAGGCTGCGCACCGCGTCCTGCACATCGGGCGCAAGGGCCGAGGTATGGGCCATGACGGCCGCCGCCGCGAAGGCGCCGAAAAGGTTGGCCCCAAGGACAAGGCCCCAAAGCCCCATGATTCGCCCGAACAGCCTGGCCGAGGGGCTGACCATGAAGGGCAGCACGGTGGTGATGGTGTTTTCCGTGAAAAGCTGCATCCGACACAGGATGACCAACAGAAATCCCAGGCTGTAGCCCGCATTCTCGATCAGGTAGCTCGACGGTGCATCCGGCAGGTAGCTGCGCAGCGTCGCCTCGCCCAGCACCGAAAAGCTGATGAGGATACCGGCGGCGATACCGGAAAATACAAGCGACAGCGCCGGGCGCGCCAGTTCCTCCAACCCTTCTTTCCGGATCACCTCGTAGACGACCTTGGAGGATTTGGAAGCGGCGGCGCGGGCGGATTCGCGTTCTGCCTGGGTGCTCACGACTTCGGCGTGCTTCACTTCATCGTCTAGGTCGTCATCAGTCATGTCGGGCTTTCATTGGTTAAGCGGGGTCAACGCCCGGCCGAGCACCTGGTTCCGGGGATGCATGGCAAGGACGGTATGGACGGGTGCAGCAACCCGTGGTTGGATGCGCACAGATCAAATGAGGGAACGATGAAGATGCTGATGCCCCGCCAAGCCGTGCCTGCCCTGTCGGTCCCATTGGTCGGCGGGGGCGGCTTCGACATTGCCACCGAAGCCAGCGCGCGGGGCACCGTCGTCTGTTTCTATCGCGGGCTGCATTGCCCGATCTGCGCCGCCTATCTGACCGAGTTCGAGAAGCTGGCAGGCGACTTCGCGCAGCGTGGCGTAGGATCGATCGCGATTTCCTCCGACGGGGCCGAGCGGGCGGCGCAGATGCGCGACAAGATCGGCGCCAGCGCGCTGCGCTTCGGCTATGGCCTGCCGCTGTCCGTGGCGCGCGACTGGGGCCTCTACATCTCCACCTCTCGCGGCAAGACCTCGATCGGGATCGAGGAGCCGGCGCTGTTCTCGGAACCGGGCCTCTTCCTCATGAACCCGGACCGGACGCTCTATTACATGTCTGTCCAGACCATGCCCTTCGTCCGCCCGCATTTCAGCGAATTGCTGAAAGCGGTCGATTTTGCCATCGAGAAGAATTATCCGGCGCGTGGCGAATATACCGGCCCGGTCTGAACGCTAGTCCCCCGCGGCCAACACGGCCAGCCGCGCGACGGTGTTCATGTTGCGCTGGGTACCCTGCGCCGCGGCGGGCAGGTGCAGCTTGGATGTGCCCATGCCGTCGGGGTAGTGCAGATAGACAGCGCGGGGGCCAAGGCGAAGCTCTTCGCGCACCACCCCGCGCGCGGCGGCCAGATCGTCCTGCGACAGCGGCGTGTCGACAAACAGCACAGCAGTCCTGTTGCCTGGATGTTGCGCGAAGGGATTGCCCGCGACCAGACGCGCCAACTCGTCCGCGCTGCGCACGAAAACGCCCACCGGCTTGCCGGCATATTCCCTCAAGGCGCGTTCCAGCACGCCGCGTGCATCGCCCTCGGGCAAGTCGGTCGAGAACACCACATTGCCGCTGGCGATGAAGGTCCGGACATCGCCGAACCCGGCGCCTTCGCACAGGCGCACAAGGTCGGTCATCGGCAACTTGCCGGTGCCGCCCACATTTATGGCGCGCAGAAGGGCAGCAAAGCGGTTCATGCCCCAGACTAGCGGCATCCTGCGCGGCGCGGCAACGGCGGAGGCTTTACAGGCGGCAAGGCGTCGGACAGGGTCCGCCTGCACCTCAACAAGGGATCACCCCATGCGTATGTCCAGAATGATTTCGGCGGTGGAGGTCCATGCCGAGGGCGAGGTCGGCCGCGTCATCACCGGCGGCATGCCGCATCTCAAGGGCAACTCGGTGTTCGAGAAGATGCAATACATGGCCGCCCACCATGACGATATCCGCACCCTGATGCTGCAG
>JBBQHZ010000264.1:0-2316 GCA_038324445.1 Rhodobacterales bacterium | reverse complement strand
TTCCACGCCACCGGCGCAGCCAACAGGCAGATCGCCCCGGCAATCATCGTCACGCCACGCATGTCCATCGCGCCTGCCCCCGTTCTTGTGCAGCCTGTCCTGTCTGTCCCCACATTGTGGCGCGCTTGGGGCGAGGTCCGGCCACGGGCAAGGCCAACCCGCGCCAGGACACATCCGGCAGCCCGTAGCGTTATCGCTGGCGCAACATCCGGTGTCGCGTGCGGCTTTCGGCCCTTCCCCTTGCCCGGCCCTTGGCCTAGGCTGCCTCCTGCGGCGCGCGAAACCCGCGCGAACCGATCCCTCTTTCTGTACTGGACCCTGAGCCCATGAAGGCTGCCTTTGCGCTGATCCTGCTTGCTGCCCCTGCCCTGGCCGACGAGGCCTGGATGACCGATGGCGGCATCGTCTATTATCAGGCCGATGTCGGCAATGTCGCCGTCCTGTCGATCCCCTATGGCGAGAACGACATGGCATTCGTCTATGTCGAAGGCCTGCCCGGCGCGATGGAGAATCGCGGCACCCATGCCGGTTACTGGATCGGCCCGGGCGAAGGCCCCTGCACCGCCATGCTGACCGGCCCTGACGGCTACGCCTCCACCAACTGGGGCTGGGCCACGATCGAGTTCGACGCCAAGGTGTTCCCCTCGGGGTTCACCGCCTTCATGGGCGAATGCAGCTATGACGGCCAGTCCTGGGAAATGCGTGCCGAACCGGGCTGACGGCCGCCCGCTTCCCCTTGGCCGGATGATCCGCTAAGACCGCCGCCGACCCTAGGGAGACGCGCGATGAAGTTCACCCTGTCCTGGCTGAAGGACCACCTCGAGACGCAGGCCACTGTGACCGAGATCGCGGAGGCGCTGACCGACCTGGGGCTCGAGGTCGAGGGCATCACCGACCGGGGCGCGCGGCTGAAGGGGTTCACCATCGGCCATGTCGTCTCGGTCGCGCAACACCCCGATGCCGACCGACTGCGAGTCTGTCAGGTGCTGACGGACGAGGGCGAAAAGCAGATCATCTGCGGCGCGCCCAATGCGCGGGCCGGGATCACCGTCGTGGTGGCCAAGCCCGGCACCTATGTGCCCGGCATCGACGTGACCATCGGCGTGGGCAAGATTCGCGGCATCGACAGCTTTGGCATGATGTGCTCCGAGCGCGAGATGGAGCTGTCCGAGGAGCACGACGGCATCATCGAGTTGCCCTCGGGCGAGGTCGGGCAGGATTTCGTAGGTTGGCTGGCGCAGAACGACCCGGCCAAGGTCGATCCGATAATCGAGATCAAGATCACCCCCAACCGGGGCGACGCGCTGGGCATCCGCGGCATCGCCCGCGATCTGGCAGCGCGCGGACTGGGCACGCTGCGGGCGCGGGATGTCGTGCCGGTGCCCGCCACTTTCGACTGCCCGATCCACATCACCATCGCCCCCGATACGCAGGACGGCTGCCCGCTGTTCGCGGCGCGGCTGATCCGGGGGGTCAGGAACGGCCCTTCGCCGCAATGGCTGCAGGACGTGCTGCGCGCCATCGGGTTGCGGCCGATCAGCTTTCTGGTCGATGTGACAAATTTCTTCACCTATGACCGCAACCGCCCGCTGCACGTCTTTGACGCCGACAAGGTGGCCGGTCACCTGCGTGTTCGCCGCGCCGGCGAGGGCGAGAGCATAGAGGCGCTGGATGGCAAGACCTATGCCCTGATCCCCGGCATGATGGTGATCGCCGACGACAACGGGCCCGAGAGCATCGCGGGCATCATGGGCGGGCTGGCGAGCGGCGTGACCGAGGACACCGTCAACGTGCTGGTCGAAAGCGCGCTGTGGCACCCGATCCAGATCGCCCGGACGGGCCGCGCGCTGAAGATCAACTCGGACGCGCGCTATCGGTTCGAGCGGGGCGTCGATCCCGGTTTCGCGCTGGAAGGGCTGGAGCATGCCGTCCGCACCATCGTCAACAACGCGGGTGGCGAGGCGTCGCATGTCGTGGTGGCGGGCGCCGTCCCCGACGTTTCGCGGGCCTACCGGCTGGACACCGACCGCGTGCAGTCGCTGGTCGGCATGGTGATCCCGCCCGAGGAGCAGCGCCGGTCGCTGACCGCGCTGGGGTTCCGCATCGAAGGCGACATGGCGCATGTGCCAAGCTGGCGCAGCGACGTGCTGGGCGAGGCGGATCTGGTCGAAGAGGTTGCCCGCATCGCCTCGCTGACCCGGTTGCAGGGGCAACCCCTGCCGCGCCTGCCGGGTGTGGCGAAACCTGTGCTGACGCCGATGCAGGCGCGGCTGACCACTGCGCGGCGCACCGTCGCGGCGTTGGGTTACAACGAAT
>JBBQHZ010000263.1:0-2318 GCA_038324445.1 Rhodobacterales bacterium | reverse complement strand
ATGCCCGCGTTGCGGGCGGCAGAGATGTTGGGACGGTGCTGGGGCAGAAGCTTCAACGCACCGCGGACCGGCAGGTTTCGCACCGCTTCCTGCCCGGCGGCATCGGCCACCACCACAACCTCCAGCCCCGGAAGGGCCTGTTGATGCAGCCCCAGAAGGCAGCGCCGAAGCGCCTCGGGGCGACCGGCGCTGGCAACAACAACGCTCAGTCGCGGCACGCTCACGGCGCGCTCATCTCTCGCAGCATGGCCTCGATCCTCGGGATATCCTCGGGGTTGTTCAACTCCCAGAACTTCGCGCCCCGCGCCTCGACTTCGACGCACAAAACCGGGTAACCCGCTTCCAGAAACCGCAATTGCTCCAGGCCTTCCAGCGTCTCCAAAGGACCGACAGACCAGCTTGGATAGGCGCGCAGCGCCCAAGGCCGATAGGCGTAGACGCCGACATGGTGGAACACCGGCGTGGGTGCATCGGGCGCATAATCGCGGCCCGTGAACGGCACCACTTCCTTCGAGAAATAGAGCGCCCGCCCGCTTGTGTCAGTAACCGCCGTCGTCCCGCCGACACGCCCGGCCGCGCGGTCGGCCTTGAAGGCGGCCAGCGTTTCGCCGTCGCAGCGCAGGATCGGGGTGGCCAGCGCTGCCTTTTCATCGGCGCGCAAACCGGCGATCAACTCCTCCAGAAACCATGGCGGCGTCAGCGGCGCATCGCCTTGCAGGTTCACGATCATCTCGACATCGCCCAGCATCTCCAGCGCCTCGGCGCAGCGTTCCGTGCCGTTCCGCGCCTCGGACGAGGTCATCAGCACCTCGGCGCCGAAAGCGCGGGCCGCCTCGGCGATGCGGTCATCGTCGGTGGCCACATAGACGGCATCGAGGCCGGAAACGCCCTGCGCCGCGCGCCACGACCGCTCGATCAGGCTCAGCGACTGCCCCGTCGCGCCCGTCAGCATCGCCAACGGCTTGCCCGGAAACCGTTGCGAGGCGTAGCGCGCGGGAATGACGCAACAGACCGTCATGGCTGCTTCAACTCCACCCCCGGTGCATGGGCGATGAAAAACCCGTTGGCGAAACCGCCCTTGCCATAGGTGAAGGGTCCGTGATCCTCGAACCGGACCATCACGCCGCCTGCACCGCGCAGAACCGCATCGCCGGCGGCGGTGTCCCATTCCATCGTGCGGCCCAGACGCGGATAGATATCCGCCTCCCCCGTCGCCACCAGACAGAACTTGAGCGACGAGCCCGCACTTTTCATATCCGCATGGGCATATTTGTTGATGTAGTCATCCGTCGCCTGATCGCGATGCGATTTAGACGCGACAACGCGCAACGCGCTATTATCGGGCTTCGCTACCCCGATCTTTTCGACCCGACCCGGCGCTGCAGGGTCGAACGGACCGAATTCCTCGACACTCACCCCATCAGCGTTCGTATAGAACAGCCGCCCCTGCGCGGGGGCATAGACGATGCCGCGGATCGGCACGCCATCCACCACCAACGCGATGTTCACCGTGAAATCGCCCCGGCGCTGGATGAACTCCTTGGTGCCGTCCAAAGGATCGACGATCAGGAACTCGGCCGCGGACAATGCGTGGCTGTCTGCCTGTTCCTCGGTCACCAACACCACGCCGGGAAAGGCCGCGCGCAAATGGCGCGAGATGATCGCATCGGCGCGTTCATCGGCCAGGGTCACGGGACTGTTGTCGGATTTGGATTTTACCTCGAAATCCTCGGCGCCATACACTTCCATGATCGCCTCGCCGGCTTCCAGGGCCGCCTCGCGCATCACGGCAACAAGTTTCGGGTGATCCATGCGCTCGCTCACGGTTGAATTGAATGTTAAGACCTGACGCGTTATCGTTCGGGTTGGTGGGAACGGCAAGCAAAGCCTAAGGGCTTGGCGCAACAAGAATGCTGACCATCATCGGGCAGGCAAGGACACGGGCGAATGTTTGAATCCAGAACGCAGTCACGGTCGGCCTTTGGCCTGATCTTCAATTTTCTGGAAGTCACCTACCACGCCAGTGCGCGGAAGGTGCGCAAGAACCACGGCAACGCGGTGCTGTCGATTGCCATGTCCGTGTTCCAGTCGTTGCTGTTCATCGCGGCCTTCTACTTCATGTTCACCTTTCTCGGCACGCGAAACGCCGCCTTGCGTGGGAATTTCATGGTGTACCTGATGACGGGTATCTTCATGTATCTGACCCATATCCAGACGGTTCGGGCCGTGATGGGGGCAGAGGGTCCGACCAGTTCGATGATGCAGCACGCGCCGATGAACACGCTGGTCTCCATCTGCTCCGAGGCGCTGTCGGTTCT
>JBBQHZ010000262.1:0-2324 GCA_038324445.1 Rhodobacterales bacterium | reverse complement strand
TCATGATCCTGGCCGCCAACTTTGTCCTGACAGAGGCGTTTTTCACGGCATGATCACGCTCGCAGGGGTGCACAAGGCGTTCGGCGCCAACCGGGTGTTGCAGGGTGTGGACCTGACGATGACGCGCGGCGAAAGCCTGGTGGTCATCGGCGGGTCGGGCACCGGCAAATCGGTGCTGCTCAAGTGCATCCTGGGCTTGGCCCTGCCCGATGCCGGCACCATCACCGTGCACGGGCAGGACGTGACGCGCGCCCCGCGCGACGCCTTTCTGGCGCAGTTCGGCATGCTGTTCCAGGGCGCAGCGCTGTTTGATTCGCTGCCGGTCTGGCAGAATGTCGCCTTTCGCCTGTTGCGCGGCTCGCTCGCGCGGCCCCGGGCCGAGGCGCGGGCGATTGCCATCGAGAAACTGCGCCGTGTCGGCCTGTCGCCCGACGTGGCCGACCGGCTGCCGGCCGAGTTGTCGGGAGGCATGCAGAAACGCGTGGGCCTTGCCCGCGCCATTGCCGCCGATCCGCAGATCATCTTCTTTGACGAACCGACGACCGGGCTGGACCCGATCATGGCGGGCGTCATCAACGACCTGATCCGCGAGATCGTGACCGAGATGGGCGCCACCGCCGTCACCATCACCCATGACATGTCCTCGGTCCGCGCCATCGCCGACCGCGTCGCCATGCTGCACGGCGGCGTCATCAGGTGGGAGGGACCGGCATCCGACCTTGACACCACGCCGGATCCCTACGTCCACCAGTTCGTGCGCGGCTTGCCGCATGGCCCGATCGAGACCTTGCGCTGAGTCGCTGTCGTTTCCTATCTGGAAGCGATCCGGCAAGCGCACGGCTGATTGTCACGATTTTTGCGACAGAAAGGTTTCGTTAACCTTTTTCCTTTGTAGCCCCGGTGGGTCATCGCCTATCCTGAGGGCCGGATTTTGCCGTGTCCCGGGGGGTTATCAGGGGTGACGTTCCATTCCGCGACCCTGCGGGTCACGCAGATCTTTCATGCCCTGTCGCTGTTTCTGATCTCGGCGCTCGCGCTCTCGGCGCTGGGCATCACGGTATTGTCGGCGCTGGGGGTGATGCCCTGGCTGACGATGACGGCGACCTTTGGCCCCTATGCATTCCCCGAGGCCGGGCCAGTGATCCAGATCGCCGTGACGCTGCTCCTCGGCCTCTTGCTGTTCTTCGTCCCCGCCTCGGTCCGGGTGCTGAACCTTGAACGCGCGCACCGAGAGTTTCGCGTCTCGATGCAGGACGTGGCACGGGCCTACCACATCGCCCACACCGCCGACCGGGCCGGGGTATTCACCCTGTCGTCCGAGTTCGATCAGGTGCGCGAGCGGATTTCATTTTTGCGCGACCACCCCGACATGGGGCAACTCGAATCCGATGTCCTGACGCTCGCCGCGCAGATGAGCCAGCAGGCGCGGCAACTGGCCGATGTCTATTCGGATGCCAAGGTGACGCGCGCCAAGGACTTTCTGGCCCAGCGCCAGACCGAGGCCGAGGCGCAGCAGGCCCGTATCGTCGAGGCGCTGCATGTCCTGCGCGAGATCCGGCGATGGTCCGAACAGGTCGAGACCGAGGAGGCCATCGTGGCCAGCCAGTTGGAGCAGCTTGACGCGCAGTTGCAGGCGATCCTGCCCACGCTGGGCTACGGCTTCGAGACGGCCGAAATCGAGGCGCCCTCGCGCGACAATGTGGTGCCGCTGGCTGCGGTGAAACCGGCGGCCGAATAGTCCCCTTGCCCTGCTGGGCCTTGCCCGCGCAGATAGGCGACAAACGGAGGCCCCATGCGGACCATCATCATCGCGCTGAACCTGGCACTTCTCGTGCTGTTCCCGCTGTCCTGGTTCGCGCCCTTGATGCGGGCGGGGCTGCTGCCGCTGTTCGGGCTGAGCGAGATCAGCGTCATCACCGGCCTGCAATCGCTGTGGGAGAGCGACCCGGCGCTGGCGCTGGCGGTCACCTTCATGGCGGTCTTCGCCCCGATGCTGAAGACGCTGGGCCTGGCACTGATCCACTTCCGCCTGCTGGTGCCGGGCCTGCTGCCGGTCCTGGGCTGGCTGGGCAAGCTCGCTATGGCGGATGTGTTCCTGATCGCGCTCTATATCGTGCTGGCGTGCCGCGGGCTGCGGATCGGCGTGCGGCAACCGGCAGACTACGGCATGTTGCTGGCGATCGGCGTGACGGCGATCCTGGCGGTGCAGGCGATCGTGATCATGGCCGGCGATCTGGCGCTGATCCCAATCACCGGCATTACGCTGCCATTTGTCAGCTACGGCGGCTCATCGGTCGTGATCAACTTCGTGCTGCTGGGCATCC
>JBBQHZ010000261.1:0-2331 GCA_038324445.1 Rhodobacterales bacterium | reverse complement strand
GGAACCCGCATTGTCAGCGGGGGAGACGACGGTACGCTGCGCCTGTGGGATGCTATCAAGGGTGCGGCACTAGGAGAGCCCTTGCGCGGGCACGTGGGCGGGGTCAACAGCGTCTCCTTTTCCCCCGATGGAACCCGCATTGTCAGCGGGGGAGACGACAGTACGCTGCGCCTGTGGGATACAGCCACCGGTGCGCAGTTGGGCGAGCCACTCCGCGGGCATGAGGGCGGTTTCCTTGGAGGTGTCAATAGCGTCGCTTTCTCGCCCGATGGTAACCGCGTGGTCAGCGGGGGTGGGGACGGAACGTTACGCCTGTGGAGCAGCTTCACGACACCCGGCAATATCCTTCAAGTTGCCTGCCGCTACCTGCCCCGCATCAGGGGCCGCCCCGACACCTCGACCGAGGGGCTTGCTCAGGAACTGGGTCTCACCAACCTAACCCTGCCCGAGGACTGCGACACCTACGACCCGCCCCTGCCGCCGTTGACACCTGCCGAATGACCGCCCTCATCCGCCTCTTCGTCTCCTCCCCCTCCGACGTGGCCGCCGAGCGGATGGCGGTCGAACGGGTGGCGCGGCGGCTGGAGGGGTTGTTCGACGATGTCGCGATCAAGGTCTATTGCTGGGAAAAGGACCGCTACTATTCCGCCCATACCGGCTTTCAGGAACAGATCGCCGAGATCGGCGGGTTCGATCTTGTGGTGGGCGTGTTGTGGTCGCGCCTCGGCTCCCCCCTCCCACCCGGTTTCGCCGCCCGCATGCCGCCCCCGCGCGAGGGCGAACGGTATCCCTCCGGCACCGCCTTTGAAGTGTTGGAAGCCATCCGCCTGCGCCGCGCGCGAGACAGCGCCCCGCCTGAAATCTTGGTTTACCGCAAGACCGCCGCGGCAATCACCGCCCTTGCCAATGACGAGGCTAAGCAAGCCCGGCAATTGGCCGACCTGCAGTCCGTCAACCGGTTCATGGCCGACTTTTTCGTCAACGACGACGAAGGTTTCAAGGCCGCCTTCAAGAGCTTCCTTACGCTTGACGATTTCGAAGGCGCGCTGCAGGCCGACCTGACAGCCTGGCTGAAGGCGAACAACCGGATTGGCAGTGCCCGGCAGTGGCGGATCGAAGACCGCGGCGCGCCGTTTGTCGGCCTGAACGCCTTTGGTGCCGAACACCGCGAAGTATTCTTCGGCCGCCGCTCCGAAGTCGAACGGGCCCGCGAACGGTTGGAAACCGGCCAGGGGTTCCTGCTGATCGACGGCGCAAGCGGGACGGGCAAATCTTCGTTGGTGCGCGCGGGCCTTCTCCCGCGGATGCAGGACCTTGACCCCCACCTGCGCATCGCCATCACCGTTCCGGAAACCGAAACGCCCTTGCTGGCGCTGGTCCAGTCGCTGTTTGCGCCCGGCGCCCTTCCCGATCTGGCAGAGGGAGATTACCCAGAGGCGGTGGCATTGACCCGGCACCTCCTCGCTGGTGGCGATGCCGCACCGATCCTGCGCGCGCTGGATCGCGCAAGACTGCGACGCAAGGCTGAAGAGCACCTCGACACATTGCCCGACGTTAGGTTGCTCCTGCTGGTTGATCAGCTCGAGGCGCTGTTCGCAAAGCGGGTGTCCGATCCGGAACGCGCCGCTTATGCCGGGCTGATCGCGCAACTGGTTGCCTCGGGGCGCGCTATGGTCGTCGCCACGCTGCGGGCCAACGCGCGGGAGGAAGCGCTCGCCATTCCCGCGCTTGGTCAGTTGATCAACGCCCGCCAGGGGCTTGGGCTCGAACCTCCCGCCGCCGATGCCTTGGGCGAGATCGTGCGTGCCCCAGCGGTGGCCGCCGCGATCGCCTATGAATGCGACGCTGCGGGCATCGGGCTTGACGAGGTCATCTTGCAAGAAGTCACCAAGGACCCTGCCGCGCTGCCCCTGCTGCAATTCGCGCTCGAACGGCTGTACCATGCCGCCGCCAACCGCGTTCGCATTGCCGGGCAGCGGCTGGGCGATGTGCCGCAGGGTGAGCCCGTCCTGACGCTGACCCATGCGGACTACGCGGCGCTGGGCGGGCTGTCGGGGGCTATCGGCCATCAGGCAGAGGCGGCTTTGCGCGACGTGCCCGAGGCTGCGCGGGACAAGCTGCCCGCCCTTGTCCGCGCCCTGACCGAAGATGGCGGCGGCACGCTGGTGCTGGGGCGGGCGGCGCTGGCCCGGGCCGCGCCCGATGCCGCGACACAGGCCCTTGTCGCCGCACTGGTCGATGCGCGCATTCTGGTGCAGGGTCTGCCATCGGACGGCACCAGCGCGCCAGAGGCCGTGTTGCGTTTCAGTCATGAACGCGTGCTGACGGCCT
>JBBQHZ010000260.1:0-2343 GCA_038324445.1 Rhodobacterales bacterium | reverse complement strand
AACAGAAGCGTCCCCTGCCCGTTCGCGTGCCGGATCTTCGCCGTGTCGAACACCTTGCGCAGGTCCGGCATGCCGGTGAAGATCGCGCTGATCTGCACGAAGTGCAGCGCCGTCTCATCCGCCAGCAACCGCGCGATGGTGGTCTTGCCCACCCCCGGCGGCCCCCAAAAGATTAGCGACGACAACGCGCCGCTGTCCAGCATCACCCGCAGGCTGCCCTCCGGCCCCAACAGATGCTGCTGCCCGATGACCTCGGCCAAGGTCGCAGGCCGCAACCGGTCCGCCAGGGGCCTCGGGCCCCTGGGCGTATCCGCGCCTTTTGCGCCGGTGTCGAACAGATCGGCCATGGTGCCGATCTACCACTCAATGCATCTTGGACGCCATCGTGACGAAATAGCACCGGTGCGCCACGCCGCCGATCTTCATCACCGGCCCTCCGGCCACCATGTCGATGCCCAACCGCCGACCCAGCCGCGGGATGCCGATGGGCAACAGGCCCAGCAACGTCGTGGCCCCAAGGGCGCGGGCGGACCGCACCATGTGCCCCATCAACGACAACTGCACTTCCTTGCGGATCTCGGTCTCCACCCCCTCGGCCACGAACAACCGGTTGGCGTCCCAGATATGCTCGGCAATCGGCGCCGTCTCATCCAGCAGATTGGCCGGGATCGAATCGAGCAGACCGCGCTGCGCGTCGCGCACCATGTAGCTGTAGATCCCGCACGATGCCGTCGTCGGCGTCAGCCGCACACCGGCCAGCACGCGAAACCCGTCATGGACACAGACCCAGCGGCTTTGGGCGGTGTCGTACTGGTCGAATTCCATGTCCCCTTCCGAGGGGATTTCCCACCCCATCTCCTCGATGAAGGTGCGGTGGCGGGCGCGCAGCATGTTGGTGAACAGCGGACCATGGTGGTGAAAGTTGTCGAAGGACAGGGTCGTGGTTTGCATCTTGAGTCTCCCCATTAGGTGAATCGTGGTCAACGATGCACCGCGAGACGGGTTACTCCTGCGGGGCTGCGCCCCAGTCGCTCATATCAATCCGTATTCCTTGGCGCGCTGGACGGCTTCCGCCGTGGTGCGCGCCATCAGCTTCTGACGGGCAGACGTCAGTCGAGCCTTGAAGGCGCTTTCGGATATCCCAAGCTTTGCGGCAGCAGCTGCATGGCGGTCCCCCTCCGCGATGCATTTCAGTGCGTCGGCTTGCGCCTTTGACAGGCGGGCCGGCGGTTCGGAAAGATCGTGCATCCGGTGCACGATCCGATAGACAAGTTCCATTTCATCGTCGGTAAACTCGCGGTCCGACCGACTTGCGCCCGCGATCGTGCGCGACGACATCGGCCCGATCGAGGCGATCATCCCGAAAACCAGCCCGTAACCTGCGGATTCCTTGAGGATGGAGAAGGGATCGGGCAGCCCGATCTGGCTCCACCGGCGCGTCCCCGTATGGCTCAGCCCCCAGGCCAGGGTCGGGTCACGCAGGCCGTAGAGCTTCGACGTATAAACCTCCTGCCAGCGGTCCGGGTAGGTATTCACCATGATCAGCGGCGACACATATCGGATGTGCAGACCCACGGCAAAGCCCGCCGGGGCCGCCAACGAAAGCTCGTGTAGCAGCAAATCAAGAACCGGCGCTTTTGTCATAAGACCTACCAAAATAGACATGTCCATTTAGACAGCTTGCCCAAGAGGGGGTCAAGGTAGATGATGGGATCGTTAGTTTACAGGTGAGACCTATGACCAGAAGGATCGACCCCGATCTTTTTGCCCGTCTCATGAAGCTTTCTTCCGGGACGCGCAATGATCTGTTGGAATACCTTGGCCAGACGCCCGTCTCGCCAAGCACCGTGGCACGGTTGCCCGCGTTGCTGCAGCAAATGCAGTGTGATTCGGCGCGGACATCTCCCGAAAAGCACGGCTGAAACCGGCGCCTTCAGCGCCGTATAAAATCCGACGCCCTTAAAACAAAAAGACGCCCCGAACAGTGTCGGAGCGTCCTTTGAATATCTCTGTCGACCCGACGACCAGTGGGACGATCAGCCGGGCGATCAGTCCGCCTCGACTTCCAGCGCCGCAACGCGGGCCTTGTCGCCGGCGCCCTTGGCGTCGACATCACGCTCGACGAATTCGATGATCGCCATCGGTGCCATGTCGCCATAGCGGAAGCCGGCCTTCATGATCCGGACATAGCCGCCCTGACGCTCGGCATAGCGCGGGCCGAGAATGTCGAACAGTTTCGCCACATAGGCGTCCTGCTTCAACTGCGACGCGGCCTGACGGCGCGCATGCAGATCGCCCCGCTTGGCCAGCGTGATCAGTTTCTCGACGATCGGACGCAATTCC
>JBBQHZ010000259.1:0-2366 GCA_038324445.1 Rhodobacterales bacterium | reverse complement strand
TGCGTACTGCGCGGCTGGATTACCCCCCGGCAGGTCGGGTTGCATCTGCGGGATTGGAATGCGCGGTCGTCCTCTGTTGCTGCGCATTCCACACAATGGATAGGAAGTACGGTAGATGAGCTACATCCGGTTCGGCGCAATGATTTTTGTATCCACGCTCGTGATGTTTGGGCTGATGTACCTAAACACCTACGCCCTTGATCATATGTTCTTCAGCCAGACGCGCGCGTGGATGGCCGTCGTGATGGGCGCCACCATGGCGGTAATCATGCTGCTGTTCATGCTGGCGATGTACCGAAATGCGCGAGCAAACGCGGCAATACTCGCTGCAAGCGTCGTGGCGTTTGCCGCCGCACTCTGGCTGGTACGAAGCCAGGAAACCGTCGATGACGGCTCATATCTGCGCGCGATGATCCCGCACCACTCCATCGCGATCATGACGAGCGAACGGGCGCACATCCGCGACGCTCGCGTCCGTGAACTGGCCGATGGGATCATTGAGGCTCAGGTGCGTGAAATTGGGCAAATGAAAAGGCTGATTGCGGAGTTGGAGCGGCAGCCGACGCCGAATGACGCGCCAGATCTGCCAGCGAGGCGATGAACTTACCAATCGACCTCAGATCGGCGCTAGCGGCGTTGTTGCCCCGCGGTCAGTTTTGCTGACTCCGCGTTATGACATTTTCCGCTTCATGACTTGCACCCACAGCGTTACCGCCGCCCAGTCGAACGTCGCCCCGAGATGTTCCGCGCCATCAAGCCAACCGAGATCCCATGATGTTCGATGAAGCGCTGAGCCGCCTCCACGCCTTGAGTAGTTCTACCGCAGTCATCCTGCCAGGGTTGGTGCTCGGCCTTGTGATCTTCGGCCTCGGCCTGATCGTCGTGCGCGGCGTCCGCGCCGCGGTGACCCGCGCGGCGTCTCTACGTGAGGCCTCCACCAGTTCGGCGGCGGTGCTGGGCCGCATCGCAGGCGGCGTCGTCACGCTCGTCGCTTTCTTGATGGCGTCGGCCGTCGCGTTCCCTTCGGTTTCCGCCGGCGACCTGTTCAACCTTCTCGGCATTGGTGGCGTGGCCATCGGCTTTGCCTTCCGCGACGTGCTGCAGAATCTGCTCGCCGGCATCCTGATCCTGCTCACTCGCCCGTTCCACCTTGGCGATCAGATCAGGCACGGGGATCAGGAAGGCACCGTCGAGGATATCTGGATCCGAGCGACGGTGCTTCGAACCTATGACAACCGTCGTATCCTCATCCCCAACGCGTCACTTTTTACGGACACGATCGAGGTCATCACTGCGTACGAGAAGCGCCGGCTGCAGTTCGCAATGACGATCGGCAACGGGGACGAGATCGCCCGCGCGCGCGAAGTCGTGGTGCGGGCCCTCCGTTCCACCCCGGGCGTGTTGGCCGACCCGGCGCCCGAGGCACTGGTGACCGGCCTGGGCACCGTCGGCGTGGACATGGTGGCCCGCTTCTGGATCAGTCCGCCGCGCCGGCGCGAGGCGCTGGATGCGCTCGATGGCGCCATCGAGGCGGTCAAGCTGGCGCTGACCGAGGCCGGCCTCGACCTCCCATACCCGACGACACAGGTGCTGTTCCATGACCAAACCGAGGAGACCGACGGCGACCGTGCCCGGCAACGCGAAGGTTGGCCGGCCGCGGGGCACGACGTGCCGCGGCCTCGCTGGCAAGCCACGCGCGACGCGGAACAGCACCCAGCCGGAGACCGGCGGTGAATAGCCGTCTGCGGGCGTGGCTGGAAGCGCTCGGAGACATCTTCTGGATCCGGCCGGGCCTCCTTGTACTGGGCAGCGTAGTGTTGGGTGAGGCGGTGGTCCTGGCTGAGAAGACCGATACCAAGCTGCCCTGGGTGTGGGATGGATGGGTCTACACCGGGGGCGAGGCCGGGGCGCGGGCCCTTCTCGGCGCCGTGGCCTCCTCCACCATAGGTGTCGCTGGCACCACCTTCTCGATCACCGTGGCCGCACTGGTGCTGGCATCCGGCCAGATGGGGCCGCGCCTGCTACGCAACTTCGTGCGCGACAGTGGCAATCAGTATGCGCTCGGCATCTTCCTTGGCACCTTCGCCTATGCGTTGGTGGTGCTGCGCACAGTCCATTCTGTCGAAGAGGTGCAGTTCGTGCCGCACCTCGGCGTCACGGGCGCGCTGCTTCTAGCGCTGCTCTGTGTGGGCACCCTCGTCTGGTTCGTCCACCACGTGGCCACTGGCATCAACGTCGAGACTGTCGTCGACGCCGTGCACGGTGAGCTGTCGGAGGCGATCGACCGCCTCGATTTCGGTCAGCCCGCGCTCGTTACTAGTTCTGCTCCGCCAAGCGGGGTGCAGGTGGCCATGGCGGCGCGGGGC
>JBBQHZ010000258.1:0-2433 GCA_038324445.1 Rhodobacterales bacterium | reverse complement strand
GCGAAAAGGGCGTGGTCGAGGCCTTCGTCGGCGGCGCGCGCGATCTTCTGGGTGTGGCGCTTATCATCGGGCTGGCGCGCGGCATCGTCGTGATCATGGATGCAGGCCACATGACCGACACCATCCTGCACTGGGCCGAAGGCACCGTCGCCGGCCTGAACCGTGTCGTGTTCATCAACGTGATGTACTGGATCGAGGTGGTCATGGCCTTCTTCGTGCCGTCAACTTCGGGCCTCGCCGTCCTGTCCATGCCGATCCTGGCGCCGGTCGGTGACTTCGCCGGGGTCGATCGCAGCCTTGTCGTGACGGCGTTTCAATCGGCGACCGGCGTTGTCAACCTCGTCACGCCCACCTCCGCCGTCGTCATGGGCGGCCTCGCCATCGCGCGCGTTCCCTATGAGCGCTGGCTGCGCTTTGTCTGGCCGGTGCTGGTGGGCCTGACGATCATCATCATGGCCGCCCTCAGCCTTGGCGTGCTCCTGCAAGGAACCCCGACATGATACTCACCTACGGCGTCCATTCCGAGGCGGGCAAACTGCGCCGTGTCCTTGTCCACAAACCCGGTGCCGCCATGGCACGGCTGACCCCCGCCAATTGCGCCGAATTGCTTTTCGACGACGTGATCTGGGTGAAACAGGCCCGGATCGAGCACATGACCTTCGTCGATGCGATGCGCAATCGCGGGGTCGAGGTGGTGTTTCTGCGCCAGCTTCTGGCGGAAACCATGGCCGATAGGGAGGCCCGCCGCTGGCTGCTTGAGGCGCGGATCAACGACAACACGGTGGGCGTGGGCCTCTCGGATGACCTGATGGCGCATCTGATGGAAGTCGACGGCGACCTGCTTTCCACCATCCTGATCGGCGGCATGAGCCGGGCCGAACTGCCGATCAAGGTCAAGGGCGTGCTGGCCCCGATGCTCGACCCCGCCGATTTCATCCTGCCCCCTTTGCCCAACCACATCTTCACCCGCGATACGACCTGCTGGATCTACGGCGGCGTCACGCTCAACCCGATGCGCTGGCCCGCGCGGCGGTTGGAGACGCTGAACCTTGCCGCGATCTACCGCTTTCACGCCGATTTCAAGGAGGCGGGCTTTCCGATCTGGTGGGGCGATCCGACGCGCGATCATGGCCCCGCGACGGTCGAGGGCGGCGACGTCATGCCCATCGGTCGCGGCACCGTGCTGATCGGCATGGGCGAGCGCACCACGCCCCAAGCGGTGGGTCAGGTCGCGCGCGCGCTCTTCGCAGGGGGCGGCGCCACACGCGTCATCGCCTGCCAGTTCCCCAAATCCCGCAGCGCCATGCACCTCGATACCGTGTTCACCTTCTGCGACCGTGATCTGGTCACCGTGTTCACCGAAGTGACCGACGCTATTCGCTGCACCAGCCTGCGCCCCGGCAAGGGCGAGGAGATCGCCGTCGAGGTGGAAACGAAACCGTTTCTGGAAGTCGTGGCCGACGCCCTTGGTCTCAAGAAACTGCGCACGGTTCCCACCGGCGGCGATGCTTACGAATCCGCCCGTGAACAGTGGGACGATGCCAACAACCTCCTCTGCCTCGAGCCCGGCGTCGTCGTCGGGTACGAGCGCAACACCTGGTCGAACACCCTGCTGCGCAAGGCGGGTATCGAGGTGATCACCATCCCCGGATCGGAACTTGGGCGCGGGCGTGGTGGTTCTCACTGCATGACCTGTCCGCTGATCCGCGACGCAATCTGAAGGAATTCCCAATGCCACAGAACCTCCGCGGACGCAGTTTCCTGAAACTGCTCGATTTCACCCCGGACCAGATCCGGCACCTGTTGCAACTGGCCGCCAGCCTCAAGATGGCCAAGGCGGGTGGCTATGAACGGCCCAGGCTCGAGGGCAAGAACATCGCCCTGATCTTCGAGAAGGACAGCACCCGCACCCGAAGCGGGTTCGAGGTGGCGGCCTACGATCAAGGCGCACATGTCACTTATCTGGGACCGTCGGGCAGCCATATCGGCCACAAGGAAACCATGAAGGACACGGCCCGTGTGCTGGGTCGGTTCTACGACGGCATCGAATATCGCGGGTTCGGACAAAAGGATGCCGAAATCCTGGCCGAGTTCTCCGGCGTGCCGGTTTTCAACGGCCTGACCGATGATTTCCATCCGACGCAGATCCTTGCCGACCTGCTGACCATGCGGGAATTCACGCGCAAACACCTCTCGGACATCGCGTTTTGTTTCATGGGGGATGCGGGCAACAACACGGGCGCTTCCCTGCTGGTGGGGGCCGCCATGATCGGCATGGATATCCGCCTGTGTGGCCCGCAAAGCTGCTGGCCCGACGCCGACCTTGTCACCCGGTGCCGGACCCTTGCAGAAACCACGGGTGCCCGGATCACCTTGACCGAGAAGCACGCCGAAGGTCTGGAAGGCGCGGACTTCGTCTATACCGATGTCTGG
>JBBQHZ010000257.1:0-2437 GCA_038324445.1 Rhodobacterales bacterium | reverse complement strand
TAGGCGCAGGAATAATGCCGGTCGGCATCCAGAAACAGATCGTAGAGGTCGGAGGACAGATCGTAGTGATGCGCCACGTTCGCGCGGGCGCGGGGCGCCGGGTTCCACTGGTCGATCTTGCGCCGCGCCCTTTGCAGATGCCCAACAATTGCCCGCCACCACACGCGGTCGCCGAGGGCAGCATTGATGGCGGCCAATGCCAGAAACCCGCTCAGATCGTCGCCCGAAATGGTCAGGCGCCCGTCCATATAGGCCTCGCCCACCGCCAGATCGCTGTTGAGAACCAGACGCCGGGGCAAGCTGCGATCGTGCAACGTCACCTCGACAGGCGCGGCCCCTGCCTCGCCATAAACCCGGCGCGTGCCATCGGGATAGGTCACTGCCAGAGCGCCCCTCTGCACGAAATCGCGCATCATCCGGTCAAGGATACGATCCCACATCGGCAACCTCCGTCACCTGACGTCGGGCATCATGCCCTAATTTCCTGAAGGCGCAAAATCGCACGTTCGGGGGCCTTCGCAATCGGCAAGATCAAGCGCATTGCGCCCGCCTGTTTCAGCTTGGAAGAAAAACTCATCTCTTCGGCACAGCACAGGCAGCCCGGTTGACGGCGGCGTGCTCCCCTCGCGCCCGCAGGGCGCGTGCGCAATGCCTGCGCCCGGAGGGCGCGTGCCCCCCCTTGCACCCGGAGGGCGCGACCGAAAACCTCTACGCCCGAAGGGCGCGCGGGCGCCTTGTCCCCACCCCGTCAGGGGGCGGAATTCTCTTCCCCGCTCAGGGCAGGAATTCCGCCGGGTTGACCGCTTCAAAGCCGCGCCGCACCTCGAAATGCAGGAAGGACGGGCTGCCACCGCCCACCTCGGCCACGGCCTGTCCGCGGCTGATCGTGTCGCCGCGCCCGACGCGCACGTTCTGGATGTTGGCATAGACGGTCAGCAATCCGTCGGGATGGCGAATGACAAGGATCGGCACCTCGTCGGTATCCTGGGTGATGGCCGCGACGGTCCCGTCGGCGGCGGCGCGCACGGCCGTGCCGGTGGAGGCCGCGATATCGATGCCCTCGTTGCCCGAGCCGAAGCCGCGCAGCACCGATCCCTCGACGGGTCGGATCAGGCGCGCGTCGCTTTGGGCCGGGGCGGGTGCCGCCGCGGGGGCCGGTGCCGGCGCGGGGGCCGGCGTGGCACCGGTGCCGGTGCCCTCAAGCGAGGGCAGGGCGGTCGCGGCGATGCTTTCCGGCAGCGGCGTCGCAGAGGACGGCGGCAGGGGCGCCACGCTGGTGCCGAAGCGGCCGTCGGTGGCAGGGGCGGCGGTTTCCACCACAATGGGGATCAGCAGATATTGGCCCTCGCGCACCGCGAGGTCCGAGCCGAGCCCGTTCCATTCCGCCAGGGATCGCACCGACACGCCGTAAAGCCGCGCCACGGAATAGGCCGTCTCGCCGCGCCCGACGCGGTGTTGCACCGGCTCCTGCCCGCCGGGCAGTTGCGGCGTGGCCGCCGGGAAGCCGCCACCCGATGCCGCATCCGCCGCATCGATCGCACCCCGCGCGATGGAGGCGATGTCGTTGCCGCCAGCGCCGCCGCCGCCTTCCACGCGGCGCGGCAGGGCCAGCACCTCGCCATCGCGCAGGCCGTCGCCGACGTTGCGCCCGTTGAATGCGGCCAGTTCTTCCGCGCCAAGGCCGATCCGGGCGGCAACGTCGCCGACCGTGTCGCCGCGCCGCGCCACGGCAACCTGATAAGTGTCATAGGAGATCAGGCCCCGATCATCTGGATTGGGCCGGTCGGCCACCGCCGCCTCGCCACGCGGCGCGTTGGGGCGGAAATCGAAATCGAGATCGGACGGGTTGCCGACACAAGCCGCAAGCACCAGAGGCGCCAGCAGGGTCAGGCTGCGGACAGCAAAATTTGGGGCGATCAGACGCATGACGCTCGTGCCTTCCTCAGTCATCGGGCCGTAAGGCCCCTTTTTCCCTGAGGTTACACAAGAAATGCCCGTGGCGGAAGGGGGCGGGCTGATTGCGGCGGACTGGCGCGCGGTCAACCGCCAAGAAGCGGCGGGATGGAGTGTGCAGGACGCTGCGGCTATGCTGCAAGGGGCGGGAGGGTTTTGCCATGGCGATGATCACCGAGGTGGAGACGTATTTCGCCAAGGGCTGTGGGCGATGCGAGCGGTTCGACACGCCTGCCTGTTCCGCGCGGATCTGGGCCGAGGGGCTGGCCCATCTGCGCGCGCTGGCGCTTGGTGCCGGGCTGGAGGAAGTCGCGAAATGGGGCCACCCGGTCTATATGCTTAGGGATCGAAATGTGGCGATCATCGGGGCGTTCCAGCCCGATTTCACCCTGACCTTCTTTCACGCGGCCCTGATGCGTGACCCGGAGGGCGTGTTGGAGAAGGCGGGGCCGAACACGCAGACGGCGGGCGTGATGCGGTTCGC
>JBBQHZ010000256.1:0-2489 GCA_038324445.1 Rhodobacterales bacterium | reverse complement strand
GTCCTGCGCCCGCTGCTGATGCTCGGCGGGATCGCGGTGGTGGCGGTGGTCTCCTTTTTCTACTGGCTGAACGGTGGCCGCTACATTTCGATCGACAATGCCTATGTGCGCGCCGCCAAGGTCGCGGTCAGCACCGACGTGTCCGGCACCGTCGTCGAGGTGAAGGTGCGCGAGGGCCAGCGGGTGAAGGCCGGGGACGTGCTGTTCCGTCTCAACCCGCACAAATTCCAGATCGCGCTTGACGGCGCCCGCGCCAATCTGGCGCAGGTGGAGATGTCGCTGCGCGCCATGAAGGTCGACTACCAGCGCATGCTGCGCGACATCGAGGCGCAGGACGCCAAGGTGCAGGCCGACCAAGCCGCCTTCGAACGCTATGGCAACCTGGTCCGCGGCGGCGGCGTCACCCGGGCCGACTACGACGACATCCGCTTCCGCCTTGCCGCGAACAAGGCGGTGGTGGCCAGCCTGACGGAATATGCGCAGGTCCAGCTGGCCAAGCTGGGCGGCGACCCCGATGTCGACGTGCGCACGATGCCGCAATACTTGATGGCCCAATCCACGGTGGACGAGGCGGAGCGCCAGTTGAGCAAGGCGACCTTCACCGCCCCGTTCGACGGCGTCGCGACCCAAGTGGAAAGCCTGCAGCCCGGCATGTACATGACATCCGGCATGGCCGCCTTCGGCTTGGTCTCGCACGAGCGCATGTGGGTAGAGGCGAGCCCGAAGGAAACCGACCTGACCCATGTCACGATCGGCGATCCGGTGACGGTGACGGTGGACACCTATCCCGGCCGCGTCTGGCGCGGCATCGTGGAAAGCATCTCGCCGGCCAGCGGTGCCGAGTTCTCGATCCTGCCGGCCCAGAACGCCTCCGGCAACTGGGTGAAGGTGGTGCAGCGCATTCCGCTGCGCGTGAAGGTGGAGCGCGCCCCCGGTGACCCCGAGCTACGCGCGGGCATGAGCGTGGTCGTCCGGATCGATACCGGCCACGTCCGCCACGTCTCGGACCTCCTGCCGCGCTGACCGGGCCGTGTCCGGCGCCAGCATACCGGCGAGTGCGGCCGTCGTCACCCCCCTGGGGCTCGGCCAGCGGAGGCTGCTGACCGGTTGCGCCATGACCGCGGTGCTGATGCAGATCCTGGATTCCACCATCTCGATCGTGGCCCTGCCCTACATGCAAGGCAGCCTCTCGGCGACGATGGACCAGATCACCTGGGTGCTCAGTTCCTACATCATCGTCTCGGCCATCATGACCGCGCCGGTCGGCTGGCTGGCCAACCGCTTCGGGCGCAAGAACCTGTTCATCTTCTCGATGATCGGCTTCACCGCCACCTCCGTGCTCTGCGGCCTGGCCCAGACGCTGGAGCAGATGATCGCCTTCCGCATCCTGCAGGGCACGTTCGGCGCCGCACTCGCGCCGCTTGCCCAGGCGACAATGTTGGATATCTACCCCTTCGAGCAGCGCGCCCAGGCGATGGCGATCTTCGGCATGGGCATCATGATCGGCCCGATCATGGGCCCCACCCTGGGCGGTTTTCTGACCGACTGGTTCCACTGGCGCTGGGTGTTCTACGTCAACGTGCCATTCGGCATCATGGCGACCATCGGCCTGTTGCTGTTCATGCCGAAATCGCCGCAGCACCGGGAACTGCGCTTCGACTGGACCGGCTTCGCGGTGTTGGTGCTGGCGATCGGCAGCTTCCAGCTGATGCTCGACCGCGGCCAGGGCGAGGATTGGTTCACCTCCGCCGAGATCATCGTCTGGGCGGTGCTGGCCGGGCTCGGCTTCTACCTGTTCATGGTGCACATGTTCACCGCCGACAGGCCGCTGATCCCGCGCGGCCTGTTCCGCGACCGCAACTACGTTGCCTCCATGACAATGATGTTCTGCACCGGCGCCATCCTCATGGCCAGCTCCGCCCTGCTGGCGCCGTTCCTGCAGAAGCTGTCGGGCTACCCGCCGTCGGAGGCCGGGCTAATGCTGGCCCCGCGCGGCATGGGCACGATGGTGGCCATGGTGATCGCCTCGCGCCTGGGCGGGCGCTACATCGATCAGCGCAAGCTGATGGCCTTCGGATTGATCGGCCTGGGGCTGTCCCTGCACAGCATGACCACATGGACGCCGGACATGCCGTCCTCGATGATCACCACCACCCTGGTGATCCAGGGCTTCTGCATGGGCTTCGTGTTCAACCCGATGACCGTGCTGGCCTTCGCCACGCTGCCGCCGCAGTTTCGCGCCGACGCCGCGGCCCTGCAGAACCTCTCGCGCAACACCGGGGCGGCGATCGGCATCGCGGTCACCTCCTTCATGCTCACGCGCAACACCCAGATCGTGCATGCCGATATCTCGGCCAACATCACCCCCTTCGCCCGCTTCACCCCCATGGGTGAGGCGGCGCACCGGCTGCTGGACCCCTCCACCCCCCGCGGCGCCGGGCTGCTCGATGCGATGATCACGCGCGAGGCGCAGATTGTGGCCTTCGCCA
>JBBQHZ010000255.1:0-2512 GCA_038324445.1 Rhodobacterales bacterium | reverse complement strand
TCGGTGGTGCTGTCGATTGGCGGGTTGGTGGCGGGCCTTTGGGTTGCGCGAGGGGTGTTTGCATGAGTGCGGTTCAAACCTTGGTGGTGGGCGCGGATGAGGGCGACCAACGGCTGGACCGCTGGTTCCGCCGCCATTTCCCCCATATCCCGCAAGGGCGTGTGGAAAAGCTGTGTCGCAAGGGCGACATCCGGGTGGATGGCGGGCGGGTCAAGACATCGACACGGGTCGAGGTCGGGCAGACGGTGCGCATTCCGCCGTTACCCGACACGGCGGCGCCGGAGCCCGACCGGGTGCGGGTGCCGAAAATCTCGGACGACGACGCCGAGATGATCCGCCGCGCGGTGATTTACCGCGACGACCACATCATCGCGATCAACAAGCCTGCCGGGTTGCCGACGCAAGGCGGCACCGGGCAGGTGCGGCATGTCGACGGCCTCGCCGAGGCGCTGATGTTCGGCTACGAGGACAAGCCGAGGCTGGTGCATCGGTTGGACAAGGACACCTCGGGCGTGCTGGTGCTGGCGCGCACGCGGATGGGGGCGAAGGCGTTGACCGATGCGTTCCGGTCGCGCGAGACGCGCAAGATCTACTGGGCGGCCGTCGCGGGCGCGCCGTTTCCGAAGATGGGCACGATCAAGCTGGGGCTGGTGAAGGCGCCGGGCCATGGCAAGGGCGGCGAGAATGAGAAGATGCGCTGCGTCCCGGTGGCGGAGATCGCGCATGTCGAGGGCGCCAAGCGGGCCGAGACGGATTACGCGGTGCTGTCTAACCTTGGCGGGCGGGTCAGTTGGTGCGCCTTGGTGCCGATCACGGGCCGCACGCACCAGTTGCGCGCGCATATGGCCGAGATCGGGCATCCGGTGATCGGCGACGGCAAGTATGGCGGCTCGGGTCAGGAGAACATGGGCGACGGCTGGGGCGCGCAACTGGGCGGCGAGATCAGCCGCAAGCTGCATCTGCATGCGCGCAGCCTGACGTTGAAGCACCCGATGACGGGGGCGATGCTGACGCTGACGGCGGCGTTGCCCGATCACATGGGGCGGACATGGGAAACGCTGGGCTGGGACGCGCGCGATGTGCCCGCCGATCCGTTCGAGGATGACGTTTTGTGACGGCGCGGCTGGTGATCTTCGACGTCGACGGCACGCTGGTCGACAGTCAGGCGCATATCGTGGCCTCGATGGAGGGGGCGTTTGCGTCCCATGCGCTGCCCGCGCCGGAACGCGGCGCGATCCTGTCGATTGTCGGATTGTCGCTGCCGCAGGCCTTTTCGCGGCTGGCGCCGCAGCATGTGGCGCAGCAGGACAGTCTGGTGCAGGCCTACAAGGACAGTTTCGCGGGATTGAGGCAGACGGGGCAGGGCCGGTCGCCGCTTTATCCCGGTGCAGTGGAGGCGCTGGCCGCCTTGGCCGAACTGCCAGGCGTCGTGCTGGGCGTGGCGACGGGCAAGACCCGGCGCGGGTTTGATTTTCTGGTGGAGGAGCATGGCTGGGCCGGGCTGTTCCAGACGGTGCAGGTGGCCGATCACCATCCGTCCAAGCCGCACCCCTCGATGGTGTTGACCTGTCTGGAGGAGGTCGGCGTGGCGGCAGACCGGGCGGTGATGGTGGGCGATACGAGCTTCGACATGGAGATGGCACGGGCGGCAGGGGTGCGGGGTTTGGGCGTGAGTTGGGGTTATCACCCCTCTGCCGACCTGACGCTGGCCGGCGCCGTGCGGGTGCTGCCGGAGTTCCGCGAGCTTGGCGGCGCGCTGTCGGACATCTGGGGGGCCGCATGAGCGAGTGGAAGGCCAAGCGGTTCTGGACGACGGTCGAGGTTGTCGCGGTCGAGGGCGGATTCCGCGTGATGCTGGACGGGCGCGGCGTGGCCACGCCCGGCAAGCTGCCGCTGATGCTGCCGACGCGCGCCATGGCCGACGCTGTCGCCGCCGAATGGGCGGCGCAGGAGGGCGAGGTGAAGCCGCTGACGATGCCGCATACCCGCTCGGCCAATTCGGCGATAGAGCGCGTCGCGCCACAACATGCCGAGGTCGCGGCGATGCTGGCAAGCTACGGCGAGACCGACCTTTTGTGCTATCGCGCCTCGGGGCCGCAGGACTTGACGCAACGTCAGGCAGAGGCGTGGGATCCGCTGCTGGACTGGGCCACCGACCGCTATGGCGCCGCTCTTCGGGTGACGGTGGGCGTGGTGCCGGTGGCGCAACCTGCCGACGCGGTGGAACGGCTGGCACAGGCGGTGGCCGGTGTGGCGCCGTTTCCGATGACGGCGCTGCACGATCTGGTCACGCTGACCGGGTCGCTGATCCTTGGGCTGGCGGTGGCCGAAAGGCGGCTATCGGCCAAGGATGCATGGGAAATCAGCCGAATCGATGAGGTCTGGCAAATGGCGCAATGGGGCGAGGATGAAGAGGCATCCGAGGCCGCAGCCGCCCGAGCGGCACAATTGCAGCATGCGGAAGCGTTTTGGCTCAGCTGCTTTGCGACGTGACCCAACGACTGGCAGGCCC
>JBBQHZ010000254.1:0-2527 GCA_038324445.1 Rhodobacterales bacterium | reverse complement strand
CCGATCTCGCCCAGATCGAACTCGCGGCTCAGCACCCGTTTGCCTGCCGCGTGCAGCGCGCGTTCGACGTTGCGGGCAAAACACGATCCGATGGCATAGATCGTTTCCTTCGGCCCGATCTGAAAGCTCGGCGCAACCGTGGGCGAGGCCAGCGGATAAAGCCTGTCACCGTCCCTCTCGGGCGAGGGGTAGCGCCGCAACTCGTTCTTGCGGGCGCGCAGCAGGGCGGCTTCGGCGCCGATGATCTCGATAGCGGTATGGCGCTGCATCTGGGCCTTCTTTCGCTGGGGCCGGAGGGTCCGGCATGCAACGGCGCGGGGCCGGGGCCACCTTGCCGCTGTTGCATTGAATATTCTCGATTCGGCAAAAATATGGCAAACGCGCCATACATTCTTTCCAGTTCGGGTACAAAGAGTATCACGAAAGAAAGCGGTCAACCGCCCGCGCAGGAGTCAACGATGCTGGATGCACCCTTTGCAGTGCCCGATATCTCGGGCGGCGTGGCCAACCACATCACCGTCGTGGACGGCGGGATCGTCGTGCCCCCCGCCAAGGGGCTGGGCAACCAGTCGGTGCAGAAGTCGGGCGTGCTGTTGCCGGACGGGTCTCTGGTCGAGAATTCCATTACCTGGCGCGGCCAAAGTCAGGTCACCCAGGCGCCCAAACTGCCGCCCGAGGACGAGATCGGCCACCTGCCCGGCAACTGGCTGTTCCTTGGCCCGCTCTTCGGCCATTTCGGCCATTTCCTGGTCGAATCGATCAGCCGGATCTGGGCGCTCGACGCCCTGCGCGGCCAGATCGACGGCGTGCTCTATGTGCCGAAATTCCAGAACCGGCCCGAGCATGTGGCCGATGTCTACCGCCCGTTCCTGCAGGCCCTCGGCGTCGACGTCCCGATGCTGAACATCGCCGATCCGGTCCGGGTCGACCGGGTCCATGTTCCCCGGCAGGGCTTTGGCATGTTCCAGATGATCGAGGGCGCGCCCGAATTCCGCGCCTTCATCAACGCCCATGCGGGCAAGGGAATCGAGCCCAAGGGGCCCGAAAAGATCTACATCTCGCGCTCGGCCCTGCCCGCACAGCGCGGCAGCGTGGTGGGCGAGACGCTGTTGGAAGGCTGGCTTGAGCCCGAGGGTTACACCGTCTTTCACCCGCAGAAACACTCGTTCCAGGATCAGATCGCGGCCTACAAGGCGGCGACCCACATCATCGGCGTCGATTGCTCGCCGCTGCACCTGCTGGCGCTGGTGGGCAACAAGGACCAAAAGGTGGGCGTGATCGCGCGGCGCGACGGCGATCTGGACCAGATATTCGCCCGCCAGATCCGTGCGTTTCAAGGCGCCAAGGCGGTGGCGAGCAACCACCTGATCCGCAACTGGATCGAGGATCACGCCAACCGGCCCAGCCGCACCAGCTGGGGCGAGGTCGATTTCGCGGGCGTGCATGCCGATCTGGCGGCGGCCGGGCTGATTTCGGGCGCGGCACCCTGGTCGCGGCTGGACGATAATGTCGTCGCGGCGGAAATCGCCCGGATCGGCGCGGCGCAGGATGTGGGGTTCCGCCCTTACGAAGGCCCGAAAGGCACCGCCCCGTCGGATGCGGACTGACCGTGTCGGGCGCACAAGATTCGCGAATTTTGTGTGGCGCCTGATGGAAAATTCGTGAATTTTCCGGCGCGGTCAGAAATGGCCGACCGGACCGGCCTTGGCTGACGCCGTAAGCAGCCGCAGCGCATAATCCCCGACCGAGCGGAAGCAGACCACCACGAACCGCCCTTCCTCGCGCCAGAAAGCTCCCGCGATCTGGCCCAGCCGCGTGCGCCGGAACGCGCCGATCGGGAAGTGATCCGGGTGCAGGTCGACTGGCGCAAGCTTGGCCAGCACCTCTGCCGCCCCTACACCCTCGACCGCGATCACCGCCCGTGCGTCCGAGACATCGACCGCCAGATGATGCTGCCCCTCCAGCGCCGCGTCGATCTTCGCCACGGCGGCGGCCACCTCATCGCGCGGCGTCAGGATCAGCAGTTCATCGGGCGACATCCAGCACAGGCCACGTATCCCGACGACACGGGCCTGCCCCGGCCCCGGCATCCCCTGCCCGCTGACCTCACCGGCCACCCATTGCAGTTTCGGATCGGCCAGATCGCCGCGCAGGGTATTCTTGCCAAATGCGCCCAGGTCGCGCACGGTCGCTGCCTCAGCCATCCTGCCGCTCTCCCGACTTGTCGATCAGCATCGGATCGACTATCCGCGCCTGCACCGTCTTGTCCTTGCCTGCGGTGAACTCCAGCAGCTCGCCCATCCGCTCGGGCCCGCACCGCACCAGCCCCATCGCGATGCCGCGCCCCAGATTGGCGCTGTGATAGGTCGAAGTGACACGGCCTTGCGTATTGCGCTGGCCGTTGGCGTTCGTGCCATCCGCAACCGCATAGGCGCCATCCGGCAGCACCGAGCCATCGAGCGTCTCGAGCCCGATCAGTTTCCACCGCTCCGGGTCGGCGAGGTGGCTGCGCTCCTGACCGCGTTTG
>JBBQHZ010000253.1:0-2533 GCA_038324445.1 Rhodobacterales bacterium | reverse complement strand
GATCACATCCGGTTTGCCGAACACGGTCGGCGTCGACAAGGACGCCGGTCGAGGCTCGCCGGGCGGCAGATCATAAACTGCGCGGTCCTGGCGCACGGCATCGACACTGCGCAGGTCGGAGTCGGCGATGGACACGAGACGCATTTCCGTCAGGCGGCCATCGTGGTCGAGCAGGATCACATCGCAGGGATCCAGCGCCAGACGCGAGGGCGGCAAGCGGAACACCGCACTTTCACGGCCCACCCATGCCTCCATCAAGGCGCGGCGGCAGCGGCGTTCGGCCTCTTCAGGGGGGATCGCCATCGGGAAGGACTCGGAGGCAATGCGGGTGGTGTCGACCGTGATGCGCCGCGCCTCGACCTGTGCCGCATCGTAATCCTCGTCGGCCCGCGCGACTTGCCACTTCAGGGCCTGCGGCAGTTCGGTTTCCTGCGCGCGGGTCAGTTCCATCACATCGCCTTGCGCAGAAGTGGCTGCAACCATGCTGTCCGGATTGATGGTCAGACCGGCAATGCGACCGCGCATCAGGAACTTGATCCGCCCCTCGCTCTCGACAGCATCGAAACCGAAATGCCGGGCCAGCGTGGAAATGGACGCACGCGGGGCTTCCAAAGCGGAGATCACATAGCCTTCGACCGCACCCCAGAGGCTGGAGACGTCGATCAATTCCTCCGGCATTCCGGCCCGCAGACAGAGGTGGCGTACCAGCGCCGCCAGTGACACCGCGCCCAGCCGCCCGGTGAGCCAATGCCCAAGCCGCCAGTTGGGGCCGTCAGTCCAGACGTCCGTCAGTTCTGGAAAGAACGGATAGGGGCGGGCGTCCCAGGTCCAAGCGGCGCATTCGGGGACATGCACCATGCGGTTGCCATAGACCGATGACACGGGGTTGTTGGCCGACGCGCCCCAGAACAGAAAGCTGGCCTCGAGATAGGCGCGCTGGATCGCGTCGTCCCGCCCGCCGCGGGAGAAGTAGGGCGTGAAGCTCTCCGAGGATTTCGGATCGAAAAAGACGTTGGGCTGGTTGGTGCCGCGATCAATCGCCGGGCAGCCCAGCTCGGTGAACCAGACGGGCTTCGACTGCGGCACCCATGAGGTTTGCGTCCCACTTTCCACCCCGCCGGGTCGGTTGAAATGCGGGTTTTGGCACCAGGCGCGCAAATCCTTGAATCGGAACACCCATGGTTTTGCTGCCGCGCCATCCATGATCGGTGTGCGGGTTTGCGTCGTCCGGTCCAGAGCACTGGCATAGAACCAGTCAAACCCTTCGCCGCCGGTGATGTTCGACTGCAGGTAGGCCTGGTCATAAATGGCCGGGGCCAGCGCCGCATCGGCATGGTCAAACCCGTCGCGCCAATCCGACAGCGGCATGTAGTTATCGATGCCGACGAAATCGATGTTGGCGTCTGACCACAGTGCGTCGAGGTGGAAATACACATCGCTGCTGCCGTCGGCCGGGTGATGCCCATAGTATTCCGACCAGTCGGAAGCATAGCCGATCTTCGGCCCAGCGCCGAGGATGGTTCGCACGGCTGCGGCGAGGCTCTTATAAGCCGCGACGGCTGGGTAGGTGCTGGCCCCGCTCCGGATGGTGGTCAGGCCGGGCATTTCCGAACCGATCAGGAAGGCGTCCACACCCCCGGCGGCTTTGCAGAGATGCGCGTAGTGCAGGATCATCCGGCGCAAGCCCCACTCGCCGACGGGAACGGTCCAGCTGACTGTGGTGCCAGACACGTTGAAGTTCGCGGGCGTGGCTGTACCGAACAGCGCCGATACTTGGGTCGAGGCGGTTGCGGTCTTGTCGACCGAACCCGCAAAACCCGCTGCAGGAGAACAGGTGATGCGGCCGCGCCAAGGGAAGGTTGGCTGGCCGGAGGTGGCGGCATTGGCGCTGTAGGGGTTCGGCTTGGTATTGCCGGGCGGGACGTCCATCAGGATGAAAGGATAGAAGGTCACGCGTAGGCCCCGCGCTTTCATCTCCTGGATCGCCTGCACCACTGCGAAGTCGGCGGGCGTGCCGCCATAGACGGGACGATCCTCAGCGTCACGGCTGACGAGGAAGGCATCGTTGCGCGCAACACCGTTCACGACCCAAGCCGAGGGCGTCGTGGCCTTGGCCGAGACCTCGACGCCGGGCCGCACCTTGCAGTTCCCCGCGCGCAGATCGTCGCCGAACCAAGCCACGACGAGGCTCACGCTTTCCACTTCGGGTGCCAAGGATTGCAGCCGGTCCAGCGCCACTACGATGTCGGCGGTGTCGGCGATTGCGTTCAGGTTCTCCGCCACCGTCGCGCCGCCGGAGCCGGTGGTCTTCTTGACCGGCGCGGTCGCGTATGTGAACTCGCCCGAGGCCGGGATCATTGTCACCGCCTTGACCAGCCCTTCGGCGGCATCGGGATCCGCGAGGGGGCGGAACACTTCGAAGCTGATCTGTGGCAGGCGGTTTCCGAAAGCGCCGAGGTTCAACTCCTCAAACACGACATAGGCCGTGCCGCGATAGGCTGGCGTGTTGGCAGCTCCCATCTTGGCGGAAATG
>JBBQHZ010000252.1:0-2543 GCA_038324445.1 Rhodobacterales bacterium | reverse complement strand
GGCTATTTCGATACCCGCGTGGCGTTCATCGCCGAGGAGGGGCCGAAGAACGCCCGCCTCAAGCGGCTGGCGATCATGGATTACGACGGCGCGAATGTGCAGTATCTGACCGACAGCCGGGCGCTGGTTCTGGCCCCGCGCTTCTCGCCCCAAGGCAACCAGATCCTCTATACCAGCTATGAAAGCGGCTTCCCGCAGGTCTATCTGATGGACGTGGCCACGGTGCAGCGCCGCCCGCTGGAGGCCATTCCGGGCGGCAACATGACGTTCTCGCCGCGGTTCTCGCCGTCGGGGCAGACGGTGGTGTTCTCGCTGGAGGATAACGGCAACAGCGACATCTACTCGCTGGATCTGGCGACGGGCACGCGGCTGCGCCTGACCGAGGCGCCATCGATCGAGACGGCCCCGAGCTTCAACCCCGATGGCAGCCAGATCGTGTTCGAAAGCGACCGTTCGGGCGACCAGCAGATCTACATCATGCCCGCCGGTGGCGGAGAGGCGCGCCGGATCAGCGCCGGGACGGGCCGCTATGGCACGCCGGTCTGGTCGCCGCGCGGCGACTACATCGCGTTCACCAAGCAGGAGAACGGGCGCTTCCATATCGGGGTGATGCGGATCGACGGCTCGCAGGAGCGGCTGCTGACCTCGTCCTTCCTCGACGAGGGCCCGACTTGGGCCCCGAACGGGCGCGTCATCATGTTCACCCGCGAGACGCCCGGCGATGACGGCGCGCCGGCGGTCTATTCGGTCGACATCTCGGGACGGAACCTGCAAAGGGTGGCGACACCCGGCATGGCGTCGGACCCGGCATGGTCGCCCTTGCAGTCATAGTTGCCGCAGGGCGTGCGCCCGTGGTATCAAGTCGAAAACAAAATCCGAGGATCCGAGCCCATGAATCTTTCCTACCTTCGCGTCGCCTGCGTGGCGCTTTTGATCGGCACCGTGGCCCTGGCGGGCTGTTCGCGCGGCGGCCTGAACGGTGATGCTGCGGGCGGTGCCGGGGGCGCTGGCGGGGCCGGTGGTTTCGGCACGGGCGGTGTCAATGATCCGTCGAGCCCGGCCTATTTCAGCCAGGTGGTCGGCGACCGGGTGCTGTTCGCAGTCGACCAGTCGACCCTGTCGGGCGAAGCGCAGGGTGTGCTGGCCGGTCAGGCGCAGTGGCTGCTGTCCAACCCCGAATTCACCGCCCTGATCGAGGGCCATGCCGATGAGCAGGGCACACGGGAATACAACCTTGCCCTGGGTGCCCGCCGCGCCTCGGCGGTGCTGGAATACCTGACCAGCCAAGGCGTTCCCGCCAGCCGGTTGCGGACCATCTCCTACGGCAAGGAGCGGCCGATCCAGATCTGCTCGACGGAAGCCTGCTACAGCCAGAACCGTCGCGCCGTCACGGTGATCTCTGCCGGGGCGGGCGTGTAGGATGCGGCTGGCCCCAACCCTGAAGGCGGCCCTTTGCGCAGCCCTGATCGCGGTGCCCCTTGCGGGGCCCGCAGCGGCACAGGATCAGACGCTGGCAGATATCCGGCAGGAATTGTCGGTTCTCTACGTCGAGATCCAACGCCTGCGCGGCGAGTTGAACACCACGGGCGGGGCCGGTGGATCGGGTGCGGGCGGCGGAACCATCGACCGCGTGAACGCGATCGAGGCGGAAGTGACGCGCCTGACCGCGCTGACCGAGCGGTTGCAGATCAACATCGACAGCGTGGTGCGCGATGGCACCAACCGGATCGGCGATCTGGAGTTTCGCCTGTGCGAGTTGGAGCCTGCCTGCGATGTCGGCTCGCTGGGCGATACGCCGTCGCTGGGCGGTGTGACGCCCGAGTCGGGCGTTCCCGCGCCGGCACCCCTGCCCTCGGGCGGCGGCACGATCGGCACGCAGCCCTTGCCCGACACCGGCGGCGCCAGCCTTGCCGTGGCGGAAGAGGCGGATTTCAACACCGCCCGCGCTGCCTTCGAGGCAGGCACCTTTGCCGATGCGTCGATCCTGTTGCAAAGCTTCACCGACACCTATCCCGGCAGCCCCCTGTCCCCCGAAGCGCATTACCTGCGCGGCGAGGCGGAGGCCAATCAGGGCCGCTGGAGCCCTGCGGCGCGCGCCTTCCTTGACAGCTTCACCGCGCAACCCGACGGGCAACGCGCGCCCGCGGCGTTGACCTCGCTGGGCGTTTCCCTTGCTCAACTGGGTCAGGTGGACGAAGCCTGCGTGACGCTGGGCGAAGTGGCGGCGCGGTATCCGGGTTCGGCCTCGGTCGCGGAAGCGCAGGCAGAACGCGGGCGTCTGGGCTGTCAGTGAACGACAGTCTGACTGCCCGGTTCGCCGGGCAGTTGGGCCAGCTTCTGGGCCCGAATTTTCCTGAGCAACTGGCGCTTGCCGTGTCTGGCGGCGGGGACAGCATGGCGATGCTGGTGCTGGCGCATGACTGGGCGCGGGTTTACGGCGTCGGTCTGTGGGTTGTCACCGTGGATCACGGCCTGCGTCCCGAAGCGGCGGCTGAGGCCGCGATGGTCGCGCGCGAATGTGCCGTCCTGGGCCGCCCGCATGC
>JBBQHZ010000251.1:0-2553 GCA_038324445.1 Rhodobacterales bacterium | reverse complement strand
TCCGGGTGGTGTCCACGGTAATGCGTCGCGCCTCAACAAGGGCGGCGTCGTAATCCTCGTCAGCACGCGCCACCTGCCATTTGAGCGCCTGCGGCAATTCGGTTTCCTGCGCACGCGTCAGGACTGCAACACCCACGCCGTCGGCGTCCCGCTTTCCACCCCGCCCGGGCGGTCGTAGTGCGGGTTCGACCACCAGGCGCGCAGGTCCTTGTAGCGAAACACCCACGGCTTGCTGGCGGCGCCGTCGGTGATCGGGGTGCGTACCTGTGCCGACCGGTCCACGGCACTGCCATAAAACCAGTCGAAGCCTTCGCCGCCCGCGATGTTGGCCTGCAGGTAGGCGCGGTCGTAGATCGCTGGCCAGCCCTCGGCCGCGTCGGCATGCTCGAACCCGTCGCGCCAGTCGGAGAGCGGCATGTAGTTGTCGACGCCGATGAAATCGATCTCGGGGTCCGCCCAGAGCGGGTCGAGATGAAAGAAAACGTCGCCGCTGCCGTCGCCGGGCTGGTGCCCGAAATACTCCGACCAGTCGGCCGCATAGCCGATCTTCGTCCCGAACCCGAGGATGAAGCGCACATCGGCCAACAGATCCCGATACGCCTGCACCGCCGGATAGGTGCTGGTGCCCGAGCGGATGGTGGTCAGCCCCGGCATCTCTGTGCCGATCAGGAAGGCATCGACCCCGCCCGCCGCCGCACACAGATGCGCATAGTGCAGCACCATCCGGCGCAGGCCCCAGTCGCCGGGCGATCCAGTCCAACTGATGCTTTCGCCCGAGACACTGAAGCTGGCGGGCGTGGCTGCGCCGAACAGTGCCGCGACCTGCGCAGCAGCGGTCGCGGTCTTGTCCACGGTCCCGGCGAAACCTGCTGCAGGAGAACAGGTGATCCGTCCCCGCCAGGGAAATGCGGGCTGACCAGTCTCGGAGGCGTTGTCAGAATAAGGGCTCGGCAGGGTGTTGCCCGGCGGCACATCCATCAGGATGAACGGATAGAACGTCACCCGCAGCCCCCGCGCATTCATCTCCCGGATCGCCTGCACCACCGCGAAATCGGCGGGCGTGCCGCCATAGACAGGGCGATCCAGATCGTCGCGGCTGACCAGAAAGGCATTGGCGCGGCTGACGCCATTCACTGACCATGTCGACGGCGTGGTCGATTTGGCGGTGACCTCGACGCCGGGTCGTACCTTGCAATTGCCTGCCCGCAGATCGTCCCCGAACCAGGCGACGACGAGGCTGACGCTCTCGACCGCCGGGGCCATCGCCTGCAGCCTGTCGAGCGCCACCACCATGTCGGTGGCGTCGGCCAGCGCGTTCAGGTTCTCGGGTACAGTCGCGCCGCCATTGGTCTTGCGGATGGCCTGCGTCGCGTAGGTGAACTCGCCCGAGGCGGGGATCATGGTGACGGCGCGGGTCAGCCCTTCGGCAGTGTCGAGATCGGTCAGCGGTCGGAAGACCTCGAAGGAGAGCTGCGGCAGCCTGTTGCCATAGGTGGAGAGCGCCAGCTCCTCGAAGACGACATAGCCGGTGCCGCGATAGGCCGGCGTGTTGGCCACGCCCATCTTCGCGGTGATGAACGGGTCAGGAGTCTGCGCCTCGTCGCCCGGATACCAGCGCCAGGTGACACCCGTCAGGTCCATCGGATTGCCGTCGGCCCAGATGCGGCCGATGCCGGTGATCGGGCCCTCGCACAAGGCCACGGCGAAGCTGGCATAGTAAAGATGCTCGGTGGTCTTGACCTTTCCGCCCCCGCCACCCTTGCCGCCGCCCTGCGTGGTGGTCTTCGTCTCCTCGCGGAAGTCAGTCGCCCATATGATGTTGCCGCCCATCCGCATCCGGCCGTAGAGCCGTGGGATCACCGCGCCTTCGGTGGCGGAGGTTATGCGCAGAGTGTCGAGCCGCGCGCCCTCGATGCGTTGCGTGGGCGCGAGCGACGAGATGATCCAGCTGTCGACCACCGAGCCGATGGTGGAACCGATGAAGCCGCCGATGGTCGCGGCGCTCACGCCGAGGATCGCGCCGCCGATGCTGCCGCCAATGGCGGCGCCTGCGGCACCGAGAACGAGGGTGGCCATGTCGGGGTCTCAGCGTTGCGGGAAAAGGAAAGCGAAGGCGATGCGCCGCCGCCAGGCGTGCGTCAGCGGTTCCTCGATCACCCCGAGCCACTCGTAGGCGTGGATAAAGGTGTTCGGGCCAGTGAGGATGCCAACATGCTTGGCGATGGCGCGCGGTGCCATGCGGAACAGGACAAGTGCGCCGGGACCGGCATCTGAAGCTGCGATTTCCGGCATCATGCGCCGAGCACCATCCGCAAGAACCTCGCGGGGCCCGGTCTCGCCCCAGTCGCGGCTGTAGGGTGGGATCGGGAACGGCTCGGGGCCGACGACCTCGCGCCAGACGCCTCGCGCCAGCCCGAGGCAGTCGCAGCCAACGCCCCTGAGGCTGGCCTGGTCGTGGTAAGGCGTGCCGAGCCCAGCGGTCCATTCGACCGTGCCGAAGGTGAACCAGCCGGGAGTGAAACCACCGAGCCCCAAGGCGGTGAAGGCCCGATC
>JBBQHZ010000250.1:0-2653 GCA_038324445.1 Rhodobacterales bacterium | reverse complement strand
AACCCCAGTGCGAAGGTCAGCATCAGCAGCGTGGTCGAGCCCACCCAGCCGGCGTAGGTGAGCAGTGCCAGAATGGCTGCGACGCCGAGCATCCAGCTCTGCGTCATGATGATGAACAGGCGCTTGTCGACGATGTCGGCCAGCGCTCCTGCTGGCAGCGCCAGCAGAAACACCGGCAGGATGGTAGCCAGCGACACTAGGCTGACGGTCAGCGGGTCGGGTTCCAGGGTCGCCATCAGCCAGCCAGCGCCGGTGTTCTGCATCCAAACGCCGAACGAGACCACCAGGTTGGTGATCCACAGCATGCGGAATAACGGATGGCGCAGCGGAACCAAGGCAGCGGGCAAAGCCATCGGCACTTCATGCCAGTGCGGCAGTCGCTGGGGAAGCTTTTCCGTCGCTCCGGTTGCCTAGTTGACCCAAGTCGGCCTAGTTGGCGCGCTAATGAGGTTCGGGAGCGCGTGGCGATGGCGGGTTTGCGCGGCAGGGTGGCGTTGGTAACCGGCTCCACCAGCGGGATTGGCCTCGGCATAGCCGACGCCCTGGCCGACGCTGGCGCTGATATCGTGATGAACGGTTTCGGCGACCCGGGCGAGATTGCGCGACTCCGCGAGGAGATTGTCACCCGCCATGACGTGCGGGTGGCCTATGTCAGCGCCGACATCAGCGACGCCGAGGCGGTGGCGAACATGGTCGCCCAGGGCCAAGCCGAGCTGGGGGCAGTCGACATCCTGATCAACAACGCCGGCATCCAGTTCGTCTCCAGTATCGAGAACTTCCCTGTGGCGCAATGGAACCGGGTGATGGCCGTCAACCTCACCGGTGCCTTCCTGGCCATGCAGGCGGCGATCCCGGGCATGAAGGAGCGCGGCTGGGGCCGTATCGTCAACATTGCCTCGGCGCACGGCTTGGTCGCCAGCGCGCAGAAATCGGCCTATGTCGCAGCCAAGCACGCGCTGGTGGGGCTGACCAAGGTCGGCGCGCTGGAATTGGCCAATGACGGCATCACGGTGAACGCAATCTGCCCCGGCTGGGTAATGACTCCGCTGGTCGAGGTGCAGGTGAAAGCTCGGGCCGAGGCGGCCGGCGTTTCGGTCGAGGAGGCCAAGCGCCAACTGGTGATGGAGAAACAGGCGATGAACCGCTTCACCACGCCGGAGCAGATCGGCGCCACGGCAGTATTCCTGTGTTCTGAGGGGGCGGCGACGATCACCGGCACCTCGATCTCGGTCGATGGCGGCTGGGTGGCGCAGTAGACCGGGTTCATATTGTCGGAGGCGCGCTTGGCCGTTCTCGTCACCGGGGCCGCGGGATTCATTGGCTTCCATGTCGCCGGCGCGCTGCTGGCGCGGGGCCAGCGGGTTGTGGGCATCGATAACCTCAACGCCTACTATGACGTACGCCTCAAGCACGCCCGGCTGGCGCAGCTGGAAGGGCAGGGGGGCTTCGCCTTCCATCGAGTCGATATTGCCGATCGTGAGGCGGTAGCAGGTGTTCTGCAGGCCCATCCAGAGATCCGCGGCATCGTCCACCTCGCCGCCCAAGCGGGGGTGCGCCACTCGATGCAGGACCCGTGGTCGTACTTGTCGTCAAACCTTACCGGCCATCTGGTGATGCTGGAGGCGGCACGGAACATGTTGCATTGTCAGCATCTTGTCTACGCAAGTTCGTCATCGGTGTATGGGGCGAACCGCACATTGCCATTCGCCGAGACCGACCGGGTGGATACTCCGCTGTCGCTCTACGCTGCCACCAAGCGGGCCGACGAACTGATGAGCCATGCCTATGCCCACCTCTACGGCATCCCGCAGACGGGGCTGCGCTTTTTCACCGTGTACGGGCCCTGGGGCCGGCCCGACATGGCCTATTTCAGCTTCGCCCACGCGATTCTGCGCGGGGAGCCGATCACCGTTTATGACGGCGGGGTGCTGCGCCGCGACTTCACATTCATCGACGACATCGTCGCAGGGGTGCTCGGCTGCCTCGATCGACCACCCGAGGACTCGCACGCGGCGCGACTGCTCAATATCGGCAACAGCCGCAGCGAGGCGGTGAACGAGTTGATCGACCTGCTAGAAAAATCGTTAGGTCGCAAGGCGATACGCCAAGCAGCCACCCGTCCGTTGGCCGATGTGACGGAGACGTTCGCCGCGGTCGAGGCGATCGGCGCGCTCACCGGCTTCGCCCCGCGCACCCCGCTATCGGTCGGCATTCCGCGCTTCGCTGCCTGGTTCCTGGAGTGGGCGGCCCGGGTAAAATGACAGTACGGCGAAACAGGGGTTGACCGAGCGTCGCGAACCGCCTAAATCCCCGCTCACGGCGACGGAATGCCTCTTGCACCTCGTCACCGAAGTCTGTATCTAACTCGGCCTCGCCGAGATCTGGATTGGGCGAACCGTCCGACACCTGATAAGTGGGGTCGCGCGGTGGCTTTGTTCTTTCAAATTTGAATCTGGACTAGGAAGGGATACGTTGGCGGCGCTCCTTTGTCTGTGCTTTCGGGTATGGGGATTGTTGTTCGGGATGACTGGGGTAATTTCTCTGGTTTCTTGGACTTTGGTTTGGGGTGTTTGTTGATGTGTCTCGTTTATACGTTAACAGATGCTTTGAGCGTCCGTTGGGTCTTGTGGCTTGGCGGATTGATGTCTGAGGG
>JBBQHZ010000249.1:0-2716 GCA_038324445.1 Rhodobacterales bacterium | reverse complement strand
GTGTAGCGCAGGGTGAACCAGAAGGCGCGCCAGAAGTTGCGGTCGCCGAAGGCATCCGAATAGTTTTCAAGCCCCACCCACGACCCGCCGCCCAGC
The DNA here is from genome assembly GCA_038324445.1 of Rhodobacterales bacterium. GTDB lineage: Bacteria > Pseudomonadota > Alphaproteobacteria > Rhodobacterales > Rhodobacteraceae > Gymnodinialimonas. The sequence goes on along the minus strand of JBBQHZ010000249.1, from coordinate 2,620 downwards.
AGGCTTTCGTCGGTGAAGGACAGCCACACCAGATCCCACAGCGGCCACAGCACGAAAACGGCCGTGAACAGCAGCGCGGGCGCGACATAGATCAGCCCGGTCAGCCGTGCGGTGCGGTCAAGCATGCCTTGCCCCATTTGCGGATACGGGGGCGGCCCTTGCGGCCCGCCCCCTTGCTCCGTTCACTCGCTGACGATGTCGAGCATCGTCGCGCGGGCCTCTTCGATGGCCGCGTCAACCTCGCCGTCGAACACCGCACGCTGGATCATGTTGATCCAGGGGCTGGAGTCCGAGTTCACCATGTCGGCAAAGCGGAACACCCACGGCACATAGCCTGCCGCGAGTGCGGCCGCGGTCACCTGTACCTTGTCGTTGCCTTCGGTGAACTCGTTCACCGCCAGGTCGACCCGGGTGGACAGGATGCCGTTTGCGGCAAGCCCCTGCAACTGCGCCTCATCCGACAGCACCCAGGTCACGAATTCGCGCGCCAGCGCCTCGTTCGCGCCCTCGGCCGGGATCGCCACGACGTCGCCGCCGACAAAGGCCGAGACCTGTCCCGGCTCGAGCCCCGGCAACAACGCCACGCCATAGTCGAAATCGGGAAAGTCGCGCTGCATCAGCGACAACAGGAATCCGCCCGATCCGGTGATGCCGATATTGCCGTTGGTGAATGCGCCGACAAAGTTTTCGCCTGCGTCCACCTCGGCACTTTCGGGGATCAGACCCTCTTCCCACATCATCCGCATCTGGTCGAGAACCTCGCGCACGCCGTCGCCGGTCAGCGCGACATCCTCGCCATTGCGCGGCAGGATCTGGCTCCCGGCGGCGACCATCATCGGCGAGTTGACGAAGATGTTGCAGCCGGGGCAGGACCCCGCAAAGTACCAGCCGTAGATATCCGGTCCCAGCGCGCGGATCGCCGTGGCCATCTCGCGGATTTCGTAGATGGTCTGCGGCGGCACCTCGGGGTCAAGCCCAGCCTGGCGGAACAGGTCCTTGTTCCAGACCAGAATCGAGACGTCGGGGGTAAAGCCCACGCCATAGACGCGGTCCTCGTAGGTCGCGATGTCCTTGTAGGCCTGAACGTGATTGGCATAGTTCGCGTCGGTAGCCAACTGATCGGTCAGGTCGGTCAGAAAGCCCGCGCGCATGAAATCGGGCATGTAGATCAGGTCGAAGCTGATCAGGTCTGGCGCATCGCCTGCCCGCATCGACGTGGCCAGCTTGGTGACAAGCTGGTTGTCGGGAATCGCGGTCAGCTCGATCTGTGCGTCGTGCGTGCTGTTCCACAGATCGACCATCAGCTGGCCGGGATCGGCGGCGCTCTCGCGCACCCACATGGTCAGGTCCTGGGCAAAGGCCCCGGTCCCCAAGACGCCCAGCAGGGCGCCGGCAAACAGGGGCAGCGGCCCCTTGGCAAAAGTGGTCATGGAACTCCTCCCAGAGTATCATTCGCGCGGGTTTTCCGTGCGGTCGTTTCAAAAAGCGCCTCTTCGGCAGGTTTCTTCCTCGACTGGCCAGTGTCTTTTCGCCTAGCTCGTGCCCCGAAAAATGCCTAAGAAAAGCTTTTCCATGACACGATAGCGGGACCTCGGCCGTTTTTGCAAGATGGCATCTGCACATCTTCGCGGGGCCGTTGCCGGATTTTTCAAAACACGGTTCCGCGTGAACGTGACCAAGGCCGCAGGGTGCTGTTCAACACTCCTGTTGCCCAGGCTGCTTCGCGCCGGGGCAGGGTTGCACATGGGTCAGTTCTCAGTGGGAGTTCTTGGCCGTTGCCGGGTCAGTGCCTGGTGACAATCAACACCCAGCGACCCCGATCAGCATCAGTATGATGGCCAGAGTACTGCCTTTCGACAGGAAGTTGACCTGCAATCGCGATATCAGTCACAGTCAGAATAGCCCGAGGCGATGCATTCCTGCGCGCGTCTTAGCGCCTCGTCCGTCGCGTCAGGCGTCATCCTCGCGGCGAGCTCATTCATGAAGTTGTCGAGTGCAACGGCCCCATTCATGCGTGCGATTTCAAACCACATCAGTGCAGTCACGTCGCTTTGGGCAGATCTTTTGCCCTCCATGAAGACCAGGCCAAGCATCACGGACGCATCAGGGTGTCCCTGATTGGCAGCGAGCCGTGCCCACCTTGCTGCCTCGGTGGCATCGGACGAAACGCCTTGTCCCATCATGTAGGCGTCCGCAAGGTTGAACTGCGCCAGCGCGAGGCCCTGCTCGGCGGCCAACATGAACCAGCGGACCGCCTCACCTTCGTCGATGCGAACTCCGTAGCCCTTCTCGTAAACGACGCCGATGTTGTTTTGCGCCTCGGCGTAACCCTGTCCTGCGCTCAGCCGGAACAATCGCAGCGCCTCGGCGTCGTCCTGCGGGACGCCGGTGCCATTGAGGTACATGACACCCAGATTGTTTTGAGCGATTGGGTGACCTTGCTCTGCGGCCGATCCATACCAGAAAACAGCCTCGCCGATGTCTTGCGGAAAGCCCCGCCCGCTCTCCAGCATCACCCCAAGCAGGTTCTGCGCACTTGCCACGCCTTGTTGCGCAGCCAGCAGCGTCCATCCGGCAGCCTCGGCATAGTCCTGTGGAACGCGGAAGCCTTCGAAGAACA
>JBBQHZ010000248.1:0-2774 GCA_038324445.1 Rhodobacterales bacterium | reverse complement strand
GGGGCCGTCACGGATCGAACGTGGACCGAACACGGGCCGCGCGTGAACCGGAGCGAGGGCATGGGGTCAGGCTATGGAACGCCATGGAGGCAAGTCGGCAAGACCTTGGAACACTCCGCAGGAAACAGGAAAACGGCGCTGCCAAGGGACATGGCAGCGCCGCTCTCTCAAGGGCGACCGGCGCGCGGGGACAACGCAGGCCTGGATCGCCCTGGCGCAAGGAGGGACAGCCTTGCGCCCGTCTTCCGGGGCCGCGCGGGTGAGGGACAGCACCCGCGCGGACCGTTTCCCCGAAGCGGATCTGCGACCCCGATCAATACGGGTCGCCCGCCTCAGGCCCTTTCGGGTGCAAGCACCCTAGAGGTGGGCCCCGGAGCGGGACTATGCCACTCCGGAACCCGGTGCTCCTGGCTGTAATTGCCATCACTCACGGAACACGCTTACTGTCACCCAAGGGCGGTATGAAAGATAGTTGCGGGAATCCTTACCCAAGGAAGCGGATGCTGCCGGAGAAGCGCGTCAGGAGAGCGATTCTAGCGGCGGTCGCCGATGCTGCCGGCCATGTGGGGCAGGCGGGGCGTGGGGTCTTCGCGGTCGTCGAGGCGGAAGATCTGGTTGAGGATCGAGGCCTTGCGCACGGCCTGCGCCGTGGTTTCCACCCCGAGCGCGTCGCGCGCGCCGCGCAGGTGCTTTTCGACCGTGGCGACGTTGCGTTCCAGCAGCAGCGCGATGTCGGCCATGGTCTTGCCGTCGGCCACAAGCTCCAGCACTTCCGCCTGACGTGGTGTCAGCAGCTTGCGCTGGCCGGTGGCGGGGAGTTGCAGGATGCACAGATGCGCCACGTGGCAGATGGTTTCGATATCCGCGCCATGCTCGGCCCAGATGGCATCAGCCTCGTCCTGGGTCATGCCCTTCCGGACCGCCATGCCGATACCCGCATTCGCGTTCTTGATCGCCATGGGAAAGCTGATCGTGTAGCCCGCGACGATGCTGTGCTTCTCGTTGAGGGCGCGCATGGCGATTTCGCCCGCCGAGGGCGCCTCATGTGCCATGGCCAGGTAGACCTTGCGCCAGGACGCCGCACCGGTATTGGCGATCGCCCATCGCATCATGATGCCGTTGCGGAACATGCCGCCATCCACATAGGCCTCGACATAGTCGGTGGGCATGTTGGTCAGCAGCAGGGCATCTTCGGGGTTGTCGTAGAGGCCCGCGCCGCGAAAGGCGTTGAAGCCGTAGAACACGCGGTCGAACCCGTAGGAGGCCAGAACCGAGGTGTGGTGCGACCAGAGATCCTCGACCGAGGTCATCTTGAGATAGGGGCGGAGGCGTTTCATGGGCAGGGATCCTCAGCGCTGGGAGAGATGGGTGTGCAGGGCGCGCAGCGCCAGCGGGTAGCCCGCAGCGCCGAAGCCCTGGATCACGCCGATGCAGACGGGCGCGATCAGGGAAACATGGCGGAAGGCTTCGCGCGCATGGGTGTTGGAGAGGTGCAACTCGATCACCTTGAGTTTCGCCGCCGAAATGGCGTCGCGCAGCGCGATCGAGGTGTGGGTATAGGCGCCCGCGTTCAGGATCACGCCCTGATGCGTCTTGCGCGCGGCGTGCAGCGCATCGACCAGCGCGCCTTCGTGGTTCGACTGGGTGAAGGTCACGGTGCAGCCAAGGTCGGCGGCCAGCGTTTGGCACGCGGCCTCGATATCGGCGAGGCTGTCCGCGCCGTAAATCGACGGCTCCCGTTCCCCCAAAAGGTTGAGGTTGGGGCCGTTGAGCACCAGAATGTCCATCGTCGTCTTGTCCCTTTGTCCGCACTCTAGCGCCAAGTCGGGCGCGGCGTCCAGCGGGGCGTTAACCCTGCCGGGGCGCAGGGATTTCCACCGGGCCGCCCTGCGCTTCCCAGGTGGAGAACCCCTCGCGCAGATGGGCCGCCGGGAAGCCCATGTCAGCGAGCGTGGCGACGGTGAGGGCCGAGCGCCAGCCGGAGGCACAGTGGAACACGTAGCGCTTGCCGGGCTGGGCAAAGACCGGCTTGTGATAGGGACTGTCGGGATCGACCCAGAACTCGATCATGCCACGCGGCGCATGGACCGAGCCGGGGATATGGCCGCGCGCCCGTTCGCGCACATCGCGGATGTCGACGATGACGATATCGGGGTCGCCCAGTTGGGCGATCAGGTCGGGGGTTTCGACCTCGTCGATGCGGGCGCGGGCGGCGGCGACCATCTGGGCGGCGGTTGTCGTGAGGGGCATGGGAGGGGCCTGTCGGTTCTGTTTGCGCTCCCACATTGACGCCAGCGGCGGGGCGACACAATCTGCGCCGCAATCAGGGCGGGAGATATCATGGGTTATTCAGAGGTCTATGCGGGCTGGCAAGCCGATCCCGTGGCATTCTGGGCGGAGGCGGCCCGGGGCATCGACTGGATCAAGCCCGCGGACCGCATCTTTGCGCCCGAGGCGGGCGTCTATGGCCGCTGGTTCGAGGGGGCCACCTGCAACACCTGCTTCAACGCGGTGGACCGACATGTGGCCGCAGGCCACGGCGCGCGCGCGGCGATCATCTATGACAGCCCCGTCACCGGCACCAAGCGCGTGATTACCTATGCCGAGTTGCTGGACGAGGTCGAGACACTGGGCGCGGTGCTGCAGGGCATGGGCGTGGGGCAGGGCGATCGCGTGGTGATCTACATGCCGATGGTGGCAGAGGCGGTGATGGGGATGCTCGCCTGCGCCCGGATCGGCGCGGTGCATTCGGTGGTCTTCGGCGGCTTTGCCGC
>JBBQHZ010000247.1:0-2816 GCA_038324445.1 Rhodobacterales bacterium | reverse complement strand
TGATCGGCCAGACGGTGTTTGGCTGAGTTGGAAGGACAGGAAGGCGATGTCGCTCGCACAAGCCGCCAAGGGCCTGCTGCTGAAGGAGTTCGTCGGCGCGTTCGCGCTGTCGATGCGCTATTTCTTCAAGCCGAAGGCGACCTTGAACTACCCCTTCGAGAAGGGGCAGCTCAGCCCGCGCTTCCGCGGCGAGCATGCTTTGCGCCGCTATCCCAACGGCGAAGAGCGCTGCATCGCCTGCAAGCTCTGCGAGGCGATCTGCCCGGCGCAGGCCATCACCATCGAGGCCGGCCCGCGTCGCAATGACGGCACGCGCCGGACCACGCGCTACGACATCGACATGACCAAGTGCATCTATTGCGGCTTCTGCCAGGAGGCCTGCCCAGTCGATGCCATCGTCGAGGGCCCGAACTTCGAATTCGCCACCGAGACGCGGGAAGAACTGTTCTATGACAAGGCCAAGCTTCTGGCCAATGGCGATCGTTGGGAAGCCGCGATTGCCCGCAACCTTGAACTGGATGCCCCCTACAGATGACCGACACGCCGAAAAATCCGTTCGAGGCGCTGTTCACCCAAGCGCAGGAAATGTCCCAGGAATGGGTCAAGTCGGTCAATCCGGCCATGGCTGCGTTCGTGCCCTCCGCAGCGTTCGACAAGATGTGGCCCACGCTACCTGCCGAGTTGCTGGAAGCCTTCATGGGCAAGCAGTTCAACCCCGAAGGGCTCGACGCCAAGACGCGGTTGTTGCTGACCCTGCAGGGCCTCACGATCCAGGGTGCCGTGGCCGAGCCGCAGATCCGCCTGACGGTGCGAAATGCCGTCAGCGCCGGCGCCACGGCGCAGGAGATCGCCGAGACCATCGGTCTGGCCGCATTGTTCGGTGGGGTGCCCGCGATGCACAAGGCGATGGATCTGGCCAAATCGGTCATCGACGAGGGAGAAAGCTGACATGGGCGTTGTGACCTTCACCTTCTATCTCTTCGCGCTGTCGCTGATCCTGGGCGGTCTGTTCACTGTCATGTCGAAGAACCCGGTGCACTCGGTTCTGTGGCTGATCCTGACGTTCCTGTCGGCGGCGGGCCTCTTCGTGCTGCTGGGGGCCGAGTTCGTGGCGATGCTGCTGGTGATCGTCTATGTCGGCGCGGTCGCGGTGCTGTTCTTGTTCGTTGTCATGATGCTCGACGTGGATTTCGCCGAGTTGAAGGCCGAGATGGCCAAATATGTGCCGCTGGCCGGCCTGATCGGCGTGGTGCTGCTGATGCAGCTGACGCTGGCCTTCGGCGTCTGGGAGACTGCAGAGGGTGTCGCGATGTCCGCCACCCCGATCGGCACGCCCGAGGGGGCCGGTGCGCATAACACTCAGGCACTGGGCCTGATCCTCTACGACCAGTATTTCCTGCTGTTCCAGATCTCGGGATTGATCCTGCTGGTCGCCATGGTAGGCGCAATCGTTCTGACGCTGCGCCACCGGGTGGACGTGAAGCGCCAAAGCCCGGTTGCACAGATGATGCGCGACCCGGCCGTGGCGATGCAGTTGAAGGATGTGAAGCCGGGGCAGGGGATTTAGGAATGCGGGGGGCCACGATCATCCCCTGCGCCGTGGCGCTTGGCCTTCCAGCGGGGCCGGGCATGGCGCAGATCTGCTTTGGACCACCCGCCGCCTGCGAGATTTCCGATGGCGTTCTGGCCGCCTATGTCGAGCATCGGGGACGTGTCGTGGTGTTCGAGGAAATCGGCACAGGCGCGGATCGCATGATCGTCACCGAGTGCAACAGCCGCTCAAGCCTCGCCATTACCCGGCCCTCGGGTGACGCCATTGCAGGCTACTTCGCGGCGGAAGACCTGATCCGTAGGGCAGTGACGGATGACATGCCGCAGACTTTGACCGACCTCGCCGACCAGATCACCCGCGAAACCAATACCGGAACCCGGATTTTCATCCTCCCGCAAGGGCATTGCGGGTGCGACCTGCCCAATATCGATCCACCACCTGTGACTTGCCCTCCCGGCTGATGGACCGGGCGTCCTGGTTTGGGCCGGGACTGTCGGCACGCCCGTGCCGCGCGCCGCTGGCGCCATGAAACACGACACCGGGGCGTTGCCCGGCAATGGTTATCGGGGTGCCCCCGAGGAAAGGAAGAGAATGTTTGTCCATGTGTTTGCCAAATGCCTGACCCGCGCCGTGGCGATCGCCGCCGCAATCGCGGCGCCTCTGTCCGCCTCGGGGTTGACGATCTACGAGAACCTCCCCTGCGAGGTCGATTTCACTGACGGGCAGATCTATCCCGCCGGCGCCGGACCCGATACCTCTTACGCCGCTGGCTCCAGCAAGGTGGGCGACGGGATCGTGTCGTGGGATTATACTTCTGCTCAGGGCAACTGGACCTCGGTGGTGCAGATATGTCAGAGCAACCGCGCACTTCAGGTTTCCTTCCCCGGTGCCGATGGCGGCTCTGCCGAGGACGTCTTCTACGAGATGGCTTTCGGCGACAACGCCTATTCGCTCTCCGATATCTCGACCACGATGCGGGGCTTGGGTGCCGAGCCGCGCATTGTGCCGAACTTCTTCGGCTCCTGCGCCTGCGACGCGGCTGGCTACTAAAAGGACAACGGAATGGCGATCGGCCTAGAACATTACCTGACAGTGGCGGCGGCACTTTTCGTCATCGGCATTGTCGGCATCTTCCTGAACCGCAAGAACGTGATCATCATTCTGATGTCGCTGGAACTGATGCTGTTGTCGGTGAACATCAACCTCGTCGCGTTCTCGTCCTATCTGGGCGATCTGACGGGGCAGGTGTTCACGCTGTTCATCC
>JBBQHZ010000246.1:0-2888 GCA_038324445.1 Rhodobacterales bacterium | reverse complement strand
ACTTGCCGAAATCGGGCTTAGGGCCGGGTCTGACGGATGGGCCCTGCCCTTCACCACGCCGCCCCGCCGTGAAGGCGATGAATGGCCGAACATTCTTTCCCTGAAATGGGCGCGCATCTTCAGCCGCAAAGCGAAGGGGGTGGCCAATGTGTGATCAAGCCCAAGACCGATGGCTGCGCGCCGTGATGCGTGATCGTGGCCTATCAGCGGCGGCGCGATGTTTTGACGATATCTGGTGGACCGCATGACCGCGCGGGGTAACCGGGATAAAGCCGGGATATCCCGGTCTATCCCGCCGACTGCCGGGATGGGGCGGGATGAATGGGATACCCCCCTAAAGGGGGGATATCCCGTTTATCCCGACACCGACTTATCCCGGCCTAGCGGGGCAATGACGACCAGATGAGAGGAATCCAGATGACCGACGAACAACGTGGCGCGCAGAAACAAGCCAATGCCGACGAAGCCGCAGATGCGCTCGAAAGCCTCCTGCTCATGCTTCGCTTCGACCGAGGGTTGCCCACCGAGGATATTATCAACGGGTTCCATGCCCAAGTGGTGACAATGATGGTAATGCTTATGGGTGGCATCGACGCCGAGAAGATCATGATCGAAGCCGGTGCAAAGGTCCGACCCATGCCAAGCATTGCGCGGATGCGAGGCGACACGATTGGTCGCACTATTGGCCGCGCATGATCTTGTTTCCAAGCCTCTTGGGTCCTTCCCATGCACCCCGCCTGCGGGTTATTCGCGCCCCGTGCTATCAGGCTGTGCAAAAAAAAAGCAAAGGGTAAAACAACGTGTTGCGCATCCTTGACGAGCTGGCACTGGACGGAAACAAGGTGCATCGCATCGGGGGCAAGGACCTTTGCGAGTTGCTCGACCTGTCTGCGGGCGCTTTGACCGGCCTCAAGCAACGCGGGCTTGCGGTTCACCTCGGCCACGACGCTTACGACCTCGAGGCGACGGTGCGGGCGTATGTGCAGCATCTTCGCGGTGTTGCGGCGGGCTGGGGCGATCCTGACCGCGCGGCAAGCCTGACCGGCGAGCGGGCGCGGCTGGCAAAGGAACAAGCCGACGCGCAGTCGCTGAAAAACGCCATTCTGCGACGGGACCATGTGCCTGCCGCCGAGGTGGAGCGGGCTTGGATCGAGGTACTGCGGGCGGTGCGTTCGAAGGTTCTGGCAGTGCCATCGCGCGTCCGGTCAGCCCTGCCGACCTTGAGCCTCGGCGATCTTGCGACCATCGACCATGAGCTGCGCGCGGCCTTGGAGGATTTGGCGCATGGCGACGATTGAGGATGTGCGCCGCACGGCGCTGCGCGCCCTGTTGCCGCCCCCCCGGCTGCGCCTGTCGGATTGGATCGAACGCGAACTTGTACTGCCCGCCGGGGTGTCCAGCTTGCCCGGCCCGGTGCGCCTGTGGCCATTCCAGCGCGAGATTGCCGATGCCATAGGCGACCCGCTGGTCGAGCGTGTGACGCTGGTCAAGCCGGTGCGGGTTGGTTTCACCACGCTGTTGACCTCGGCGATTGCGGGGTTCGTGGCCAACGACCCATCGCCTATCCTGTGCGTTCGACCGGCAGAGGCGGATTGCCGCGATTTCATGGTGTCTGACGTGGAGCCGATCTTTTCCGCCTCGCCTGCCGTCGCATCGGCGCTGTCGGGCGAACTGGACGAGGCGGGCCGGAACACGCTTATGTCGCGCCGGTTTCCCGGTGGATCGTTGAAGGTGGTGGCGGCAAAATCGCCCCGGAACCTGCGCGGTCACAATACCCGCGTCCTGCTGATGGACGAGGTGGACGCAATGGAAAACACGTCCGAGGGTTCGCCGATCCTGCTTGCCGAGCGTAGAACGCTGTCCTTTCCAGATCGCAAGATCGTGCTGGGATCGACGCCGGTGCATGACGACACCAGCCACGTTTTGCGCGCCTACCGCCAGTCCGACGCGCGGGTGTTCGAGGTGCCATGCCCTGAGTGCGGGGCACTGTCGGAAATTCTGTGGGATCAGATCATCTGGGAAGAAGGCGCGCCTGAAACGGCCCGTTGGCAGTGCCCGCATTGCAACGCCGAGGTGGCAGAGTCGCACAAATCCTCGATGGTGGACGCTGGGGAATGGCGGGCCACACAGCCGCACGTCAAGGGCCACGCGGGGTTTAGGCTGAATGCCCTGGTCAGCCTTCACGCGAATGCATCCTGGTCGAAGCTCGCCGCCGAATTCCTGACCGCCAAGAACGACCCTTCGACCTTGCAGACTTTCGTCAATACGATTCTCGGTCAAGGCTGGCACGGTGGGGGCGAAGAGCTGGTTGACGAGGAATTGGCGTCCAGAGGCGAAGTGTTCGGCCTTGGCGCGGTGCCCGCCGAGGTACTGGTGATGACGGCGGGTTGCGACGTGCAGCACGACCGGCTCGAGGTTACCTTCACCGGCTGGGCAGAAGGCGGGCTATGCTATGTGCTGGGGCATCATGTGATCTGGGGCGCTTGGGATGACCCTGACACCTGGATGGAGCTGGACGAGATGCTGCGGCGGCGCTGGCCTCACGCCTTGGGCGGGCGGATCGGCCTGGACGCGGCGGCGCTGGACGCTGGCGACGGCACGACCATGGAACGTGTTCTATCTTTTGCCCGCGCCCGCACGCGGTCGAAGATCGTGGCAATCAAAGGCGCGGGCGGAAACCGGCCGTTGATCGAAGTGGCCGCGAGCAAAACGAAGTCGGGCGGCCGCCTGTGGATCGTCGGGGTCGACACCGCCAAGTCGCTGCTTTTCGCGCGGCTGTCGCGGCGCGGGTTGATCCGGCTGTCTGCCGAACTGCCGCGCGTCTGGCACGAGCAGGTGGCCTCGGAGCGGGCGGTGCTGCGGTATCGTCATGGCCAGCCGGTGCGCAG
>JBBQHZ010000245.1:0-2888 GCA_038324445.1 Rhodobacterales bacterium | reverse complement strand
CGTCATCGTGACCCACTCGATGCAGCAGGCGGCCCGCGTCAGCCAGAAAACCGCCTTCTTCCACCTCGGCAATCTTGTCGAGTTCGGCGACACCGAAAAGATCTTCACCAACCCCGTCGATCCGCGCACCGAAAGCTATATCACCGGCCGGATCGGCTGACCGAAGGACCGACCCGATGGGCAATGCAGAACATATCGTCTCCGGCTTCGACCGCGATCTGGAGGGCATCCAGGCCAAGATCATGCGCATGGGCGGGCTGGTGGAAGAGGCGATCTCGAAATCGATCGAAGCCTTGGAGGCCCGCGATGTTGACCTGTCGATGGTTGTGCGCAAAGGCGACAAGGCCATCGACGCACTGGAGGAACAGGTGAACGAGGATGCCGCGCGCATCATCGCTTTGCGCGCGCCGACAGCCTCCGATCTGCGCACCGTGCTGACCGTTTTCCGCGTCTCGGCCAACCTGGAGCGGATCGGCGACTACGCCAAGAACATCGCCAAACGCTCGCAATCCGTCAGCGAACTGCCCACCGTTCCGGGCTCTACCGCGTCCCTCAAGCGGATGGCGCGGCAGGTGGAACTGATGCTCAAGGACGCGCTCGACGCCTATATCCAGCACGACGCCGAAATGGCCGAGGATGTGCGCCAGCGCGACCTTGAAGTGGACCAGATGTATTCCGCGCTCTTCCGCGAATACCTGACCCACATGATGGAAGACCCGCGCCACATCACCACCTGCATGCACCTGCATTTCATGGCCAAGAACATCGAGCGGATGGGCGATCACGTGACCTCCGTGGCCGAGCAGGTGATCTACCTCGTGACGGGCGAATACCCGGACGACGACCGCCCGAAAGAGGACAAGACCCCCTACGTGCAGGGGACCTGAGCCATGGCCGGCGAACCCCTTGTGCTGATCGTGGAGGATGAACCCGCACAGCGCGAGGTTCTGGCCTATAACATCCGCGCCGAAGGCTTCGATGTGGTGACCGCGGCGGCAGGGGACGAGGCCTTGGCCGCCGTCCGCGAAACGCCGCCCGACGTCATCGTGCTCGACTGGATGCTGCCCAATGTCAGCGGGATCGAGGTGTGCCGTCAGCTCAAGATGGGCGCCGATACCGCGCGCATCCCGATCATCATGCTGTCGGCGCGCTCCGAGGATACCGACAAGGTGCGCGGGCTTGAAACGGGCGCCGACGACTACATCACCAAGCCTTACTCCATCGCTGAACTGCTGGCGCGCCTGCGCACGCAATTGCGCCGCGTGCGGCCCGCCACTGTGGGCGAACGCCTGGAATTCGCCGACATCACCCTCGATCTGGCCGAACACCGCGTCTATCGTGGCGGCGAGGGGCTGTCCCTCGGGCCGACCGAATTCCGCCTGCTGACGGCGCTGATGGAACGGCCGGGCAGGGTGTGGAGCCGCGAGCAGCTGCTCGACCGCGTCTGGGGCCGCGACATCTATGTCGACAGCCGCACCGTGGATGTGCATGTCGGGCGCCTGCGCAAGGCCCTGAAGGTCGGCGTGACCGGCGATCCGATCAGAACCGTGCGCGGCGCGGGATATGCGTTGGGCTGATGCCCCCGTGCCAGGTCAGGTGGCGGCGAGGATCGGTCCCGACAGAATATACGAGGTGCAGCAGGCATAGGCATTTCCCTGCGGACACCAATAATCGTAGTTGTAATAGATCCGGATATCGCCGCGTCCCTTCACGTTCAGCATGTGCAGCCGACAGGTGCGACAGGTGATGTTCTGCACCGGGTTGACCTGCAAGATCGCCGCCCGCTTGAGCGAGAAGGTCTTGGTCACCATTTCCTCGCCGTGCTCCTCGACGCCTTGCGCAATGAACTCGTAGGTGCTGTAGGCATCGCCGCAGCGCGGGCAATCGAGCGTGTTGGCATATCCGTCGATATCAATCCCGAAATCGGTTTTCACCTTCTCGTTCATGTCGTTGGTGACCGGCGCCAACCCGACCATCTTCATTCTGTCCGGCGTCCAGTACCATCTGCGGATGGTCTCGAAGACGGTGGGTTTGAGGTAGAGCGTCATGGTATCGCCCGACGCGATCTTCCGCTTCACCCAGGCCACCATGGCCGAATCCTCGGATGAAACGACTGTTTTCCCCTGGTGAACCAGGGCTTGGATTGCGTCGAGATCGACGGATTTTGATGCAGTTGCAGTTGCAGTTGCCATGACGATCACCCTTCCTGTGGCCATGCCGATAGAAGCGAGAAGGGTATCGCGAACGCCATTACAGATGGGCCACGAAGCACCGCATCTCAGGGAACATGTAGTGAGAACTGTCGAAGACTTGACGTTACACGATTCCACGTAAACTTCCAGTAGTCCCGCGTGCCGCCAAGCGGCCTCAGGCGGAGTGTCGCCTGTCGTCGGCGTCCCGATCCGAACCCCGCGCGGCGTGGGATCAGCGCCCGAAGAAGCATCCCAGCCTTAAGGTCGGTCGCTAACGTCTTGTATCAACTGAACAAGGCGCGGCCACGCTCGGCCGCACCTTTAAATTAACGCGTTCGGGGCAGGGTCAGGCCTTGCGGCGCCGCACAATGGTCAGAAGACCGATCGCACCGACCAGCATTGCCTGCCGGAAGCGGCACAGGTGCAGCGTCCGCATAAGTCAGATTGATCCCGACCTCGTATCGGTTGAGCTTTGAGTCGTGCACGGGGTTTGCGTTGAACACGAGCTTTCCAGCGAAGCATCCTTGAACCACACCGCAGGTTGTCAATTCCGCTCCGCTTGTCGTGCCGCGAGCCCACTTTCAGAAGGGCTTTCACGATTTCCACGCCCGGGTCTGCCCAGTGTATGAGCAACAGGGACGGGCGCTTCGGGCAGTTCAATCCGTTCATCCAGCCCGGCAGAAGGCGCTCCTCAGA
>JBBQHZ010000244.1:0-2914 GCA_038324445.1 Rhodobacterales bacterium | reverse complement strand
CTCCTCGTAATTCTGGCCAGAGGGGCTTTTGGTGACGGCGGTGAACACCTGCACCGCCACGTTGCCCGCCAGGAGGCGCGGCACATCGACATGCCCGCGCTCCCATTCCCGGTTCAGATCGCGGGCCCACAACAGGCTGTCAGCATGCCAATCGCCGATCACCAGCGATGCATGCAACGCCTGCGCCGCGTCCGACACGGGGTAGGGGCCGCGCCAGTTCACGGTGTTGCGCTGCCCCTCGACATAGCCGGGGCCGAAGGCAAGGAAGGCGGCCAGACCCACCACAACGAGGGCCAGCGCGCGCAGCAGAAGTTTTCGGATCAACGGCATGGCAGAACTCCTAACGGCCCGCATCCGGCAACGCTAGAGCAGCCGAAACGGCGCGCCAAGTCCGACCATGCGGCGGGTCACTCCGCCGCCCCCGCAAGGTCCGCAAGGATCGCCACCGTCAGCCGCGCCGCCTGTTCCAGCCGCCTGAAATCCACCCGGTCCGGGGTGTCGCCGGTGGTGTGATACTCGCTCCCCTCCGCGCCGCCGTCATAAAGGCCGATGCACGGAAATCCCTGCGCCTCGAAGGGCATGTAGTCGCTGTCCCAGATGTCGGTGAAGGTCGTGGCCAGCGTCGTGTGCGTGGCCGCCAGCCCCGCCGCCCTCTCGCCAAAGACGCGGGCGATGGCGTCGTTGCCGGGCCGCGCGTTGCCCTGATCGTATTCGATCACCATCGGGTCGGACGGGTTGGGCGGCCGGTATCCCAGCATGTCGAGGTTCAGCATCAGCCCGATCGGCAAGCGCGCCTGCGCCGCCGACCCCGCCGCATGGGCCGAGCCGTAAAGCCCCTGCTCCTCGCCCGCAAAAACCATGAACACGACCTGCCGGGGGAGTGTCAGCCCCGACAGGATGCGGTGCGCCTCGAGGATCGCGGCCACGCCGCTGGCATCGTCATTGGCTCCGGGGGCAAGGGTCAGCGGGGTTTCCGACGTGCTGTCCATGTGCCCGCCAACCACGATCATGACGCGGGGATCTGACAGATCGCCCACCACGATGTTGTGGCGCAGATTGCCCGACGGCATGGTGAAGGCCTGCCGCGTGACCAGCGCCGGATCGGCCCCCTGCGCCAGAAACGCCTCGGCCACCCAGTCCTCGACCGCGCCGAAATCCGCATGATCCGTCCAGCGCGTCGGAAAGGCCGCAAGGCCGTAGACGGTATCGCGCAGCCGCGCGGCATCCACCTGCGCCACCAGATCCGCAATGGGATCGACTTCGGCGCGCAAGGTCCCCGGAACCAGACACGCCAGCGCGCCCAGCCCGATGTCACGACGGGTCATCCGCATCTCTGCCCCCCTTGGGGCACAGGTGCCCGGTTATCCGGACGGCAACAAACGCCCCAGACTCATGGCCAGATGATGCAGCAAGAAACAGGTTTTCGCATCCCTGATCTTGCCTGCCGCCATCATCGACAGCGCCTCGTCCAGCGGTATATGCAGAACGTCGATATCCTCGCCCTCTTCGATGTGCCCGCCGCCAATGCCCACCGCCGCGCCGCGCCGGTAAGTCCCTGTGAAGCAAGCCACATATTCGGTGACCGATCCGGGAGACATCACCAGATCGATGACATGCGCCAGCGCGCCGACCTCGTATCCCGTCTCCTCGATCAGCTCGGCCCGCATGCGTTCGGCGGGCTCCGCCCCTTCCAGCAGTCCCGCCGGCACCTCGATCAGGAACGCCTCCTGCCCGCTGACATGCATCGACAGGCGGAACTGGCGCACCAGCAGCACGGTGTCGGCGTCCGGATCATGCAGCAGGCAGGCCGCGCCGTGCCCCCGGTCATAGACCTCGCGCACCTGATCCTGCCATTCCCCGTCCGAGCGTCGGTATTCGTAGCGGTAGCGGCTCAACCGGCCCCAGCTTGCCGACAGCAGATCGCTGGTCAGGCCGCGCACCCGGTCGGTCACGGGGCCTCGCCGCGCTTGTCGGCGCGCCCGCGCAGCCAGCGCCAGATCGGCAGCACGTCAAGGGCCGCCACCGCGATCCCTAACGGCAGCATCCAGAGCCCGAGGAACGGCAGAAAGGCCAGAAGCCCGCCCACGATGAAGATCAGCCCCAGCACCAGCCGCAGCCCCGGCGGCACCCGGTAACGCACCTCGACCAGCAGGCGCGACAGGCGCGCGCGCCAGCCGCGCCAGTTCCGCCACGACGGCAACGGCCGCCGCAGCACCCCCTGGATCACCTTGCCGATCCCGGCCCGCTTGCGCGGCAGCGCGTCGGTGATCACTCCATCGCCTCCAATTCGTCGATGAAGCCCTCGATCATGCTCAGGCCCTTGTCCCAGAACGCCGGGTCGCTGGCATCAAGCCCGAAGGGCGCCAGCAATTCCTTGTGGTGCTTCGATCCGCCCGCCTTCAGCATGTCGAAATACTTCTCCTCGAAGCCCTCCACACCGCTGGCCTGACCCTCGGCGTAAACCGCATAAAGCGCGTTCACGAGGCCGTCCCCGAACGCGTAGGCATAGACGTAGAAGGGCGAGTGCACGAAATGCGGGATATAGGCCCAGAACGTCTCGTATCCCGGCATGAATTCGAACACCGGTCCAAGGCTTTCGCCCTGCACCGACATCCAGAGCGCGTTGATGTCATCCACCGTCAACTCGCCCTGCCGCCGCGCGTCGTGCAGCTTGCATTCGAAATCGTAGAAGGCGATCTGGCGCACGACGGTGTTGATCATGTCCTCCACCTTGCCCGCCAGCATGACCTTGCGGGTCGCCGGATCCTTGGCTTCCGACAACATCTTGCGGAAGGTCAGCATCTCGCCGAAAACGCTTGCCGTCTCGGCCAGCGTCAGGGGGGTCGAGGACAGCAATTCGCCCTGTCCCGCCGCCAGCCGCTGATGCACCCCGTGGCCCAGTTCATGCGCCAGC
>JBBQHZ010000243.1:0-3003 GCA_038324445.1 Rhodobacterales bacterium | reverse complement strand
TCGCCCATCGACACGCCAGCCAATTCCCCGGCCCATGTCAGCACCTGCAGGCTTTCGAAGGTGGTTTTCAGCGAGGCGGCCATGTCGGCTTGCGCGCCGATCGTATCCAACCCTGACCGGATCATCGCCACACCAGCCGCTGCCGCGGCGGCCGTCACCGCCGCGAGCGCGATCCCGGCCTTGCGGGCAAAGCCGACGAGCCGGGTGTTCGCCATTTCCATCTCGGAGGACAGACGCCCAAAGCCAAGGGCCCCGGCTTCGCCGATGCCTTCCAGTTCGGCGCGCACCTGTCGTCCGCCGACCGCCGACAGGCGGACGCTGACTTTCTTTTCAGCCATGGTTTTCTGCGATTTGTTCGTTCAGTTTCCGCACCATCACCGCCTCGATCTCGGGCAGCAGTTCGGCGGTGATCAGCGCGTCGATGCCCAGCGCTTGGGCCAAGGCCAGGGCCGCGCCCATGTCCCAACCCAAGACAGCGCCCGGGATCACCCGCAACTGGCCGCCAAGCCGGCCGACCAGATCCCAGACCTGCCAGCCATCCTGCGTCTGGGGGCGGTTCAGTCTTGCCGGGCAGTCTTCGCAGCGCCCGATACACGCGGCGCAATAGCGCTCGCCCCCGCCGAAGGACCACTCGGCGAGAGCGCGGAGACGTTTTTTTCCGCGTCCAGGATTAGGCCCTTGGCGACATATTTGGTCTGGAACGCCTCGAAAACCGGCCAGATTTCCAGCAGCGCGTCGATGCGCTCGGGGGTGACGGCGACGACGTTGCCGGTTTCATCACCGACGCCGTCCCATTCGAGAATGGCGCGGCGGGCGACCGCTTTCGCCATGGCCAGCGCCAGTTCCTCGGTCGTGGCGGTTTCCGGCAGGGTTTCGATTACCATGTCCGCTCTGGCGGAAACCATCAAGGCAGTGGTGAGCGGGCCCACAAGGAGGCGCAAGCCAGGGGCGAGGGTCAGCCATTGCGGGGTGGCGGTCCAGTTCAGTCGGATCATGATCAGTATCCTGCGAGAGTGTTGATGAGGATGGCGGTGCACATGCGTGCGGGGCTGGTGGCTTTGGCGGCCTGCCAGTCAAAGCTGGCCTGCACCCCTTGCGGCCCGGCGATCTCAATCCGGGGAATCGGCAGATAGACCGCGTGCGCGGTGAAGGTGAAACTGGCGTTGGCCCCGAGGCTGTAATTGAACTCCAACTCGCAGGGCGTGCCGTCGATGGCTTGGGTCACCAGCGTGCTGTCGGCAAACCGCACCTCAATGCGCCCGGACAGCGCGGCCTTGGTCGGGTCGGCTCCATCGATCCGGCCGTCACCGCGGATGGTCTCGATCCGGTCGAGGTTGTTGGAATAGGTGATTTCGGCCGAGACCAGATTGCCCAATACAGTGGTGTTGCGCTTTACGGTGCCGTTGAAGTGGCCGAAGCGCTGAAGGCCTAGCGCCGTGGGTGTGCCAGCGGCGGTCGTGCCAGCGATGGTTTCGCCCTGCGCGACGAGGCGAGCCGTGGCGGTCAAGAGGCCCGATCGCTGCATCTGCCAGCTGAGCTGATCCAGCACGCAGCCGGAATACATCGCAAAGCGCGGCACCTCCGGCATCGCGACCTCAACGGCCATGCTGGGCAGGGTCCAGTTGCCCGACTGGAATGTGTGGGTCTTCGGCGTGGTGCCAACGGTCGTGGGCTGACCGAAGGCGGCCTTCAGCCAGAACCCAAAGGCTTCCACGTCGATCGGGACCACGACCTCGCCATCGACCGTGACGGCGTCCTTGATCGGGGCAAGCGGATCGCGGCCATAGCCCAGGAGTTCAGATTCCAGCAGCGGCTGTTCCGACCCGAGCGTCGCCCGGGCGAAGGGCATCAGCCGGAACCCACTCACCGGTGGGGTGGCGTAAACCGTCTCATACGCAAGCGCCATCTGCGCCCGCGCGCCTTGCGCACGTGCCATGGGGGTCTCCTTTATGTGGGGGTTTTGATGCCGGGATCAGCCCAGCGGATCGGCGGTGGTGTAGTGCAGCACGACGGTTACGACCGCCGCCTTGAGTGAAACGGCGCCATCAACCGGCAGGTCGACCGAGGCTGGGGCTTCGGCCTCGACCCAGTCGCAGAGGCCGCCGAGGGTGCGATCGGCAACCAACGCGATGCCTATGGTGGCGATCAGGCTGTCAAAAGCCGCCGCTCTATTATTTGCGCTCTGGACGATCACCTCCAACTCCGCCCGATGCTGAAAGTGATAGCGCAGCGGCGATAGTGTGACCTCAGGCTCGCCGGGCTGGCCGTCGCGCAAGATGATCAGTCCTGCAGGCGGGATGCGTTCCGGCAAGACCTCGTCACGCAGAACCGTGGCGGCAAGCGTTTGCAGCCGCGCATGCAGTGCGGCGAGGATGGTTTCGCGGGTGGTGGGCATTTTCTCATCTTTACTGATTTGTTACTTCTGCGCTGATCGCGATTGTGCTAAAGGTAATACCTGTGAATACTTGTCCGGAGTCGTCCGCATGAATGCCGTCCGCCCCATTGCCGTTAAGCTCGATCAGGACACCCGCGATCGCCTGAAGCGGCTGGCGGATGCCAAAGATCGATCCACCCACTGGATGCTGCGCGAGGCCGTGGCGCAATTCGTCGAGCGCGAAGAGAAGCGCGAGGCGTTCCGGCAGGCTGGGTTGCAGGCTTGGCAGGAGTATCAGGCGACCGGCAAGCATGTGACCCACGACGAAGCCGATGCCTGGCTTGCCAAACTCGAAGCGGGTGAAGAGGCGGCGGCACCTGAATGCCACAACTGATCTGGTCACCCGCAGCCCTGCGGGATGTCGAGCGGTTGTATCGCTTCCTTGCCGACAAGAACCCCGATGCAGCCCGCCGCGCAGCCAAATCCATTCGTGAGGGGATGCAGATTCTGCGTGATCAGCCCGGTGTTGGCCGACCGGTCGAGGACATGGAGCCAGAGTTCCGCGAGTGGCTGATCCCCTTTGGTGATAGCGGATATGTGTCGCTTTATCGTTTTGACGGCGAGACGGC
>JBBQHZ010000242.1:0-3041 GCA_038324445.1 Rhodobacterales bacterium | reverse complement strand
GGCCAAGCGGCAGTTCATCCGGGCCCAACATGCACGGCCCAGATACGTTTATCCGTTCCGCCGGTTGCTCCGCAGAAAGCCCGAGATTGCACCCGTCTTCTGGCAGCAGGCACTGCGCGCAGAGAAGGTGTTTCTCAAGTCTGCCCATCGCCGGCTGGCGCGTGTGCGTCGCAGCAGTCGGCGCTTCTGGCGACGAAATTTTTCACGCTGAACAACAGCTTCGCCCGTGCTGCAGCGCCAAAGCACGGTTATTTGAACACATAGATGTCATGATTGGCCCGAAACGGGCGTAGGCTTCCCTCGCGTTATCGAAACGAACACCGGCGTTGGGAGGCGCTATCGTTATGATGTCACGCGTACAAAAGGGCTTGGCCGCAGGTCTGGCAGCCACAATATCAGTCTCATTGCTGGAGTTGGGTAATCTCGCGATGGGGTCGCCCGTCATGGCATTCCCCGCATTCATAGTTGAAACCCTTGGGCTTCCGGGCAATCTGGTTGTCGGCTGGATGTTCCACCTCGCGATCGGTATCGCCGTGCTGGGCGGCGGATTTGGCTTTCTCTATGCCAAACTGCCAACGTCCACCCCAGCCACACGAGGCATCGTCTATGCCGTGGGTGCCTTCACCGTGCTTCTTGTCGGTGTCCTGATGGTTGGGGATCCGCGAATGTTCTCCGGCTCGGACGGATTTGGCACCGTGGCCTGGCTGTTGATGACCCATGCCGTCTTCGGCATCGTCCTGGGTAGTGTCTATGGCACTCTGGTGGCGCGCGAGAAGCGGGAGCTAAGGGCCGTATCAGGAACCGCCGCTGCGCACTGAACGATTCGTGGCCAGTCGCGGGACTTGACCCGACCGCGCGATGAAGACCTCTGCGCATGAAAAAGGGCCGCATCCTGGGGGAGATGCGGCCCTTCACATCAGGGAGCTTGGGGGGAAAGCTCACCCGGTCGTCTGCGTCTTGCGCACCGGTGGAATGCACCGATGCGCAAGCGGTTCCACAGAACGTTAGTTCGGCATCACGACGGTATCGATCGCATGGATGATGCCGTTCGTTGCGGCCACATCAGCGATTGCAACGGTCGAGGTGCCACCGTTTTCATCCGTCAGGGTGATCGAGCCATTGGCGGCCTTGGCCGTCAGCGTGCCGCCTTCAACCGTGGTCAGCGTCGCTGTACCGCCACCGGCTTCGATCTGCGTGGTCAGGTCTGCTGCGGTCACGCGACCAGGCACCACATGGTAGGTGAGGATCTTCGTCAGGTCGGCCTTGCCTGCGGGGGCCATCAGGCTCTCACGGGATGCGGCGGGGATCTTTTCAAAGGCAGCGTTCGTGGGTGCAAACACGGTGAAGGGGCCAGTGCCGCCGAGTGTGCCAGCCAGGTCAGCAGCGACAACAGCGCTCACCAGGGTGGTGAAATCTGCATTGCCCTGGGCGACTTCGACGATATTGCCCGAAGCGGCTGCAGCCGGATCGGCCACGGGTGCCATGGGATCGGTCGCAGCCGTTGCGTCCGTGGTTGCGGTTTCTTCGGCCGGGCTGCAGGCGGCAAGTCCGAGGAAGGCGGCCGTAGCAACGGTAACGGCGAGAATGCGGGTATTCATCGGGATAACTCCTGAAAGAGCACGCGGCGATCGCGGCTTCGTGATCAAAGACGTTTGATCGCCGAAAAGGATGCCAGATAGGTCACGTTTTACCGCGCGACATGTGACCGCAGGCTGGATCCAAGGTCAAAAAAGCGCGGAGTTTTGCCCAGCTTTCTGACTTTTCGGCAAGGGTGCGGGCGTGGGCAGGACTGGATGACGGCAGAGTCATCAGGACGGCGCCGGGTGCGCAGCAACTCAGTATGCGAGATCCCAGCCGGGCCGCCGTTCCGCCGTTGAAGGCGATCGCCTGGAGGGCCGGCAACCGCTCCACGAGGCCCCGCAGGTCGGCGGCTTCGGGCGAGCGGATGGCGCTGTCCAGACTGCCGCTGCGTTCGGCGGACGCGATAACGTCCCACAGACCGATGCCCATAGCGCGGAGCGCCCGAAGCCTGTCCTCATAGGCCAGCGACGAGATGGGCTGGCCTGTCACGTGGTCCATCAACGGCCAGAATCCATTGCGCGGATGGGCATAGTACTGGCCAGCCGCCAGAGAGGCTTCGCCGGGCAGGCTGCCCAGAATCAGCAGTCGGGTGCGCTCATCGACAACGGGGTCGAAGGCGCGCCGGATCAAGCGCCGAAGACGCGGGCGAAGACCGTGTCGATGTGTTTGGTGTGATAGCCGAGGTCGAACAGAGCCTCGAGCTGGTCATCGGCCAGGGTCACGCGCGCGTCAGCCTTGAGGAAGTCCAGGAACCGGCCTTCGCCCCGCCAGACCTTCATCGAGTTCTCCTGCACGGCGGCATAGGCATCCTCGCGGCTGACACCGGCCTGGGTCAGGGCCAGCATGACACGCTGTGAATGGACAAGACCGCCCAGGCGATCGAGGTTCTTCTGCATATTGTCCGGATACACCTGCAGCCGCTCCACGACGCCGGCCAGACGATGCAGGGCGAAGTCGAGGTGGATGGTCGCGTCCGGGCCGATGCCGCGCTCCACCGATGAGTGGCTGATGTCGCGCTCATGCCAGAGTGCGACATTTTCCATGGCGGGGACCACGGCCGACCGGACGAGGCGGGCGAGACCGGTCAGGTTTTCGGTCAGGATCGGGTTGCGCTTGTGCGGCATGGCCGACGAGCCATTCTGCCCTGGGTCGAACGGTTCTTCGGCCTCCAGCACCTCGGTGCGCTGCAGGTGACGAATCTCGACGGCGAGGCGCTCGACCGACGAGGCCACGACCCCAAGGGCCGCGAAATAGGCGGCGTGACGATCGCGCGGGATGACCTGGGTCGACACGGGTTCGACAGCCAGACCCATCTGTTCGGCGACATATTCCTCCACGCGCGGATCGACATTGGCAAAGGTGCCGACGGCTCCGGAGATGGCGCACGTCGCGATCTCTTCCTTCGCGGCCAGCAGACGGCGGCGGGCGCGCTGGAACTCTGCATGATAACCGGCCAGCTT
>JBBQHZ010000241.1:0-3065 GCA_038324445.1 Rhodobacterales bacterium | reverse complement strand
CCGATCAGCGAATAGGCGGCGGCGGCGCTCAGGCCCAAGGCGGTCGAGCGTACCAGGAATTCACGGCGGTCCAGTTTGCCGGCCTTGTATTCGCCGGCATACATCTCGGCGACCGGATGGGTCGCAAGACCCCGGGTCAGGGCCGTGTTCATGTGGTCTTTCATCTGTGTCGTCTCCCTGTGACGTCTTGTCATCATCTGTTGGTCGCCCGGTTCGGGCGAAATCTGTTGGTCGCCCGGTTCGGCGAAACCCGGATCTGTGTCCGGAACAATCCTTTACGTGGGATCATTAGGACCGATACGACCCCTAATGGCCACAGGCGTCAATGGCCAGTTACGCCTTTCACGGGCTGTTTACGACATATCCACCCGGTCCGACGGCCATTTCGGTCGAACCAAGCATCCCGGATATCGACGGAATTTGCCGCGCTGACGGGGCGTGGACCGGGGGCCCGTCAGGCCCGCAGGGCGGGTTTGCGGCCTTCAGGTCCCGGGGGCCGGTTTTCGGCTTTCAGGCCCGCAGGGCCGGTTTGCGAAACGCCGTTGGCGTCTTGCCGGCTGCCTGGGCAAAGGCGCGGGTGAAGTAGGCGGCCGAGGAGAAGCCCAGTTGCTGCGCGATCTCGCGCGCGGGCAGGTCTGTTTCGATCAGAAGGCGCCGCGCCTCGTGCATGATCCGCTCGTTGAGGAGCGTCAGGGCCGGGCGACCGGCGGCGTCGCGGCAGACCCGGCTCAGATGGGTGGGCGTGATCTGCAACTGTTCGGCATAGTCCGCGACGCCCTTGCCCGAGCGAAACTGCGCCTCGAGGCGTTCGGCGAAGAGTTCCGCCAGACGGTGCGGACGCTCGCGCGCCGTGTTCGCCTGCTGGCGGGCAAGTTCGCGCTCCATCCAGGCCGAGATCAGCAGCGAATAGGCAAGGAGTGCGCGGTCCATGGCAGGGGCACGGGCGGCAAGTTCGCCCTCGATCTTCTCGATATGGGATGTCACCGCCGCCTGGCTTTCGATGTTCGAGACGCGCAGGTGAAAGGGCGCGTCGGGCAGGTGCAGATTGTCGTCCTGCGGCAGCGCCAGTTGCAGCCCCTGGGTCTGCGACGCCAGTTCCAGCGCCATCGGCACCCGCGCCGGCACGAAGATCGCGGTATTGGGGCCGTAGCCGCGGGTGACGCAGTTGACCGTCACGCGCCCCTGTCCGCGAGTGATCCAGTAGAGCCGGTTGCGCGGCGAGGCATGCAACAACTCGACCCGCCACGCGCCCAGCATCCGCAATTTGCCCAATGAGGCCACGGATTGCACGACGGGGCGATGCGAGTTTTCGAACATGCCGCCAGCGTAGCCGGGACGCGCACGGGTGCAAAGCGCAAAGCGGCGGGCGGCGGTTTGCGCGGTGGGTCGGGGATTTTTGAGTATTTGAGAAAAGGTGAAAGGGGGCGCGCGCCGGGGGCGGGAGGTCAGCGCGTCAGGGGCGAGGGAGAAGCGTCCAGCCGGCGCTGTTGGAGCGCCCCCAACTGCGCTGCCGCTTGGCATATTGCCGGGAGGCGATGACGGCGGCGGCGCGCGCCGCGTCGAGGCTCAGGTGGCCCTGCAGATGCGCGATCAACTCTGGCGCGCCGATGGCCTTGGCGGCCCCCCCGGCATCGGGCCAGCGCGGCAGGTTGGCGCGCGCCTCGTCGAGGGCGCCGTTTTGCAACATCTGCTCGAACCGCGCGGCGATGCGGGTGTTGAGCCAGTCGCGGTTGCACGCCAGCATCAGCGGCGTTGCCCGGTGCAGCGGCAGCAGGGGCGCGGGCGTGCCGGCCTGCCAGTCCGACAGGAGCCGCCCGGTTGCCTGCGCCACCTCCCATCCGCGCTGGACGCGGGTGCGGTTCTGCCGGTCGATCCGGGTGGCGAGGACCGGGTCGAGCCGGTCGAGGTCGGACAGCAAGTGCTCAAAGGGAAGGGCGGAGGCTTCGGCACGCAGCGCGGCGGGAACGGCGGGGATGTCGGCCAGTCCCTCCGTCAGCGCGCGGAAGTAGAGGCCGGTGCCGCCGACGATGACGGGGTTCTGCGCCAGAAAGGGTGCCACGTCGCGCAGCCATTGGCCGACGCTGTAATGCGCCTCGAACGGCACATGGCCGAAGAGGTGGTGGGGGGCCTCTGCCTCCTCCTCGGGCGTCGGTCGCGCCGTCAGCACGCGCCAGCCGTCATAGACCTGCAGCGCGTCGGCATTGACGATCAGCCGCGATTGCGCGCGGGCAATCGCAATCGCCAGCCCGGTTTTGCCCGAGGCGGTTGGCCCCGCGATCAGAACGGGGCGGTCCGGTGGGATGGAATCCATTTTTATCATGGTGTTACACGGCGTTCTTCATGTTCTTTCGGCCTCAGTGCGCCGCCTTGAGACGGGCGTTGAACCAGACCGGCATTTAGACCATGGTGCGCGCCAAGTTCAAACGAGGATATCCGCCCATGACCAGCGCCCTGTCGCCAGCCGCCTCCTCCTCCTACTCCCGCGTGATGCTGAAGATTTCGGGCGAGGCCCTGATGGGCGATCAGGGCTTTGGCCTGCACCCGCCCACGGTCGAGCGCATCGCGGCCGAGATCAAGTCGGTGCATGATCTGGGCGTCGAGATCTGCCTGGTGATCGGGGGCGGCAACATCTTTCGCGGGCTGCAGGGCAGCGCGCAGGGGATGGAGCGCACGACGGCGGATTACATGGGGATGCTGGCCACGGTGATGAACGCGCTGGCGATGCAATCGGCGCTGGAGGGCCTTGGCGTCTTTACCCGCGTGATCTCGGCGATCACCATGAACGAGGTGGCCGAGCCCTATATCCGCCGCCGCGCGATCCGGCATCTGGAGAAGAAGCGCGTGGTGGTCTTTGCCGCCGGAACCGGAAATCCCTACTTCACCACCGACACCGCCGCGACGCTGCGCGCGTCCGAGATGGATTGCGAGGCGATCTTCAAGGGCACCAAGGTGGACGGGGTCTATGACAAGGACCCGGTCAAGCACGCCGATGCCAAGCGCTACGAGACGGTGACCTATGACGAGGTTCTGGCCAAGCATCTGGGCGTGATGGACGCCAGCGCCAT
>JBBQHZ010000240.1:0-3115 GCA_038324445.1 Rhodobacterales bacterium | reverse complement strand
GCCGCCGCGGCCCCGGATGCAGACGCTGAACCCAAGGCGCAGTTCCAGATCCTTGATCTGTTCGCTCAGCGTCGAAGGGGCAAGATTCAAAAGCTTCTGTGTGGCGACGAAACTGCCGGTTTCGGCCACGGTTGCAAAGATGCGCAGCAGACGGATGTCGAAATCCTGAACCTGTTTCATGCTGCCCAACCAAACCTCAGTGACGTCATCGCCAAGACATCGGGCCTCGCCCAAAGCAACATCGAAACGCTGCAAGATTCATGAGAAAATGCCCTTTGCTTCGTTCTTCTTAGCGCCTTGGAAGCCATACCGCAAATTTGCCTTGAGGCTCAGGTGTTGATTTCCACCCGGAGCCGAGCCGGGTAGGTGCATGATTTTCATTGAGATCTGAGCCGTGTGAACCCTCCCCCAAAGCAACGTCGGCGGGGGCAACGGAGTGATTCACATCGGACTTTTGAACATCATCCGACGGATGCATTAGCGGCAGAAGTTGTCGATTCGCGAGATCGCGCGGCTGACGGGCGTGTCGCAGACCGCAGCCATCGCGCCCTTGGTCCGAGCGATGGCTGAGGCGTGTGCAAGCATCTGGCGGCGGATACCGTCGAGCCAGAATTCGCAACGCCCGATCGTTCGGGCAAGCTTGATCCTTTCGGTGCCGTTGCCGTTGTCGATCTTGCGCCTGAGGGGTTTTTCGCGGCGCAGATTGACGTTACATTTTTTGAAAAACCCCTTGGCGATCCATGCGCCGACCACTCAGTCAGCGGTACCGCAGCGCAGGCTGTCGGGCAGCGTCAAGGCAATGCGCTCGGGCTGTTGGGTGGCGGCGTAAACTTTGCCTCCGCCAAAGTTTATGGGCAAACAGATGCGGTCAGCACTGGCATCATTGTCCAGGCTGCTGCAACGACGGCGGCCGCTGCAAGCGTGGTGGCCGTGGACTGCACGAACCGATAGGTGGATGGGGCGTAAAGGACGACCAGCAGAATGAGAGCCTGGACGAAAACAAACAGGGCCGAGACCCCGATCAGAACCGTGCGCGCGTCCATGTCGACAGGCCAGTGCCGCGAGCATGACAGGCCCTGAAGCCCATAGATCACGCTGAACCCCGTCAGCCATGCGGTGATCGGCAGCGACAGGCGCATGATTTCGATCATCCGAACGCTCCCGGCAACCACGCCGCCGCCAGCGCCACAAGCCCGGTCGCTGCGGTAAAATCGGCCCAGAGTGCGACAATCCGGGCCTCGCCGATGCGGGCGGGCGAGGCATAGCCAGCGGCAACCCGTGCAGCGAGGTAGCCAAGCATGATGACAGTCAGTCCGGCGTGAAACGCGACATGGCCCGCCAGCAACCACAGCGTTGCGTCATAGGCATGACCTGCGGGATCCGGCCGGTCCAGCATAACCGTGGCTGCAGCCCCAGCCAGCGCCATAGCCCCCAGGAGACCAATGGCAATTCCGGGCCATGCCGCGCGATTTAGCCCGATCGCCCGCACCGCAAGGCGTGGCCCCGTCGCCAGCGCGGCCGCACCGGCCAGCGCCAACATCACCGCCCACATGTCGGGCTGGAGATAGGACGGCGGTGGCCAGTTCGGGGCCACCGTCCACAAGAACGCATAACCAAACAGCAGCGAACCGAAATGCACGCCGTCCGCAAGCAGCAGGAGCACCGATCCCCACCAACCCGGCGGGTCGGGCCCCTCGGACGCCAGCGGCAGCATCGCGCCATGTCCGGCGTCGATCAGCCCTTCGTCCACCCGTGATCCCAGCCCCCAAGCCCAGACCAGCGCCAGCGCGACCACGCCCAGCAGCGCGAGGCCTGCAACCATGTAGGCATCGAACAGCGGGGCAAGAAACGAGGTGCTGGTGACCACGGCCAGCAGGAAGGGCAGAATCGAATTGCCCGGCAACACGGCCACCTGCGCCGGTTCCCCGCGCGCGGTCGACACGATCAACGTCTCACGCCGGTTGCGGGACGTGTCGGCCAGATAGCCCTCTCCGCGCGCGATACGCAGCGCAAGGTCGGGGTCGTCGTGCAGCGGATAGCGGCCCCGCACAATCGGGATCGAAGCGAACCCGTAAGCCGGCGACGGGATCGCCGCACTCCATTCCAAAGTGCTTGCATTCCATGGATTCCGCCGCCCCCGCGCGGCGGCGAATGCGTTGACTGCCACATCGAGGATGATCAGCGCAAAGCCGATGGCCATGACAAAGGCTGCGACCGAGGCGACGAGGTTCAAAGCCTCCCATCCCTGCCCGGCGTCATAAGTCCAGGTGCGCCGACGTTGCCCCAGCAGCCCCGCCATATGCACAGCAAGGAACGTGACGTGAAACGAAGGGACCACCAGCCAGAACGCCATCTCGCCCAGTTTGAAAAAGCGCGTTCGGCCGGTCAGCAGCGGCTGAAAGTAATAGATCGCCGCCACCATCGGAAAGACATAGCCCCCGATCAGGACGTAATGCAGATGCGCCACCACGAAATGCGTATCGTGGACCTGCCAGTTGAACGGCACCACCGCCAGCATCACCCCCGTCAGGCCGCCGATCACGAAGGTCGCAAAGAACCCCATGATCCACAGCATCGGCAACTCCATCCGGGCGCGGCCCTTCCAGAGCGTTCCGATCCACGAAAAGAGCATGATTGATGTCGGCACTGCCACCAGCGTCGAGGCGGCTGAAAAGAACGCCAGCCCCATGTGCGGAATGCCGGTGGTGAACATGTGGTGGACCCACAGACCAAAGCTGAGCACCGCCAGCGACACCGCAGCCGCCACCACCCACCCGTAACCCAACAGCGTGGTGCGCGCCATGACCGGCAGGATGGTGGCGATCATGCCCGCAGCCGGCAGAAAGATGATGTAGACTTCCGGATGGCCGAACAGCCAGAAGAGGTGCTGCCAAAGCAATGGGTCGCCGCCGTTTTCCACCTGAAAGAACGGCCAGTCAAAGGCGCGTTCGACCTCCAGCAACAACGACCCCAGGATCATCGGCGGAAACGCCGTCAGGATCATCACTGACACGATCAGGATGTACCAGGCGAAGATCGGCATCCGCGACAGGCTCATCCCCGCCGCACGGTACCGCAGCACGGTCACGACCACTTCGATGGCCGTCGCGATCGC
>JBBQHZ010000239.1:0-3162 GCA_038324445.1 Rhodobacterales bacterium | reverse complement strand
GAGGAAGTTCTGACCCCGACATGGGCGCGCAAGATCGCCTTCGCCTTCCTGTTCCCCGAAAGCTGAGACCCCACACATGGCAACTTTGGTTCTCGGCGCCGTCGGCTCCGCGATTGGCGGCGCATTTGGCGGGGCCATCCTCGGCTTTTCTGGCGCGGCCATCGGCGGCTTCATCGGATCCACCATCGGCTCGGTCGTCGACAACTGGATCGTCTCCTCCCTCGCCCCAGCCCAGCGCATCGAGGGCGCGCGGCTGGACAGCTTGCGCATCACGTCCTCGACCGAAGGAGCGGTGATCCCGCGTCTGTTCGGCCGGATGCGCATCGGCGGCAATATCATCTGGGCAACGGATTTTCGCGAAGAGGTCAACACCACCCGTCAGGGCGGCGGAAAGGGCAGCGGGCCAAAGGTTACGACCACCGAGTACCTCTACTATGCCAGCTTTGCGGTGGCGCTGTGTGAGGGCGAGATCACCGGCATTGGCCGCGTCTGGGCCGATGGCAAGGCGTTGGACATGACCGGCGTCACGTGGCGCTGGTATCCGGGCGATGAGGTCCAGCCCCCTGATCCGTTCATCTCTGCCAAGATGGGAGCGGCCAAAACGCCTGCCTATCGTGGCACCGCCTATGTCGTCTTTGAAGAACTGAACCTCAGCGCCTTCGGCAACCGTCTTCCCCAGATCAGCTTCGAGGTATTCCGGCCGCTGGCGGATGCCGACACCGCCGAAGGACTGGTCAAGGCCGTGACAATGATCCCAGCCTCGGGCGAGTTCACCTATGCAACCGCCCCGGTCAAGAAGACCACGGGTTCAGGTG
Organism: Rhodobacterales bacterium; assembly: GCA_038324445.1. GTDB lineage: Bacteria > Pseudomonadota > Alphaproteobacteria > Rhodobacterales > Rhodobacteraceae > Gymnodinialimonas. The sequence goes on along the minus strand of JBBQHZ010000239.1, from coordinate 2,347 downwards.
GTGCCACTGTGGCCGAGAACTTGAACGCAATCACCGACACGGCTGACATCGCGGTGGCGCTGGACCGGTTGCAGTCCCTTGCTCCGGCTGTGGAAAGCGTGAGCCTGGTTGTAGCGTGGTTCGGCGATGACCTGCGCGCCGGGACCTGCAAGGTCCGTCCGGGCGTCGAGGTTGCGGCCAAGACCACGACACCGTCGGCATGGGTCGTGAACGGCGTCAGCCGTGCTGATGCGTTTCTGGTCAGCCGAGATGCCGAGGATCGTCCAGTCTATGGCGGCACCCCTGCCGACTTTGCCGTGGTGCAGGCGATCCAGGAGATGAAGGCGCGCGGGCTGCGCGTCACGTTCTACCCCTTCATTCTGATGGATGTGCCGCCCGGCAATACCAAGCCAAACCCTTACAGCGCCAATGCCGCCACCTCGGGCCAGCCCACATTCCCCTGGCGCGGCCGGATCACCTGTTCCCCAGCGGCTGGCTTTTCGGGTTCGGTGGACAAGACCGCGACGGCAGCGACCCAAGTATCCGCGCTGTTCGGCACCGCCACGCCCGCAAACTTCAGCGTGTCGGGCACAACTGTCGGCTGGACTGGGCCGGTCGGCGAATGGTCGCTTCGCCGGATGATCCTGCACTATGCCCATTTGTGCAAAGCGGCGGGCGGCGTTGACGCCTTCCTGATCGGATCGGAAATGCCCGGCCTGACCACGATCCGGAGCGGGGCCAGCACCTACCCCGCCGTCGCCGCTTACAAGAGCCTCGCGACAGCTGTCCGGACCATCCTCGGCGCTGGGCCCAAAATCGGCTACGCCGCCGATTGGTCGGAATACTTCGGCCACCAACCTGCCGACGGCAGTGGCGATGTTTATTTCCACCTCGACGCCCTGTGGTCAGACGCCAGCATCAACTTCATCGGCATCGATAACTACATGCCGCTGTCGGACTGGCGCGACGGGTTTGATCATGCCGATGCGGCGCTGGCGCCTGCAATCTATGACCGGACCTACCTGCAGTCGAACATCACCGGTGGCGAGGGGTTTGACTGGTTCTATGGCAGCGCCTTAGATCGGACAGCGCAAAACCGGACGCCGATCACGGACGGCGGTGTCGGTAAACCGTGGGTGTTCCGCTTCAAGGATTTGCGCGCCTGGTGGCAAAACCCGCATTTCAACCGACCCGGCGGGGTGGAAAGTGGGACGCCAACCGCATGGGTGCCGCAGTCGAAACCAGTCTGGTTCACCGAATTGGGTTGCCCGGCCATTGACCGGGGTACCAACCAGCCAAACGTGTTCTTCGACCCAAAATCGTCCGAGAGCTTCACGCCCTACTTTTCGCGGGGATGGCGGGACGATGCGATCCAACGCGCCTATCTCGAAGCGACCTATCTGTTCTGGGGCGCATCGGCCAACAACCCTGTGTCATCGGTCTATGGCGCACGGATGGTGCATGTCCCCGAATGCGCCGCCTGGACCTGGGATGCCCGGCCCTATCCGTTCTTTCCGGAGCTGACCGATGTCTGGACCGACGGCCCAAACTGGCGGCTCGGACACTGGCTCACCGGGCGGCTGGGCGCAGTATCTTTGGCAGCGCTGGTGCGGCACCTTTGCCTGCGGGCCGGAATGCCGGAGGAATTGATCGACGTCTCCGGACTCTGGGGCGCGGTCGAGGGCTATGTCATCTCGGCACTGGAAGCCCCGCGTGCGTCGATTTCCACCTTGGCCCGTCATTTCGGCTTCGATGCCGTCGAGAGCGAGGGACGCATCAAGTTCCCGATGCGCGGCCGCATTGCCGGTCTGACCATCACCCCGGACGGCATGGTTGCGCCAGCCTCGGCGCAGGGCGACGTTATGGAACTGACTCGGGCGCAGGAAACCGAACTGCCGCAGGCCCTGAAGTGGCAGGTCGCCCGCGCCGACGAGGACTATGACGCAGCACAGGTGGAGGCACGGCGGATCACGGTTGATACCACGCGCATCGCCTCCGAAAGCTTCCCGATGGCGATCCCACCCGAAGAGGCCGAGCGCCGCTGCCGCCGCGCGTTGATGGAGGCTTGGATGGGCCGTGAAAGTGCTGTGTTCCGCCTGCCGCCCTCGCGCCTGGCGCTGGATCCCTGCGATGTGATCCTGCTCGACCACGATGGCCGACTGACCGAAATGCGGCTGGTCTCCATCGCCGACTCCGACCTGCGCAGCATCGATGCTGTCCGCCAGGACCGGGCGGTCTACGACCTCCCGCCCGGAGAGCCTCGACCGGCGTCCTTGTCGACCCCGACCGTGTTCGGCGCACCAGACATCGTGCTAATGGACTTGCCGCAGCTGCGCGAGGATCAGCCTGCGCACCGGCCCTTTGTCGC
>JBBQHZ010000238.1:0-3228 GCA_038324445.1 Rhodobacterales bacterium | reverse complement strand
ATGCCGCGCTGACGGCGGCCTATGGGCAGTCCGATGCGCGCAGTGCCGAGGTGATCGTGGCGCTGGGCGGCGACGGGTTCATGCTGCAGACGCTGCACGCCGCACAGGAGCGGGGCTTGCCGGTTTACGGGATGAACCGCGGCACCATCGGCTTTCTGATGAACGCCTTTGCAACCGAAAATCTTCCCGAGCGGCTGGGCGAGGCAGAGGAGACGCTGATCAATCCGCTGTCGATGCGGGCAACCAACGCGCGTGGCAAGTTAACCGAGGCGCTGGCGATCAACGAGGTTTCGCTTTTGCGTCAGGGTCCGCAGGCGGCAAAGCTGCGGGTGGTGATCGACGGCCGGGTGCGGCTGGAAGAACTGGTGTGTGACGGTGCGCTGGTGGCGACCCCGGCAGGGTCAACGGCCTACAACTATTCTGCGCATGGCCCGATCCTGCCGATCGGGTCGGATGTGCTGGCCCTGACTGCGATGTCGGCGTTCCGGCCAAGACGCTGGCGGGGGGCGCTGTTGCCGTCCTCGGCCGTGGTGCGGCTTGAGGTGCTTGAAGGCGAAAAGCGCCCGGTGATGGCCGATGCCGACAGCCGGTCCTCGGTGCGCGATGTCATAGCAGTCGAGGTGGTTTCCGACCGCACGATCACCCACCGCCTGCTGTTTGACCCGGGCCATGGCCTGGAAGAACGGCTGATCGGTGAGCAGTTCACCTAAGCGCCGCTCCTCGTTCGACTGCGTCTCCTCGTCGCCGTGCTGGCGAGGAGTGACGCAGTCAGCGACGAGCCTTGGTTCGCCGGCCTTTCAGCCGGTCTTCGTGCGCCAAGCCTCAATCTTGCGATAAAGCGTCGAGGGCGAGAGATCCAGCATCCGCGCGGCCTGTGGGACCGACCCGCCGTGACGCTCCAGCGTGGCCTCGATCAGACGCCGCTCGGCATCCGCCAAGGTCAGTCCGATCAGGTCATCAAGCTCGACTGCCGCCGGCCCGGGCACGGCCTGGACGGGTATCCGGGCCGGGGCCTGGCGCGGGGTGTCAAGGCCAGGGGGCAGCATCTGTGGCGTGACCCAGCCGCCGCCATGCAGCACGACCACGTTGCGAATGACGTTCAAAAGCTGGCGCACGTTGCCGGGCCATGGGTGGCGCAGGAGAAGGGCCCGCACTTCGGGCGACAGGCCGTGAAAGCTGCGGCCCTCTTCCTGCGCAAACCGGTGCAGGGCGGCTTCGGCGATTTCGATCACGTCGGCGCTGCGGTCGCGCAGAGGGGGCATGTGGATCGGTACGACGAAAAGGCGGTAATAGAGATCCTCACGGAAATGGCCGCGCCGGACGGCATCCAGAGGGTCGCGGTTGGTGGCGCAGACAATGCGGACGTTCACCTTCTTTGGCCGGGTCGCACCCACAGGCTGCACGGTCGAGGTTTGCAGAAACCGCAAGAGTTTGGTTTGCAGCGCGGGCGCCATCTCGCAGATTTCGTCCAGAAACAGCGTGCCGCCATCGGCTGCCGTTGCCGCGCCGGGCTTGTCGGATATCGCCCCGGTGAAGCTGCCCTTCATATGGCCAAACACTTCGGATTCCAGCAGGTCCTGCGGGATCGCGCCGCAGTTCAGCGCAATGAAGGGGCCAGAGGCGCGGGCGGAAAAGCCGTGGACGGCGAGGGCGCAAAGCTCTTTGCCGGTGCCGCTTTCGCCGGTGATGAAGACGGTGGCCATGGACCGCGCGACCGAGGCGATGGTCGCATGTATCTTTCGCATCGGTTCGGACGAGCCGATGAAGCCGGAAGTTTCAACTGGCGGCTCGGTCTCGGGGTCGGGGAAACGTGCGACGACTGAGGTGGGGCGCGGCCTGCGTTCGGCGCGGGCATTGCGCACGGCGTCCAAGAGCCGCGCCTCATCCACCGGCTTCACCAGAAAATCATGCGCCCCGGCACGCATCGCCTCGACCGCGCGGTTGACCGACCCGTTGGCGGTGATCGCGATGATGGTGGTGTCGGAGTGGATCGCCAGCATTTCCTGCATAAGGATGAGGCCGTCGAGATCGGGCAGGACAAGGTCCAGAAGCACGACCTGTGGCCGCAAAGCTCGAAACTGGGCCAGCGCATCGGCGGCAGAGCCTGCGACGGACACCTTGTGCCCGGCCCCGGCCAGGATGGACCGATAGACCATTTGCAACGACAGCGTATCTTCGACCAGCAGGATCGGCGGGCGCGGAATGGGGACAGGTTTCACCATTTGATGTCCTCCACATCAAGGCTTGTCCGGATGACGCTGAGGAGGGCGTCAAGCTCGGCCTCGATCTCGTCGTGCATGGTCAGGATCGGCGACAAAAGGCGCGAGTGGGCGCAGGCGTTCACGGATTTTGCCAGATCGTGCAGCGTTTCGGCCCCGCATGAGCCTGCCAGCGCGATCAGATCGTGGCTGGAGAATCGCAGACCGCCAAAGTCGCTTGTGGTCAGCGCAGCGGCGAACCTGCGGCGGCAGGTGCCAAGATCCTCATCCAGCTGCCGCAGAAGGGCTGCGGCCATCGACGGCCCGGCAAGTTCGATCAGGCGGCGAAAGCGGCTGTCGTCAAAGCGGCCGGGGAGGATCGGGAACCGGGCGCTATCCGGCATTTTGAACCCCAAAGGTAAGAACACAAGGCAGCCATAGTAAGAATCTTCGCATAATGCAAAGAAGTGCAGCAATTTGCGCAGAAAGTCCAGCTTTGGTTATGTCCGGTCATAGTTCCGTAACGCCATGCGTGGCTGGCCGTCAGCCGTAATGCGCCACGGGGGTCCCTGCGATGGCCGACATGTTCAAAAGACCGCGCGCGGTGATGGCGGGGGTGACGACATGCGCCTTGTTGCCCATGCCCATCAGGATCGGGCCAACCTCCAACCCGCCCGCCTTGACCTTGAGAATGTTGCGCACCCCGGATGCAACCTCGCTTGAGGCAAAGACCAGCACGTTCGCGGCCCCTTCGTAGCGGGAGCCGGGAAGCAGGCGGTCACGGATCGACTGATCGAGGGCGGCGTCAAGGTTCATCTCGCCTTCGTAGGCAAAGTCGGGATCACGTTGGTCCAGCATCTCCAGCGCGTCGCGCATCCGGCGGGCGGAGGCGTTTTCCATGTTGCCGAACTGGCTTTGCGTACAAAGCGCGATCTTTGGTGTGACGCCAAAGCGGCGGACGTGGCGGGCGGCACCGATGACCGTTTGCATGATCTGCTCGGGCGTCGGTTCGGAATGGACATGGGTGTCG
>JBBQHZ010000237.1:0-3243 GCA_038324445.1 Rhodobacterales bacterium | reverse complement strand
CCGCAGTCCGAACCGGCGCTCGCCCAGATGGTGAAGCTGCTCAAGGCAGGCTCCAGCGCGGCATCGGCATGGTCAAACCCGTCGCTCCAATCCGACAGCGGCATGTAGTTATCGATGCCGATGAAGTTGATGTTGGCGTCTGACCACAGGGGATCGAGGTGGAAATACACATCGCCCGAACCATCGGCAGGGTGGTGACCGAAGTATTCCGACCAGTCGGCCGCATAGCCAATTTGGGGCCCAGCGCCGAGGATGGTCCGGACGGCTGTCGCGAGGCTCTTGTAAGCGGCGACGGCGGGATAGGTGCTTGCGCCCGAGCGGATGGTGGTCAGGCCGGGCATTTCTGATCCGATTAGGAAGGCATCCACGCCCCCGGCAGCTTTGCACAGATGCGCATAGTGCAGGATCATCCGGCGCAAGCCCCACTCCCCGCCCGGGCCGGTCCAGCTGACTGTGGTGCCCGACACGCTGAAGTTCGCGGGCGTGGCTGTACCGAACAGCGCCGATACTTGGGTGGAGGCGGTGGCGGTCTTGTCGACCGAACCGGCAAAACCTGCTGCTGGGGAGCATGTAATCCGGCCGCGCCAAGGGAACGTTGGCTGGCCCGAGGTGGCGGCATTGGCGCTGTAAGGGTTCGGCTTGGTGTTGCCGGGCGGCACGTCCATCAGGATGAAGGGATAGAACGTGACGCGCAGCCCGCGTGCTTTCATCTCCTGGATCGCCTGTACCACCGCGAAGTCGGCAGGCGTGCCGCCATAGACCGGACGGTCCTCGGCGTCGCGGCTGACGAGGAAGGCATCGGCGCGCGCGACGCCATTCACGACCCAAGCCGACGGTGTCGTGGTCTTGGCCGCAACCTCGACACCCGGCCGCACCTTGCAGTTCCCGGCGCGCAGGTCATCGCCGAACCAGGCCACGACGAGGCTGACGCTTTCCACCGCAGGGGCCAGGGATTGCAGCCGGTCCAGCGCCACCACGATGTCTGCGGTGTCGGTGATCGCGTTCAGGTTCTCGGCCACGGTCGCGCCGCGAGAACCTGTGGTTTTCTTGACCGGGGCGGTCGCATAGGTGAAGTCGCCCGATGCCGGGATCATTGTCACGGCCTTGACCAGTCCTTCGGCGGTGTCGGGATCCGCGAGGGGCCGGAACACCTCAAAGCTGATCTGGGGCAGGCGGTTGCCGAAGGCGCTGAGGTTCAGCTCTTCAAAGATGACATAAGCGGTGCCGCGATAGGCGGGCGTGTCGGCAGCACCCATCTTGGCGGCAATGAACGGATCGGGACCCTGCGCCTCGTCACCCGGATACCAGCGCCAGGTCACGCCGGTCATGTCCATCGCCTTGCCATCTGCCCACACGCGCCCGATGCCGGTGATTTCGCCTTCACACAGCGCCACCGCAAAGCTGGCGTAGTACAGATATTCCGTCGTGGTGACCTTCGGCCCGCTGCCCTTGCCGCCGCCCTGGCGGGTGGTGTTGACCTCCTCGCGGAAATCCGTGGCCCAGATGATGTTGCCGCCGATGCGCATCCGGCCAAACAGTCGCGGGATGACAGCGCCTTCGGTCGAGGATGTGATGCGCAAGCTGTCGAGCCGCGCGCCCTCGATGCGCTGCGCAGGGGCGAGGGACGAGACGATCCAGTTGTCGACGACCGAGCCGATGGTCGAGCCGATGAAGCCACCAATCGCCGCGCCGGAAAAACCGAGGATGGCTCCGCCAAATGCGCCGCCAATCGCGGAGCCGACGGCACCGAGAACAAGAGTTGCCATGTGTGGGATCTCAAGGATTGGGGAACAGGAAGGCGAACGCGATCTTGCGCGCCCAAGTGGGCGTCAGGGTTTCTTCGACGACGCCCAGCCGTTCATAGGCGTGGATGAAACGGTCGGGTGCCGTCAGAATCCCGACATGCTTGGCGATGGCGCGTGGGGCCATGCGGAACAGGACCAGCGCGCCGGGGCTGACGTCAGTGGGGGCGATTTCCGGCATCATCGCCCGCGCGCCTTCCGCCAGAACCTCGCGCGGCCCGGTCTCGCCCCAATCCCGGCTGTAGGGCGGGATCGGGAATGGCTCATCCCCGACCACCTCGCGCCAAACGCCGCGCGCGAGGCCAAGGCAATCGCAGCCGACCCCGCGCAGGCTGGCCTGTTCGTGATAGGGCGTGCCAAGCCAGCTGCGGGCGGTGGCGATAACATGGGCAGGATCAGCAGCCATCACAGCACATTCCCCTCATGGCCGCCGTCCTGGCTGGCATAACGCAGCACTGCGTCTTGACCCGGGATGTTGGGAAAACCTCGGAAATTGGCGACATTCGCGAACTTGGCGCTGCAGGTGGCGATGCGCTTGTCGCAACCTGCCCGCGCGACAAAGCTGTTTCCCTCGGCGATGGCGCGCACCGGCGCTTCAAGAAGGGTCAGAGTGGCGATGCCATCGGCCAAGCCGTGGGCCAGCACCTCGGTGATGCGACCCACATTCGCACCGCTGGTCCAGGTGATTGTGCCAGCGGTGAACCAGCCCGCGTCAAACCCGGCCAGCCCCGAAGCCATGAAGGCCCGGTCGCGCAACAGGTCGGTTACGACACCGCTGCCCTTGTAGATGACGTTTTCCAGATCGATCCCGCAGCGCGCATCGCCCAAGCGGGCGTCGCACCCCGCCTGAAACGTCCGCCCCACGGTCTGGCCCAGCACATGCGCCAGGGACCGGACCTCAGCCACGAACGCCATGCGGCCGCGCCGGATTTGCCCGACAGCACCCCGGCGCAGCAGAACACGCTGGCTTGTATTGGCCCAGTTCACCCGCCACAACTCCACCGCCGCATTGTCCCATCGGCCGTCGAGAATGTCGGTTTCCGTGATCCGATCCGAGGTCAGCACGCCGGTCGCGTCCTGCGCATCAACCGCCAAGTCAGAACCAGCGCGGATTTCCGAGGCGGCAAATCCGCTCTCCGGCTCGAAGTCGGTGCCATCGAAAGCCAGCGTGCGATCATGATCAGTGAAACCCAGCGCCACGCCATCCGCGCGGCTGATCCGCCAGCACCAGGACAGGGTGGTTGTGCCATCATCCAGATGCGCCTGCAGTGTAGAGGAGAGGTTTTTCATCTGCGGATCTCCAGCAAGGGAATGGCGTTGATCGATCCCAACCTTTCGAATTCGAGGGTCACGTCGAGCGTGTCGCTGTCGAACCGCACCGGCACATCGAATTCGAAACCCGCCCGCACGATGACGCCATTGGTGGGGGCGGTGGTGAAGG
>JBBQHZ010000236.1:0-3305 GCA_038324445.1 Rhodobacterales bacterium | reverse complement strand
ATCCGGGAAATTAACCTAATGTCGTTTGACTTCCGAGGTGCCCGGCCTCATTTACGACAAGTTCTAGAAAATATGGCAAAAATTGGCCAGAGTATTGGCAAGGTTCAACGACATGCGCGGCCCTCTCCTCATTGGCGCGATACTCGCTCTCGGCGTTCAGACGGCGGATGCCGGAATCGCGCGCGAGCTCTACGAAGTTCGGCCGACCCTGGTGCTTGATGGCGGCTTGCTCGGGCGCGGTGATCTGGCTTTAGCCCAAGGCGGATTTGAGGATATTCTGGCGTTCGTGGCCGCGGATGGTCAGCGCCAGCCGGGAGCGAACCCTGGTTCGCGCACCTTCGGAAACGGGCAACGGCAAGCCGCAGCGTTTTCCTTTGGGTCCGGTTCCGGCGGTTCATCGTCGGGCAGACCCTCGGCAGACCCGGTCCCCCCCTTGTTCAGCGCACCTTTGCCATCTCCCGTCCCGCTTCCGGCTTCCGGAGTTTTGCTTGGCGGGCTGCTGGCCTTGGGCGGATTCGTGGGCTGGCGCAAGGCGCGCGTGACCCGGGCTTCCTGAGGCCCGTTCCCTTACCTGCAAGGCAAGAGGATCACCGCCACCGGCGGGTCAGGCGGCAGATGCCGCCCAATCCCAATACAACTGACGCGCGCGTTTCGTGATCGGCCCATGCTGATAGGACGTGCCCTCGAACTCCAGCACCGGCGTTACCTTGTTGAGGTTTCCGGACATGAACACCTCGTCCGCCTGCCGGAAATCGGCGAAGGTCAGCACCGTTTCGGTGACCGTGACGCCATCGGCGCGCAGGTTGGCGATGTGGCGCTGGCGGGTGATGCCGTTGAGGAAGGTGCCGTTCGGGATCGGCGTGAAGGCCACGCCGTCGCGCACCATGAAGATGTTCGCGGTGGCCGTTTCGGCGACGTTGCCCATGGCGTCACAGACCAGCGCATTGTCGTAGCCCTTGGAGCGCACCTCCATCAGCATGCGGGCGTTGTTGGGGTAAAGGCAGCCCGCCTTGGCGTCGAGCACGGCGGTGCTGAGCGTGGGGCGGTGGAAGCGGGTGGTGGCGAGGCGGGAGGCGGCATCGGGTGCCCCGATGGGCACTTCCTCGAGGCAGATGAAGAAGCCCGCCTCGGTCTCGGCGGGCACGATGCCATAGGCGGCGCCGTCGATGCCGAAGAAGTTGGGGCGGATGTAGACGGGCGTGTCCTTGGGGTAGCGATTGAGGCCTTCCCACACGATGTCGTGGATCTGTTCGCCGGTCAGGCCGGGGTGCAGGCTGAGGGCGCGGGCCGAGCGCACGACGCGGTCGCAATGGGCGCGCAGGTCGGGCGCCAGGCCGTTCAAATAGCGGGCGCCGTCAAAGCAGGTCGTGCCCTGATAAGAGGCGTGGTCGCCGGCGCGCATGACGGGGATGTTCCCGTCATGCCAGGTGCCGTTGAAATATGTCTTGATGTTGGAGCCGAAAGCCATGGTGTTCCCCGCCGGATGGTCAGCGGGAAGCTAAGCGCAGAAGGATGCTAACGTCCAGAGGTGAAGCCCGCCTGATGGTCCATCGCCGACGCCTCGGACGGTTCGGGTTTGTCCGAGGGGAGCGTCGGCTTGGTGCCTTGCGTGGCTTTGGGTGTCTGTTCGGTCGGCTGGTGCTTGGAGCGGTCAGAGCGAATTCCGAGAGGTCTGGTCATGCAGAGGATCCCCCTTTGGGTGCGCAAGCCCTTGGTGCGCATGGCAATATATGAATAACTTCGACATATAGGACCGCCGGGATGAAGGACCAGTTAACGTTGCGTCGTCTTGGGCGTCGTCTTGGGCGTCGCGTTGGAAGGCAGGTCGGGCGTCGTGTCAGACCAGCGCGCCGGTTTTGACCAAGGCGTCGGTCTCGGCCACAAAGGTCGGGATGTGGAGGCGGCTGTTGATCATCTTCAGGTTGCCGTCTGCGTCCTTGGGCCACTCGGCCCGGGGCAGGTCGCAATAGAGTTCCACCCCGTTCTGGTCCGGGTCGCGCAGGTAGACGGCAGTCGAGACGCCATGATGCGCCGCTCCGTCGAAGGGGATGCCCGCCGCCGCCACGCGCCGGATGACCTCGACCAGGGCCACGCGGGACGGGTAGAGGAACGCCGTGTGGTAGAGGCCGGTATGGCCATGGGGCGGCGGCGACGCGCCTTTGCTGTCCCAGACGTTCAGGCCGATATGGTGATGATAGCCGTCCGCCCCCAGAAACGCGGCGCTGTCGCCGTGTTTGAGGGTGAGGGGGAAGCCGAGGACGCCCTCGTAGAAGGCGATGGCGCGGTCGAGGTCCGAGACGCGCAGATGGACATGTCCGACATGGGTGCCGGCGGGGGCGGTGTAGGACATTTGGCGCGAAACCTCCGATGCGTGATGGCAGGAAGATGCGCCTTCGGTGCGGGTGACGCAATCTGCGGGCATGCGCAGGGCCTGTGCGCTGGCCCGGCTGCGGGCGAGATTCCCGGCTGCGCATGAGGCTCCTAGCTGCGCACTCGGTTCATTGCTGCGCGCGAGGCTCCTAGCTGCGCACCATGCCGATGATGTCGTAGGTCTGCGCGAGGATCGGCACCGTGATCGCGCGCGCGCGCTCGGCGCCGCGGCCAAGGATGCGGTCGATCTCGGCGGGGTCCTGCATCAGGCGGCTCATCTCCGAGGAAATCGGCGCGAGTTTGTCCACCGCCAGATCGGCCAGCGCGACCTTGAAGTGGCCGAAGAGGCTGCCCGCGTGTTGATCCAGAACGGTCTGTGGCGCGATGTCGGCCAGCGCGGCGTAGATGTTTACCAGATTGCGCGCGTCGGGACGGGCGTCGAGGGCGTCCATCCCGTCGGGCAGCGGGTCGGGATCGGTCTTGGCCTTCTTGATCTTCTTCGCAATCGCGTCGGCGTCGTCGGTCATGTTGATCCGCGTCTTGTCGGACGGGTCGGACTTGGACATCTTCTTCGTGCCGTCTTGCAGGTTCATCACGCGGGTCGCGGCCCCTTCGATCACCGGCTCGGGGATCGGGAAGAAATCCACGCCGTAATCGTGGTTGAACTTGGCCGCGATGTCGCGCGCCAACTCAAGATGCTGCTTCTGATCCTCGCCCACGGGCACGTGGGTGGCGTGGTAGATCAGGATATCGGCGGCCATCAGCGCGGGATAGGCGAAAAGGCCGAGCGAGGCGCCTTCGGCGTCCTTGCCGCTTTTGTCCTTCCACTGGGTCATGCGACCCATCCAGCCCATCCGCGCGATGCAGTTGAAGATCCACCCCAGTTGCGCGTGTTCGGGCACCTGTGACTGGTTGATGAGGATGCTTTTCTCGGG
>JBBQHZ010000235.1:0-3320 GCA_038324445.1 Rhodobacterales bacterium | reverse complement strand
CCTTCAGCAGGGTGTTCCATCGGGCACGCATGCGCTGATCCTCTCAGGGCAGTTGGCGGATGATAGACCATCGCCCGGATGGGCTGGCCTTGGTGGTTTCCGCTATGCCCACATCGGCACCACCATTGACCATCGATTGGCGAAGGACTGCGAAGGTCACCCCGCTAAGTCGTGAGAGATCCACGCCCCAGGCCTCGGCGGGTAGTATCGCCGACCAATCCTGCGCCGCAGTGGCGCAGAGAAATCCGACCTCGCCCGTCATGCGTCGGGGCTGGATTACCGGCTGGCTGCCGATCTGCGCTGGTATGGGCAGGGCAACGTCAGAATTAATGGTTTGGCCAGGTTGATGCCGGCTTGGAAACAATCGCCAGACCGCGCCGGTGTCGTCTCGATAATAGCAGACCACATTTCCCACGCGGTCAGGATGCACAGAGATCTGCAGCAATGGCTCCGCCACGGCAAGTTCTGTAACATCGACACGAAGGCGGCGAGGGGCGGTGGGGTTCGCTGCAGGCAGGGCGGCCGGCACTGGGCCGGGCGGTCCGGACGCCAACTGGCCGTCGACCAAGGCGGCGAAGGTCTCGAATGTCGGCATACCGCTGGGCACCAGACGGTTGTTTATCTGGAATGTCGAAATAGCAGGCATCATGCTCGCCGGTGCGGCGGGCACCTGATAGCCGAGCACGGCCAATCGCTCCCGCACATAACGGTCGAGCTGATCTGGTGAGAGCTGCCGAAACCATCCGGCGATCTGGCGCTGGACTGCCGGGTTGCTGCGGTTCAGCTGGAAGCAGTGCCAGTAGGGCACGCGTGCCATCTGGCCCAGCAATTCCAGAACGCTTAATTCGACCAGCGTGCGTACCGCTTGGTGCAAGCCTTCTCGCTCGTCAAATGAGATAGCGAAGTTCGCGCCAACGCCGCGGATGGTAAAGTCTGCGCTCGCACCGCGGCTCAGGTTCCGAACCGTCATCTGGTTAGACACGGATTCTAGGATCTGGCCGGAGCCGACATGCCCCAGATGCATGTCCAGCCCGATATTGGCGATATCCGCGTTTTGGCTGATGCCGAAGATGTTCGTGGTAGTGCCGGCACCGGCGCGGATCTCGCTGCCTTGCACATTCCGGTCAGCCTGGGTCAGAGCACCATAAATCTGGACCGCGGAAGAGTCGGTCGGCATAGGCGCAGGGCTGATAATGGTGCCGCCAGGAAACGGCCCGCCACCGGAGCCATTCGGCAATTGTACGAGTGACAGGCTTTCGGAGACCCGAAACACATTGCTGCCCCGGGTGGCCCGCACCATTGACGTGGTCACCATATCCCGTAGGCCGGGAGAGATACGACCAGTCGCGTCTGGTAGCGTGCCAGCGCCAAGGCGCGTTGGATTTTGCAGAAGGAGCTGTCGCGCGAGTAGCTGTTCGTTGAGGCAGGTGAGCGCTTCAGTGTAGGGTGTCGCTGACCGGCCAGGTGGCGACAAGGGCTGTCCAGCAGCTGCACCTGTTCTGGCATCCGGCGCGCAAGCGCTCAGCGCGGCCGCGGCTAACATTATAGCTGCAAGGCCGCGCTTTCTAGAAAACTTCGGCCCTGACATGCGCGAGAACCCTCTCCTTCGACGTGTAGCCGCCCAGTGTTCAGCGACAAATCTGGATGATTGTGCCACGAACATCCGCGTTCGTAACCACCGTCTGCCCCGCCATCGTTCCGCGTGAGGGAAGATTCACCGACCCGACCTGCAGGGAGCAGCTCTCTCTCACGGGATCTCCGCCCGGGCCGACGCCCGCGCGCCGATCGGAGCCGGTCGCGCCCCGGGCATTCACGCGTGCCTCAGCCGCCGCAATCACGGCGCCGATCGAGGCTGTCGGGCGAACCGGAGAGTCCATGGCCTGGGCGTCCCAGGAACCCGAAAGCGGGAACGCCTTCGCCGGAAAGGCAAGCGAGGAGCCAAGTAGCAAAGTAAGTCCGGATGCAACAACGAACGCTTTCATGATCGTGCTCCTTTGAGTGTCGTCCGGGTGCCCTGTCATGGCACCCGGTGAACGTTTGTAATGGGGCTTGATCATCCTTGGATCAGCGGATGCCGCCCATGATGGACCCGACCCCGTTCTGCGCATTGGAGCCGAGGCCGATGGCGGTTGCGATCTGCGCGCCATTCACCCGGCCGTTGAGCGTCACATTGTTGTTGTCGCCCAGGCGGACACCGCGGCCCGACATCAGGGACCCGATACCGTTCTGCGCGTTGGCGCCGAGGCCGATCGACGTGGCGATCTGTACGCCGTTCAGGCGGCCATCCGCCGTGACGCGGTTGTTGTCCCCCATTCGCACGCCGTCATTGGCAATGGCCGGGGCAGCGAAGCAGGTGGCAGCGCCGAGCAGGATGGCGGCGAAAGTCGTGCGGGAAGCTTTCATCTGTCTCTCTCCATCAGGCCCTCGCGGGCCTTCTTTACGCATTTCCCGGAGGTTTCGTCCTTCGGGGTGATCGGCCTTCCGATCGCTCCTTTGCCTTTGGGGGGGTCAGGGATCCCGATCGACGTCTCGCGCTCGCGCTGGGTCCGGGTCTGCGTCTGGGTCTGGGTCTGCGTCTGGGTCTGGGTCTGGGTCTGGGTCGCGGTAGACGTGTCGGCGCAGACAGCATAGGGCTGGGCCGGTTCTTAATGCTGCCCGATGGGCCGGTTCGCAGGCCGGCCGTCGAGCGTGCGATTCTGCAAGTGGAACGCCCGGACGCCATGCCGGTGGTGCACTGTGCTGGCACACTTGAAGGCTGGCGAGCGGATGTAGGCGCGCGGGCGGTCGGCAATTCGCGGCTGGCCTTCGCGATCTGCTGTGGCTTCGCTACGCCGCTCCTGGCGCTTGCTGGCGGCGAAGCTGGCGGGTTCCGCCTCCGCGGGGCAAGTTCGCTTGGGAAGAGCACCGCGCTCATTCTGGCGGCCTCCGTGTGGGGCGGGGGCGGATTGCAGCGCGGGCTGCGATCTTTGCGCAGCACGTCGAACCCGCTGGAAGCTGTTGCGGCGTCGCGTTGCGATCTCCTGCTCTGCCTCGATGAGATTGGCGAGGCCGCGCCGGATGCGGTGAGTGAAAGTGCCTACATGCTGTCGAACGGCGCCGGAAAGTCGCGGGCCGGTCGAGATGGAGGCGCGCAGCGGTCGGCCGAGTGGCGAATCCTGTTCCTGTCCTCGGGCGAGGTCGGGCTGGCTGATAGGCTTTCGGAAACACGAGGCGGCGCGCGACGAGTTCGCGAGGGACAGGAACTGCGCGTCCTCGACATCCCGGCCGATGCGGGGGCGGGCCTCGGACTATTCGAGACACTGCCTCCGGGTTGCCCGGAT
>JBBQHZ010000234.1:0-3410 GCA_038324445.1 Rhodobacterales bacterium | reverse complement strand
AAAGCCTTGCTCTGACCTGAACCCGCAAGGCGCAGCCTTGCTCTGGCGCCCGAGCGAAGCGAGGGCGCCCCCGGGCGACGCTGTCAGGCGGCGCAATCCCTTCCACCTGACACCTGCGTGAACCACCGGCACACAACGTCGCATCCTATGGCGTCCGCGCCGAACTCGTCCTACACTCCACTCCATGATCGTCGAACTCGGACATTTTGCCCTTATCCTCGCCTTCGCGGTGGCCATCTTCCAGATGGTGATCCCGATGATCGGGGCCGCGCGCGGTAATGTCGCCTGGATGGCCACGGCAGAACCTGCGGCCTCGGCACAGTTTATCCTGACCGCCGCCGCCTTCGGCGCGCTCACCTATGCGTTCGTCACTTCGGATTTCTCGTTGGCGATTGTCACCGCCAATTCGCACACCGCCAAGCCGCTGCTCTACAAGATCACCGGCGTGTGGGGGAATCACGAGGGATCGCTGCTGCTGTGGGTGCTGATCCTGACGCTGTTCGGCGCCTGCGCCGCGTGGTTCGGCAAGGGATTGCCGCCGACGCTGAAAGCGCGTGTGCTGGCAGTGCAATCCTCGGTCGCCGTTGCCTTCTTCGCCTTCATCCTCTTCACCTCCAACCCGTTCCTGCGGCTGGCCTCGCCGCCCTTCAACGGCGAGGATCTGAACCCGCTGCTGCAAGACCCCGGCCTCGCGTTTCATCCGCCGTTCCTCTACCTCGGCTATGTCGGGCTTAGCATGTCGTTCTCCTTTGCCGTCGCCGCCCTGATCGAGGGGCGCGTCGATGCGGCCTGGGGCCGCTGGGTGCGGCCCGGGACACAGGCGGCGTGGATATTCCTGACCATCGGCATCGCGCTCGGGTCGTGGTGGGCCTATTACGAGCTTGGCTGGGGCGGGTTCTGGTTCTGGGACCCGGTGGAGAATGCCAGCTTCATGCCGTGGCTGATCTCGGCGGCGTTGCTGCATTCCGCCATCGTGGTGGAAAAGCGCGAAAGCCTGAAGTCTTGGACCATCCTGCTCGCGATTCTCGCCTTCGGCTTCTCGCTGATCGGGACGTTCATCGTGCGCTCGGGCGTGCTGACATCGGTGCACGCCTTCGCCAACGACCCCGAGCGGGGCGTCTTCATCCTGATCATCCTTGCGGTGTTCATGGGCGGAGCGCTGCTTCTCTTCGCGCTCCGCGCCGGGGTGATGGAGGCCAAGGGCGTGTTCGGCGTGGTCAGCCGCGAAAGCGGGCTGGTGGTGAACAACCTGCTGCTGGCGGTGTCGTGTTTCGTCGTCTTCATCGGCACGATCTGGCCGCTGATCGCGGAGTTGTTCTTTGACCGCACGCTATCTGTCGGCCCGCCCTTCTTCGACGCCGCTTTCACTCCCTTCGTGTTTGCGCTGGCCGTCGCGATGCCGATTGCGGCGATGATGCCGTGGAAGCGCGCGACGCTGATCAAACCGCTGCGCGCCCTGGTGCCCGCGGCCGTGCTTGGTGTGTCCGTCGGGTTGCTGACCTGGGCGATGTATACCGGGCGTACCGCGATTGCGCCTTTGGGTGTGGGCTTGGCCGTATGGCTCGTCGTCGGCGCGGCAACGGATCTGTGGACCCGGACCGGGCGGGGCGAGGTCGTGGCGCGCCTCGGGCGGCTGATGCGTCTGCCGCGGGCCGACTGGGGCAAGTCGGTGGCCCATGCCGGTGTCGGCATCACGCTTTTCGGCGTCGTCACGCTGACCGGCTACCAGATCGAGGATATTCGCGTCGCGACCGAAGGGCAGCCTTATGTGGTGGGGGCCTACGAGGTTGAATTGCTTGGTGTCGAGGAGAGTGTGCCGGGGCCGAATTACCTGAGCACCATCGCCTCGGTCGCTGTGCGCGACCCGGAAACCGGCGCGCTGATCGCAACGCTGGCGCCCGAGCGGCGGATCTATCCGGTGGCGGGGATGCCGACCACCGAGGCCGGGATCAACGGCGGGATCACGCGGGATGTCTACATCACGCTCGGCGATCCGCAGGTGGGCGGCGGATGGGCGCTGAGGGTCTGGATCAAGCCCTTCGCCAACTGGGTCTGGAGCGGCGCCATCGTGATGGCCTTGGGCGGATTGCTGAGCCTGTCGGACCGGCGCTACCGCGTCGCCGCAGGCGCCGTGCGGAGCGCGCCCGTGGCAGGGGTGCCGGCGGAATGAGGCGGGCCCTCCTCGCGATGCTCCTCGCAGCGTCGGTGATGGGCGGCGGGGCCGCTTTCGCGGTTCAGCCCGACGAGGTTCTCGCCGATCCGGTTCTGGAGGAGAGGGCGCGCGATATTTCGGGCGGGCTTCGCTGTCTGGTCTGCCGCAACGAGAGCATCGACGAATCCCATGCCGAACTTGCCCGCGACCTGCGCCTTCTGGTGCGGGAGCGGTTGGTGGCTGGCGACAGTGACGAAGAGGCCGTCGCCTATATCGTCGCGCGCTATGGCGAATATGTGCTGCTGCGCCCGACCTTCGATGGCTCGAGCATCGCGCTTTGGCTGGCGGGGCCGGCACTCCTGCTGTTGGGGCTTGGCTTGTCGGCGGGCTATGTCCGGGGCAGGGCCACGGCGAGGACGGAGGCCGAGGCAAGCCTCAGCCCGGAGGAGCAGGCTCGGCTGGAGGCGATCGTCGCCGAGGATCGCCCTTCCTGACGCAGCGTTTGTGCTTTTGTGAACCGATCGGTTTGCTTATGCTCCGCGCAAATCCACCGGAGGCACCCCATGCAGTATGAGACCATCACCCGCGAGGACCGCAACGGTATCGCCATCGTGACGCTGAACCGGGCGGAGGTGATGAACGCCCTCAACACCCAGATGCGCGCCGAGATCACCCATGCCGTCCAGACCGCAGGACGCGAGGCGCGGGTCGTGGTGGTGACGGGGACAGGACGGGCATTTTGCTCGGGCCAGGATCTGGGCGACCGGGTCAATGCGGCCAACCTGAACCTGGAGCGCACGTTGCGGGATGAATACATTCCGATGCTGATGGCGATCGTCGATTGCCCGGTGCCGGTGATTGCCGCCGTGAACGGCACGGCGGCGGGGGCGGGCTCGAACCTCGCCCTTGTCTGCGACGTGGTGATCGCGGCGGAATCGGCGTCCTTCATTCAGGCCTTCACCCGCATCGGCCTGATCCCCGATGCCGGTGGCACCTGGATCCTGCCCCGCACCATCGGGTTGCAGCGCGCCATGGGGGCAGCCCTTTTCGCCGACAAGATCAGCGCGCGTCAGGCCGCCGAGTGGGGGATGATCTGGGAAGTTTTCGCCGATGACGCCTTCGAGGCGGGCTGGATGGGCCGAGCGACTTATCTGGCCAGCGGCCCGACCGAGGCCTTCAAGCGCATCAAGCAGGTGATGCGCGCCAGTTCCGGCAACGGGCTGGAGGAGCAGTTGCATCTGGAGGGCCAGTTGCAGGG
>JBBQHZ010000233.1:0-3422 GCA_038324445.1 Rhodobacterales bacterium | reverse complement strand
CCGGCGGCCTGGTCGTCGTTCGCGATGGCGAGACGGTGGATGAGACGCCGATCCTCTCGCCACTGGCCTGGCAGATCGAGCATCGTGCCGAGGTGGAAGTCACTGTGGCAGGCGCCACACCCGCCGCGCGCACCATACTGCTTGATGGGCTGTTGGTGGATATCGCCGCCGCCATCAGCGCCAACCGCACCCTCGGGGGCGCCGTCGAATGGGCGCAGCCCGGCGGCGCCACGTTCGAGGATGTTGAGTTCGAAGGCGCTGCCGCGGCGCGCGCCGCCACCGTGCCGGTGACGCTGTTCTTCACCGCCGCCGGCTCGCCGCTTTCCTAATCTGGGAGACCACCCATGCCCCGTGCCATTGGCGCCAACTGCCGCCTGCTTATGCTGCCCGAGGTCACCTACGGCACCGCCCCCGGCAGCAACTGGCGCCGCATGCCCTTCCTGTCCTGCGACCTCGGCGCGGAGCAGCCGCTGCTCGATGCCGACGTCATCGGGGTTGGCAGCAACCGCGACCCTGCCGCGCCCTTCCTCGACACGGTGACGGTCGCTGGCCAGGCTGTGGTCCCTGTCGATCTCATCAACATCGGCCACTGGCTGCGGCTGCTGCTCGGTGCGCCCGTCACCACTGGCGCCACCAACTTCATCCATACCTTCGCCTCCGGTGGCGCCTCGCTGCCCTCCAACGCGATGGAGATCGGCTATCCCGATGTACCGTCCTTCGACGTCTGCACCGGCGTCCGTGCCGATACGATGGAGATGGACTTCACGCCGACCGGCGCCGCGACCGCAACCTTCGGGCTGCTGGGCCAAGGCTCGGTGCGGGCCGGTGCCACGTCAGGCGGTACGCCGGCCTCCGCCGCCTACACGGCCTTCAACAAAGCCCAGGGCTCCATCACCCGTGGTGGCTCGGCGTTGGCGCAGGTCACCGGTGCGCGGCTCACCTATGCCAATGGCATGGAGGCCGTTCGCACCATCCGCGCCGATCGCCGCGTCGAGGGCGTGGATCCCGGCATCGCCCGCTGCACCGGCCAAATCACCGTGCGCTTCGAGAACACCACGCTGCTCGCCCAGGCGCAGGCTGGCACCTCGGCGGAGTTCTCGCTGGCCTTCACGATCGATGCCAACCGCAGCCTGACCATCACGCTGCACGAGGTCTATTTGGCGCTGGCCAAGACGCCGATCGAGGGGCCGGCCGGGGTGGAGGCCAGCTTCGATTTCCGCGCCGCCTTCAACGCCACGGCGACGCGGATGATGAGCGCGGTGCTGCGGAACCAGCAGGCAGGAACAGATTACGCGTGATCTGCTTCTTGAGAACAGAGGATCTGCTTGGTCAGGAAGCAGCTGAGCGGCGTGGAGCCCGCAGTCAGTTCCGCCACATTTTGAACCTGCGATCCCGAATCGAGGTCACTCAGGGGCGGACATTCAGGCTTCCAGCGCTTTGAGGCGGGCTGCCAGTTCACCCGACGCCAACAGGACGCATTGCTGGATCAATGCATCGAGCACCTTCTCAATATTGGCGGTGTTGTACCCCGTCGCCGCCAGCCGATCTGGCGTGAGGCGCAGGAACATCTTGGTATAGACCTCCTTGAATTCGAGTGCGCCCTGATACGTGTCGGCCTCCTTCTTGTAGTTGGTCCAAATGACCCGCGCCAGCCGGTGTTCACAATGCCGGTGGTCGAGATAGCATTCGATCGCCGCCGCGCGTCCGTTGATGTCCGCCTCATGGTCGCCTTGGGGACCTTTGGCCGGAAATGAGCGGAAGACATCCAGCGACGGCAACACCATCGCGCGCATGTTGGATGGCAGCGCCAAAGCACGGACCTTATTGAATGCGTCGGTGCCCTCGGCGTCGTTATCGAACACGAAGACGATCTGGTTTTGGACGTCAATCTTTGCGAGGCCCTCGGCAAACTTGAGAAGGTTGCCGGTGCCAGGGAACGGATGCCGCTCGCTCACATCGATGAATCGAAAGAAATCGGCGATCTCGGGCCGCAGCAGCCCAAAGGCATGGCGCAGTATATGCGCGTCCGAACTGCCCTCGGTGGCGATTAGGAAAGTCTCAGTGCGGCGAGCGAGGGGCGTGAATTCGGCAACCGTCGCCCATCCTGCCTCGACCAGTGGGCCATACTGCCAGACCACGTCGGTCTCAAGGTTGACGGCGTTGCCGGCTAGGATGCGGAGCATCAGATAAGGATGGAGGATATTGATGCGATTTTCGAAGTAGCTACGTTCGGACCATGACAGGTCGTCATGGTCGAAGCTCCGCGGAATTCGCTCGATCGTCGCCTCGTCTCCGATAAAACGTCCCTTGGGTTTCGTGCGGCTTATCGCCGGGTCATCGTCGTGGAAAAAGGTGTTGCCGAGTTCAGTGACGGGCCAGCGATTAGCGAACGCGCAGAAATCGTCGAACGATAATGGCTCTGGGATGGGCAGGTCTTCGGGATCGGCAAGCGCCTCGCGCGCTTCCCTGCACTCTGCCGTCCAATGATCATAGGCGCTCCTGGCCTGTTCGAGCGTAAAGCCGAGCAGCTCCAGCCTGGGAACGGCCTGCTTGAGCTTACGGACGAACGCCATCACCATAGAGGCGGGATCCTCGTTCTGATCCCGGAAGTAGTCATAGTCGATCTGGTCACTGCAAACCGAGCGCCGATCTACCTCCTGGAACAATGCGCCATGATCGGGCCCGCGATCGTTCTTGGTCCCAGACAGGCTCAGCCCGCCAAGTTCGAGATGAATTTCCGTGCCCACGTGACTTAATTGCTCCTCAGCAAGCACGCGAGGCTGGCGCGTCACGGCCTCACGCGCAACCGTCAACGCAATTCAACCCTGCCCCTCGTGTGGGCCGCACAGGTCCAGCCAATAGGCCCTGATCTGTGGGCGCTCGGGGTCATCGCGCCGCACGAAGGCGGCTCATGCCCGGAAGTCACTCAAACGGAGAACCCCATGCTCAACCTCGATTTCTCTGTCGAGCCGTACTGGCTCGACCTCCCCCGCGGCGTGCGCGTCGAAATCCGCCCGGTCACCACCGCCGTGATGGCCGCAGCCCAAGCCGGCTCCGCACGTCGCCTCGGCGCACTGCGAGCCGCGGAGGCCGATCTCGACCCCGACATGGCGCGCGGCCTGGCCTTCGCCTTCCTGGTCAAGGCGCTGGCTCGCCACGCCGTCACCGCCTGGGAGGGTATCGGCGACACTGCCGGCAAGCCCCTGCCACTCTCGCCCGAGGCCGTCGAGCGCCTGATGGACATGGACGAGATGGCTGCCGCCTTTTGGGATCGCGCCACCGGCCCGGTCGCGGCGGTGGCGCTGGAGGGAAACGGTTAAGGGCCCGCGCCGAATGGCACTTCGGCTCGGGTCCTGACTACTGCCGCGGCTGCGCGGCGCTCGATCGCGACTGCGGCATGGCCTGCCCCTACGCCGCTCACG
>JBBQHZ010000232.1:0-3513 GCA_038324445.1 Rhodobacterales bacterium | reverse complement strand
CATGGCCGCCCGGTCCACTTGATCAGCGGGTAATCGAGGTTCCGGGACAGGGCATCAGATGGGTCATGGCGGGTCCATACCATGCCATACCCTGTGCGAACAAGCCGCAGGTCAGAGAGTGCCCATCTTTTGCGCAATTCGTCTATGATGCGCGCATGCAGGAAGCGTTCGTGGACAGACATTGCGCAGCCCTTACCGGCACGGCGCGGGAATTGCCGTTCGGCGCCGACACCGTGATCTGGACGGTTCATGGCCACATGTTTGCCGCCTACATGATCGGCGGCCAAGGGCTGTCGCTGCGGGCGCGTGGCAAGGCATCGACGCGACCGCTTCTGCGGCGGCCGCGTACCACCGGCCATCCCGTCGAGGGCGCCGGGGGGTGGGTTCTGCTGCCCTGGGGTGCCGGCCCCGATGAGTTGCGCGCACGGATCGACGAAAGTTACGGGCTGGTTCTGGGCGATCGCAACGCGGTTGTCGGGGACTGAGGCACGCGCCATGCTTGTGGGCCATGCTTGGGGTCCGTGATGGTTGGGGGCCATGCTTGGGGGGCTTGTCCTTCGCCACCTGACATGGCCATGTCCGGCGCGACTGACCCCCCTGTTGCCGGAGCGCCGCCATGCCCACCTTCTCTGCCAGAATCGCCGGACTGACGGGCGGGGGCGATGACGGATGGGGTCTGTTCTACCGCGCCCGAGCCCTCAAGGCGGTGGGTGTTGAGGTGTTGGAACTGACCATCGGCGAGCACGACACCCGCACCTCGCCCGCCATCCTCGATGCCATGGCGGCCTCGGCGCGCGGCGGGCATACCGGCTATGCGGCGGTGCCCGGAACGGCGGCGCTGCGCGCGGCGGTGGCCGCACGGCTGACCAAGGCCAGCGGCGTGCGCCACGCGCCGCACAATATCCTGATCACGCCGGGCGGGCAGTCGGGCCTTTTCTCGGCCCATCTGGCGGTGTGCGATGTGGCCGACACGGCGCTAATGATCGACCCCTATTACGCCACCTATCCCGGCACGATCCGGGGCGCGGGCGCGGTGCCGAAGGCCGTGCAAGCCTATCCCGAGGACGGGTTTCAACCCCGCGAAGCGGCATTGCGCGACGCGGCAGCCGGCGCGCGGAGCCTTCTGATCAACTCGCCCAACAACCCGACAGGCGCGGTCTATTCCGACGCCACCCTGGACGGGATCGCAAGGGTGGCCACGGATCACGACCTCTGGGTGATCTCGGACGAGGTTTATGACAGTCAGGTCTGGGAGGGCGGGCACCGCCCCTTTGCGTCGCTGCCGGGCATGTTCGAGCGGACGCTGACGGTTGGGTCGCTGTCGAAAAGCCACGCCATGACCGGATCGCGCCTTGGCTGGATCGCAGGACCGGCGCAGGTTGTCGAGCACCTGATCACGCTGGCGACCCACACGACCTATGGCGTGCCGGGCTTCGTGCAGGATGCGGGGCTTTACGCCCTTGGGCTGGGGGAGGAAGAGGAGGCGCGCGTCGCGGCCCCCTTCAAAAGGCGCCGCGACATGGTGCTGGCGCGGCTGGCAAGCCAGCAGGTGCTGCGCGCGATCCCTCCTGCGGGGGCGATGTATGTGATGCTGGACGTGCGCGCCACGGGGCTGAGCGGCGAGGAATTCGGTGCGAAACTGCTGGACGAGGAGCGCGTGGCGATCATGCCCGGTGAAAGTTTCGGGCAGGCGGCGGCGGGCCATATCCGTGTGGCACTGACATTGCCGGACGAGGTTTTCGCCGAAGCGCTGGATCGGCTGTTTGCCTTCGCAGCGCGTCAGGTGGTTGCCTGAGCCCTGGAGGGCTCAGGCTGTATCGGGCAGATCAGAAGCGGAAGGCCGCGTTGATGCCGAAGGTGGTGGCGCTGACGTCAAGGCCCGTGCCGTCAAAATCCTCGAACTCGTGCTGGAGGACTTCGGCACCCAGAACGATCTGGTCGGTGATCAGGTAGTCGATCCCCGCGCCGAAGAAGTAGCCTTCGTCCTGGAGATCGGTGCCGGCGCTGGTGGCAGTCGCTTGTGCCACACCGACGGTGCCATAGATCAGCGCGGGGCCTGCATCATAGCCCGCTTCAACGCCAAGGCGGTGCACGGAATCGATCGAGCCGTTGAAGGCGCTATCGGGTTCGATGTCAGCCGCCATCAGGTCCAGTTCGGCGCCGAGGACGACATTGCCGAAGTCATAGCGATAGCCGCCGAAGACGCCGTAAAGCGCCCCGTTGCCCTCGTCGATCTCGACATCGACGTCGCCATATTCGACCTGCACACCGCCGTAAAAGCCGCTCCAGTCATAGCCGATGGGCGCAGGGGCCACGATCGGCGCTGTAACCGGTGCGGGGTTTGCCGGGGCGACATAACCACCCGCGGTGGCCGCAAGCGGCGAAAGCGCAAGAAGAAAGCTACCTGCAAGGACTGCATGTTTCATGTTATCGGATCCTTTGTTCGTATGTTGGTCCGTGAGGGAAACGCGGATATGCCGCGCGGGTACCATGGGCCAGAGATGAGGGGCCGCACCGTGGTTTGCACGCCACAGATGCGTGGGTAGCGGAGGGTGGCCGAAACCTGCCAATGAGGTGCGGGACAATCAGCGAAGTGTTGCCAACCCGCGCGCAGATCACGAATTGTTTTGCGGGCGAGAACTTGAAATCCGCTCAGACTAGATGTGCGGCATCAGCCGCGAGGCGGCGGATTTCGTCCCAGTTTCCGGCCGCGACCGCAGCGGCAGGGGCGACCCAGGAGCCACCGGCGCAGATCACGTTCGACAGGCTGAGGTAACTGCGCGCATTGGCGGCGGTCACGCCCCCCGTCGGGCAAAAGGACACCTGCGGGATCGGCGCGCCGATGGCCTTGAGGGCGGCCACGCCGCCGGAAGCCTCGGCGGGGAAAAACTTCAGCATGTCATAGCCTTGCTCAAAAAGCGCCATGACCTCGGTGGCAGTGGCGGCACCGGGCAGAAGCGGCAGTTCGTTGGCGATGCAAGCGTCGATCAAACGCGCGGTGGCGCCCGGCGACACGCCGAAGCGCGCCCCCGCGGCCTTCGCCCGCTCCACATCGCGGGGTGTCAGCAAGGTGCCCGCGCCGACCACGCCGCCCGCGACCTGCGACATCTCGGCGATGACGTCGGGGGCAGCGGGCGTGCGCAGCGTGACTTCGAGGGCAGGCAGCCCGCCGTCAACCAGCGCCTGCGCCAGGGCGCGGGCAAGGCCTGCATCCTCGACCACCAGCACGGGGATGATGGGTGCCAGGCCAGCGATGCGGCGGGCCTCGATGGATTGGGCGGCTGGGGTCATGGCGATCTCGTTGGTTGGGCAGGAGGTGGGACAAGCCTATGCGCGGTTCGTCCGCGTGTCAGGCCGGGGAAGTGAGTTTTTTTACCAAGATGAAAGGGGGGCGCGGCGCCGAGCGTCAGACGACCACGCCTGCCCCCGAGGTTGCGGGGCCCGCGTTCAGGCGGAAGATCTCGAAGAGTTCGCGCCCGACGCCGTGGCTGTTGGCCGAGAGGTCGGGGCTTG
>JBBQHZ010000231.1:0-3653 GCA_038324445.1 Rhodobacterales bacterium | reverse complement strand
GGAACCCGGTGGAAAGCCCCGTCTCGGCGGGCAGGTCAAGGTAGAGTTGCCGCGTATACTGCTCGATCCAGATCAGGGTATCCGTCGACATGCCGCCCGAAGCGATCAGCCCCGCCGCATGCCAGGTGGTGCCCGAGGTCAGCTTGTCACGTTCCAGCACCACGACATCGCGGATACCCAGCAGACCCAGGTGATAGGCGATCGAGATGCCGATGACCCCGCCCCCGATGATGACAACAGGCGCGTGGGTGAGTAGAGGTTGTGTCGCCACTGTTGTGCCCCTGCATATAGTCATCGGATCATGCGGTCCGGAAGCGACGCTTCCATGCGAAGCTATGCGTCAGCCCGGGACCGCGCTAATTCGCTAAATGTCCGTTCAGTGAATGCTGAATCAGGCATCAGTGTCAACCCGGCTTATTCATCGAATCTCGTTTTCGGCGTCTCTCGGGGCCGTTTTGTGGCTTGGGGGCCGTTGCGCTGCGGGCGATGAACGGCGGCGCTGGGTATTGCTGTGGCCGAAGCCCTCGGGAGGCATGCAGTTCGGGGAGGGCGGCTTTCGTTGGGTGCTATCCGGCGTTTGCGGCGCATGACGACGCCTCGCCCATGGGCGTTTCGCGTCTGTGGGATGCGGTTTTCTGGCCGGGGGGCTACGGGTCGGACCAGTGCAGCGCCAGTATTCCTGGCCAGAGAACCTGCCAGAACGGTGCTGCTGCCGAGGAGATCGCCAGCGTCATGCGGCGCCCCGAGATCGTCAGCCGTGCCCCCGCCCGGAGCACCCGCTCACGCAGACGGCGCAGGCTCCAGCCCGTTCGCATTGATCCGCGGGGCCGGTCGCCCTGGCCAGGACGCGGCGGGCGATGTGCATGACGCAGGTCAGGCGAGGCAGGCGACAAGCAGCCTCACCTCGTTGCAGGCGAAGGCATCCACCGCAGGCGTCTTCGACTTCACCGGCTTGCCGCGCCTGTGCGATTTCGCCACTGGCCGATCTGCGGCCGTTGATCGACACGGCGATGAACCTTGATTTCCGCATGGACATGGCCATGGCCGAGGCGGAAAGCCCCTGTCTGATGCACGACATTCGCCCGATGCCCGTGGTGTCATGGGTGGGCGCCGAGGAACGGCCCGTGTTTCTGGATCAGGCGCGCTGGCTGGCCGGGGCATGGCCCACCGCGCGCCTGCATGTCGAACCGGGGCGCCATCATTTCGATGTGATCGAACCGCTGGTCGAGGCGGAAAGCGCGCTGACCCGGGCCATTCTTGGTTAGTTGCCGAAGGCTTTCAGGGCATCGAAGTCGATGGTCGCCAGATGCTCGATCATCACTGCCGGATCGCCGCCAGTGGCCTGCACCAGGATGCGCCCGCCAATGACGCCGGTCAGCTCGCCATCCTGATTCAGGAACCTTTCGCGCCCCACGCGTTCGACCTTGCCCATGCTGGCCAGCATGGTGGCATTGCCGAAGGCGCCTGCGAACATCGCCACCATCGGGCTGTCCACGGTCACCTGAACCCTGAATTCGCGATCGCCGCCGGTATAGACCGCGACGGCGCCGGTGCCGCCCATCATCCCCAGGGCGCGGCCCTCATCCTCGTCAATGGTGCGGCTCCAGCTTGCCAAAGCCTCAGGCAGAAGGGCGGTAAGGTTGCCCGATTTCAACGCCTGCAACAGTTGCGTGGCATAGGCGATTTCGTCCAGCGCATAGGCAATGTCGCCCTGTTGATACGCCTCCATGGCGCTGTTCAGGGTGTCGATGACATCGTCGGCCAGAACCGGCGTCGAGAAGGCAAGAAAGGCGGTGGTGCAAAGCAATCGTAGCATCTGGAAAACTCCGGTAGCGATTTACAATAGCACGGTATTTACGCAATTCCCGGGCGTTGGCAAAGGATTGTTTTCGCCGGTGGCGCGCTGTGCGAGATTTCGGTTGATCGGCGGCAGGTTCGCGGTAAGACAGATGCACGGGCGAGGGCGATGGCGTCGCCCCGGATACGCTCTGATCTGTCCTGTACGCCGGGATTCTCAGGTCAGAAAGGGTGTCCCATGACCAGCACACGCATCGAATTCTTCAGGTTTCACAATGGCGATAAGGTGGCGTTGCCGTTTGCCGCCGCCGAGTATGAGGCGCGGCTGTCGGGCCTGCGCGCGATCATGGCCGCGCGGCACAGCCAATGGCGCAATGGCCGCGACACGTGATGCCGACGGGGACCAGTCTATGCCGATGTAGGCCGGTGCTCGCCGTCAGCCCACCATCATGGGTTACGGAGGCAGTTTCCTCCGCGTCATCACCTGCTATACGTGGCGCATGAACACGTCATTCCTCCTCGTCGGCCTCTGGGCGGCCATCGGCTATCTGATCGGGTCAGTGCCCTTTGGCGTGCTGATAACGCGGGCGATGGGACTGGGGGACGTGCGCAAGATCGGCTCGGGCAACATCGGGGCCACCAACGTCCTGCGGACGGGCAACAAGGGGGCGGCGCTGGCAACCCTCCTGCTTGACGGGGGCAAAGGGGCGGTCGCGGTGCTGATCGCGCGGGCCATGGCCGGCGAGGATGCGGCCCAAGTAGCAGCACTGGCCGCCTTCCTCGGGCATTGCTACCCGGTCTGGCTGCGGTTCAAAGGGGGCAAGGGCGTGGCGACATTCCTCGGGATCATCCTCGCCCTGTCATGGCCGCTCGGGCTTGCGGCCTGCGCGACATGGGCCGTGGTGGCGGCGGTCACACGGTGGTCCTCACTCGCAGCGCTGCTGGCGGCAGGGTTCACGCCGGTCTGGGCGATGCTCATCGGGCCGGGCGAGGTGATCCTGCTCGGGGTCGTCCTGGCGGTGCTGATCTATCTGCGGCACGGGGCCAACATCGCACGGCTGCGGGCCGGAACAGAGCCCAGGATCGGGAACAAGGCCTGACGCGATGGACATCGGCGCACGGCTCAACGCCCTGCCGCTGGGTACCTTCCACGGACAGGCGCACGGGCGGCGCTACGTGGTGACGCGCAGCCTTGTGGCGGGCGGCAAAGGGCAAAAGCTGGTGGCAGAGGCTCTGGACGGGTCGGACTACATCAGCCTGAACCTCTACCACCTCGCAGGCGGCGACCTGCTGAAACCCTGCGAAATGACAGAGGCCAAGGTGGTGGGGTTTGTAATGGGGCTGGTGGTGGATCATACCACAACGGGAAATCGGCAGGTTCCGAAACAGCTCGGCGACGCACAAACTGCAGAAATCACTGATAAAAAGGAGAAGGATCGTCCGCGATTTCCATTAAGATCGCCCAAATTTCGTCATATCGGACCTGCATCCTTAATGTCAGATCAAATGCACAGGAATACCTCGATATGGAACGCACTTACTGGCAAGATCTTTTGACGCAGCAAGAGCTTGGATTCAAGTTTCAAGTGCAACGTTTTATCTGAGGGCCGCGCGTTCTTAGGCCATGGCTTCTTCGGGTGTTTTCCATCCGAGGGTCTTGCGGGGTCGCTGGTTCATCAGACGGGCGACGTCGTTGAGTTCGGTCTGGCTGATGGTGCTCAGGTCGGTGCCTTTGGGGAAGAACTGGCGCAGTAGACCGTTGGTGTTCTCGTTGCTACCACGCGGCCAGGGGGCGTGCGGATCGCAGAACCAGATGTCGATCTTCAGCCGGCGTGCCAGTTCCGGGTGGCAGGCCA
>JBBQHZ010000230.1:0-3655 GCA_038324445.1 Rhodobacterales bacterium | reverse complement strand
ATGGACGGCAAGATTGACCCTGCAAGGGGAGATTCCGAGGTACAGAACATGCCAAATTTGGCAACACAACTGGGCCGACCTGCCCGACAGAAGGGGGCGAAAACGGCTGCCCGAGTGGCGGGGGCCCCACGCGACGGTGGGCAGGCGGCTCTGACGCCCTCATCAATCAGCGTCGCCCCGATGCCGGCAGTGATGCACTTCAGGAGGCGGCGGCGCGTGTGGTCAAGCCGTGCAGAAATGTCGATGCAGATGGCGGTGGCTACGATCTGACCAGCCTCAAATGGCCTAAAGCTATGCATACGCACAACTTCGTCACAGAAAGTGCATGTTTGAGAGCCCATGCCAAGAGCACGATTTCATAGGCCGCTACCCGTCCGCATCAGCCGTATACCACCCAACCAACGCTGGTCTGGTCTGTGTCGAATAAACAGTAGGTGGCCGCGGTGTCGCTTGGGCTATCGTGCCAAGGCTGGTCACGCCCTTTCCGCCAGCGCCTTCCGGGTTTCGCGCCAGATGTGACCCAAATTGGCTTGCTCCGCCAAAACAACTGCCCGATTGCTTTCGAGGCAGGCAGATTCCATCATTGCAAGACGTTCGTGCAACTGCCGGGCGCCAATGACCCCCGCCGCCCCCGCCGCCTCGTGGCACATCGCGGCAAGGTCTGCCATCGGTTCGGATAAAACGCCCGCAGCAATGCTGTTCAAGATGCTATCCATTCGGGCTCGAAATTGCGCCAGCAACCGATGAAGAGCCTGCGGATCAGCGATCTTTGCCAATTCTTCCAGTCGGTCGGTATCCAGCAGGGGCGCTGCTCCGTCCGCAAATTCCGGGGCGACCCCGGCAGGATTTTTTATCCCCCGGTCTGGCACGAGTGCCGTGGCAAGGTCGCGGGTGGACAAGGGTTTGGTAAGCCAACTGTCGAAACCGGATTCGGCGAAACGGTCCATTCGGTCAGGGCGGGCATGCGCGGTCACTGCAATAATGCGGCTGCCCTGCGAGGCGCCACCGGTGCGGATCACGGTGGCCGCCGTCCAGCCGTCCATCAGCGGCATTGACAGGTCCATCAGAATTACGTCGAACCGTCGCGCCCGTGCGCGGTCCACCCCTTCGCTGCCATCCACCGCGAGCGTGACCCGGTGGCCAAGGTGGCGCAGCATCTCTTCCATGACGATGCGGTTCGTCTCGTTGTCCTCGACCACCAGAACGTCCAGCGCCTGCGCAGCCTTTGCGGCAGTCAGCGGCACCGGGGTCGGACGGGGCTTTGCAACCTCGCTTGCAACGGTCAGCGGCAGGCGCAGCCAGAAACAACTGCCCTCGCCCCACGCGCTTTCGACGCCGACCTCGCCCTCCATGGCCCGCGCCAGCCGGCGCGAGATCGCGAGGCCAAGGCCGGTGCCTTCGCCCAACCGGCCATAGGATGGGTCGACCATAACGAAATCCTCGAAGATGCGCGCCTGATCGGCCTCGGCAATCCCGATACCGGTATCGGTCACACGAAATTCGATCTCGGCCTGATCGCCGGTGATGCGCTGCACTTCGGCCTCGATGGTGACGCTGCCATCTTCGGTGAACTTGATCGCATTCGTGATCAGATTCTGCAAAATCTGCCCCAGCCGGAAAGGGTCGCCGCGCAGGGGCGGGAATTGCGACATCAGGCGCACGTCCAGCCGCGTATTTTTTTGCGCCGCTGCGGGTCGTAAAGGGTCGACCAGCGTGGCAATCAGGGCGGGCAGATCAAAACGGTCATCGGCCACCGCCACAAAGCCGGCGTCGATGCGCGAGACGTCCAGGACGTCGTTCACATGGCGCAGAAGTTGTTTGGCGGAACTGCGGGCCAGGCCAAGGAACCGGTCCTGTTTGGCATCAAGGACGGTCAGCCCGATGATGTCCAGCGCGCCGATCACCCCGTTCAACGGGGTGCGCATCTCGTGGCTCATTACAGCGATGAAGTTCGTCTTGATCCGCTCGGCCGCCTGTGCCTCGTCTCGGGCGGTCACCAGCGCGGCTTCTGCCTGCTGTTCACTGGAAATATCGCGCAGATAGGCGATGAAGATCATGCCGTCGGGGCTGTCGTTGCTGGCAATCGACAACTCGACCGGGAATTCTTCGCCCGATTTGCGCATCGCACTGATCCGGATGCGCCCGGCATCGACCACATGTTTGACACCGGTGGCCTTGATCCGGGTCATCCCGGCCTCGTGCGCCGCCTGATGGCGGGGCGGCACGATCAGCGTGCCCAGCGGCTGACCGATCGCCTCGGCGCGGGTGTAGCCGAAGATGCGTTCGGCGGCGGAGTTGAAGTCGATCACCCGGCCATTCATGCCCGCCACCACCACAGCATCGAGCGAGGTGCCAACCGTCGCCTCCAGGCGTGAGGTGATGCGCTGCACTTCGCGCGCGCGCCGGTCGGCCTGCCGGTTCAGCGACAGGACCAGCGCCAGCAGTGCCAGCAGCAGGGCAATCAGGGCCACGCTGGCAAACGCGATCAGTTGCAATGTATCAGAAAGTCCGGCCCGGCGTGCATCTTGCTGGGCGGCATTCACGTCGATCACGCGAATCGCCATGGCCCGCATGTCCTGCCGCAAGGTCCCGACCGAGGCCACGATCTGCGGCAAAGCCGCGCGCAGGCCCTTGTCGGGGCCGTCGATCTGGGGGGTGGTGGTGTCCAGAAACTCCTGCATCCGGGTCTTGAGGGGGCTGACCGCCTCTGCCAGGCCAAGCCGCTTGAACATCGTGCCTTGGGTGACTGTCCCCGCCCGGTTGAAAAACAGATCGAAGCGTTTTCGCAGATCGGCCAGACCATCGGCCGGCAGCACCAATGCCAGCGTCGCTGCGGCCTCCAGCCGGACCACGTCAAGCTCCAGTTGGGTGACGTTCCATTGCAGGCTGTCGACCGGTTCTTCCTGCAGCGCTCGCAGTTCGGTCCGCAACTGGATCGACAGCACAGCAACCGCCACGAAGGCCAGCGCGATCAACACCCCCATACCCAGACGCAAGCCCTGCGCCGTCTTGGACGACGGCGCGGTCAGACGACGGGGCCAAGGTTTGTCGGGGGACGCGGTCAGTCTGAAATCTCGATCCGGTTCAGTTGCCAGATCGACCGCGCATAGGTCTGCTCGGTGCGAAAGCCAGCCACGCCGTCATAGGGATAGATCAGCCATACCGGCCCCTTGTCGCGCACCGGCATCGGCTGGCCATCCGAAAGGTTGGCCAGCAACGGGCCGTCTTGCATCGCTTCGGCGGCAGGCATCGAGATTTCATAGTCGTTCAGTGCCGTCAGCTTTACCGTGCCGCCCGTGGCCCCGACTGCCGCCAGCAGGTCGCGCAGCAGCACACCCGAGTAGGTCGCGGTGCCTTCGGTCCAGATCGTGCCGGTGGTGAAGCTGTGCTGCGGCAAAGTGGCGAACAGGGCAGCATCCAGCGCCAGCAAATCATCGCCGTTGGTGGTGGTGATGGCTCCCGAAACCGTCAGGATCACCTCGCCGGTCGGCGCGGGCATGTCCTGGGCCTGCGTCGCGTGCGCGGCAAAGGCCAAAGTCATGGCGACCGCGCCCGCATGCAGGCTGTCGGACAGGAAGGAACGGGTCATCCACATGGCTTTGCTCTCCGGCACGTCAAGGTTGCCATAGTGTTAGCATCGCAGCGGCGTTTTGTC
>JBBQHZ010000229.1:0-3713 GCA_038324445.1 Rhodobacterales bacterium | reverse complement strand
CCGGGTGCGGTACATGGTTCTTGATGGTGGCGAAGTGCGGATCGTGCGCAGTCGGCCTGTGATGGCTTTGGCTGGCCTGTTGGAGGGCCGGTCGCAGCACCGGGCGACACTTGAAGAGATCGAAGAGGCGATTGCCGAAGGTGCTGCGGAATCGGGCATGCCGACATGATGACAGGCCTCGACACCAATGTGATTGTCCGCTTCCTGATGAAAGACGACGCAGAACAGGCGGCGCTGGCAAACACGGTTCTGGCCAAACTCACGGTGGCTGAACCCGGGTTCGTCTGCCGCGAGGTTCTGGTCGAGCTGGTCTGGGTGCTGCAGAAGATTTACCGATTGCCACGCGGCGACATTGCCGATGCTGTCGAGGGCCTGCTTGGCGCACGCGATTTGGTGGTTGAATCGGCAGATTTCGTTGCAGTGGCGGTCGATCGTCTGCGCAAAGGTGGCGCTGGCTTTGCAGATCAGATGATCGCGCTGGCGGGGCAGGCGGGCGGGTGCGGCAAGACGGTCACCTTTGACCGCAAGGCGGCGAGCCTTCCCGGGATGACGCAGCTGGGCATTGAATCCGACCATTGATCTGAGGCGTTTCCTGCATGTTTCGTGGGTCATCCTGCGTCATTTTGTAGTTCGCTTCAACACTCATGATAAGGCGAACTTATCATGGGTAATAGTGGGTTATGGCGAACACACATGTAGTAATCGAAAGGTGATGTTTTTGCACATATAATGC
This sequence comes from Rhodobacterales bacterium, assembly GCA_038324445.1. GTDB lineage: Bacteria > Pseudomonadota > Alphaproteobacteria > Rhodobacterales > Rhodobacteraceae > Gymnodinialimonas. The sequence goes on along the minus strand of JBBQHZ010000229.1, from coordinate 2,980 downwards.
GAAAGAGCATTGTTTATACAGCATAATACTACAGCCGCTACTAAGCCCTCCCTGGTAAGCGTTGTAAGCGGGGCAGATTTCCGGGCGGTGTAGTTCAGGCGGGCTGAACTTTGACGAGTTCCGGAAGGAAGGGGATGCGCTCATCCGATTGTTGGAGGCCGAGGCGATCGCCAAGATACGCAAAGAAGGAGATGCCGAGCTTGCGGCAGGTCTTCATCAACCCGAGCATGACGTCCCGGGCCTGGCGGCCATCAGCGCTCATGGTGCCGCCCGAGATGCGGCGCTTGGTGACGCAGGCGCGTAGATCGTTTTCCGAGGCATTGGTGTGAAGCGGGATCTCCGGTCGCTCCAGCACCTTCAGCAGTTCCGCCTGCCGCCTGTGCAAGCGGGCCAGCAACTGGTCCAGGTCCCTGTAGTGGGTTGGCTGGGTAAAGAGATCGTCGAAGCGTTTGACGAGGATTGGCCTGTCCATCGCCAACGGCCGTTGCTTCCAGAGCTTCAGATCCCGGTAAAGGACCCAGATCTGGTCGCGGACCTTTTCCAGCTGGCGTGCTTGTTGTGGTGTTTTTGGCATCAGCTTCTGCAGGAGGCGCTCGGCATGCACCCAACACAATGCATGATTGGGTATGCGGAACTGCCCGGCGTCGTCAGACACGACCACTGTGTTGCCCATCAAGCCATGATGGCGCACCGCGCCCCATAGGGCGCCTTCGCTGATCTCGCGCACCAGTGTACGGTCGAACACGTCCATGCGGATCGCCACGAGGTGTTCGTACCAGGCAATTTGCGAGGCAAATGTTCTGTTGGAATGAGCCGCAAGCCTGGTGATGATCTCTGGCGCCACTTTGCGATGTCGCATGTAGTCGAGCGCTGCGTCATTGACCGCGTGATCCTCGCGACCGGCCTGCAGCAGTGACAGGAAATCCAGCCGGGATTTCGAGCGACCCGTCCTGAACACGGTGAAGCGGGCCCCGCCGATCTGTGTCGTGATCCCGTCACGGCGGGCATGACGAGCGCCGGTGTCATCCACGCTTACATAGGGCGCCGAAGCCAGCCCGGTCCGCAGGACTGCCTGATCCTCCGCCACGAAATCCTCCAGACCGCTGGTCAGAATGCGCACGACCTGCCGCTTGGATATCTCCATGCCGATCCCGTTCAGGATCGACGTCAGCCGCTCGTCGTCACCTGCCCTTGAGCATGAAGCACGAGACAGAACCGGCGCAGGTTGGCTCCAAAGCCACCAAGGAGCCCTTCCGGCAAAGGCGCGACAATTGTCTTGCCCTCTGGTGTCAGCCACCGCTCGCGCCGATAGCGGATAAGCTCGGCCGACAGGACCAACTCACGGACCAGAAGGGTTTCATAGCCCTTGAAGCGCGATCCTGCTGGCGCACGCGCCAGCAGCACTTCATCGCGGGTCACGCGGTCCGTGTCGCGCTTGGCCCCTCTGCGCCGCGGCAGGCCGCCCGGATCGAGAGCAGCGCGGTCCGTGGTCTTCTCCATGCCAGACGGTTTGAAAGGTGGCCGCGGCGGCAGGCCCTTCAGCCGGGCGATCTCATCGCGCAAGTCCCGGTTCTCAACCTGCAGAGCAACCCGTGACGCTTCGGACGTGGCCAGTTGGTCTCCCAACTCAGCCACCTGCTCTTCGAGCGCCCCAAGCCTCTGCGACAGTTCGACAACCAGCCGGCGCAGGGCGTCGGTGGATAGCGTCTCAGATCCATCGTCCGAAAGCGGGCTCATGCCATCTTGAATCAGACATTCATCAGCAGTGCAACGATCATGCCCGGAAATCTGCCCCGATTACCTCCCTCACGGTGGTCGCTCAGCTGGCGCATTGCCGACAGTCACGGCCATATGTCAAACGGGCGGGAAAGATAACGAGTACCCCCATGTTCCGTTCACTCCCGCCGGACGCTGTAAACCTATCTCGCGAACAACATGGAATCCCTCGTCGACTATGGCCGCCACTATCGGAATAGATTGCCTATCTCGTCATCTCGTCATCTCGCGCCGAGGGTTCGGTCGATGACATTGCCAATGCGCGCATGGGGAAGCGCAGAAGGATGAGGTGGTCGCCTAAAGGTGCTCACCGCGTTGCCGTCACCAGAGCCGCAGTCCTCGACGGTCGTCTAACAGTCGAAACAGCAAACGCGCCGCATGACCCCCATGTTTTGTCCACTCCCCGCCGGGCTAGAACACTACAACTTTCGTCAGGTTGACCGGCGCATCCGGATTTCGGCCGCGCCGCAATGCCGTATCATGGGCAAGGATCTGGACCGGCAGCATCAGGGCGGCCGAGGCCGATGCCCCTGCGGGCATTGCGCCGGGGACAAGGCAAAGGTCCGCGACCTGCGTGTAGGCCGCAGCGTCGGCACCGATGACCATGACCTTGGCAGCCAGGGCCTTGATGTCACGGACAAGTAGCAAACCATGTTCGCGGTCGGAGAGTGCGAACAAGACAACGCAGGTCTGCGCGTCGGCGCAGGCCTTGGGACCGTGGCGGTAGTCCAGACTGTGAAATGCTTCCGATGTAGCGACAGCCATTTCCTGGACTTTCAGGCCCGATTCCAACGCCAGGGGATAGTCGTGACCGGATGCAAGGAATACAAACCTGTCGAAGGCGGCCACTTGCGCCAGTTGCCGCAGTGCGTCTTGCTGCTGCATCATATGCTGCCCAGCCTGCGGCAGACAACGCAGTTCAGCGCGGTCGGCGTCATTACCGAACAGCCATTGAGCTGCGATCAGCATTGTCGTGAACGACCGCAGCATGACCAACCCGTCTTCCTGCCCTTCGCCGATCAGAAGTCCAAGGTCACACTCTTTCAGAAGGTCGCAGCCAGCGGTGCAAGTAATGCCGAAAGTGGTGAAATGGGCGCCAGTTAGACGACGAATCGCAAGGATGAGTTCCGTGGAATATCCAGACCGGCTGAACCCGATGGCTATCCGGCGGCGTGGCGAGGGGCGAGTTTCATAGGGGTCAAGC
>JBBQHZ010000228.1:0-4003 GCA_038324445.1 Rhodobacterales bacterium | reverse complement strand
TGCATGCCGCCGCCGACGCCGCCCGCGACCAGAGCTATTTCCTGTTCTCCACCACGCAGGAACAGCTTGATTACCTGCGCTTTCCGCTGGGCCATCTGAAGTCCAAGGCCGAAACGCGGGCCTTGGCGCTGAAATACGGGCTGAGTGTCGCGGACAAGCCCGACAGTCAGGATATCTGCTTCGTGCCCAATGGCGATTACGCCGCCGTGATCGAGAAACTGCGCCCCGGTGCCGCCGATCCGGGCGAGATCGTGGATCTGGACGGAACCGTTCTGGGCACCCATCGCGGCGTGATCCACTACACGATCGGGCAGCGGCGCGGGCTTGGCCTTGGCGGGCTGGAAGATCCCCTCTACGTCGTGCGGCTCGACCCCGCCACGCGGCGCGTCGTCGTCGGCCCGAAATCGGCGCTGGCCACCCGCGTGGTGCCTTTGCGCGAGATCAACTGGCTGGGCGATGTGCCCTTCGACAGCCGCGCGGCGTGGGAGATGGACGTCAAGATCCGCTCCACCCGCGCGCCCCGCGCCGCCGTGATCCGGCCCCTGTCGGGAACGACGGCCGAGGTCGAATTGCTGGCCGCGGAAGAGGGCGTCAGCCCCGGCCAGGCCTGCGTGTTCTACGCGCCGGAAGGCGGCCGCGTGTTCGGCGGCGGCTGGATCTGGAAGGGCTGAGGGCGGGGGCGCATCGCTGCGGCTTCAGCCACGGCCACGGCCACGGCCCGCGCCCGACACCCGTTTCAGTGGCTATCGCGGGCGGCAATCGCGCGCGCTTCAAAAAGCCGGTCAGCCGTAGGCTCAAGCCGCCTCAGAATCCGCCACCCATCAGGAAGGCCCGGAACGACACTGCCTGATGGCCCTGGGTCAGGATGATCGTGCCGCTTTCCACCTGCCCCACGCTGTCCACGGCGCCGCCGATGGCATGCAGCCGGAACCCGGCCTCGCCATAGAGCGGCAGGGGTTGCAGCGCCCCGTCCGCCTCCACGATTACCTGCGAGAACCGCAGGGCCAGCGCTGCCTCGGCCTCGGCGCGCGGCACGATCGCCACCCGGCGCGCATCGTCCCAGACAAAGGTGCAATGCAGCCGCGCCACGGCCCCCTCGGGCCAGAGCGTGGCATCGTCCGACAGCGGCAGCACCTGCCCCATCAGGCGGAAGGACGCGGGCGCACTGAAGCCCTGATCGGCGAACCAGTCCCGCGTCGCCAGACCATAGCGCGCACAGCCGAAGATCGCGCCCGGCCGGTCGATATCGGGCTGCGCGCCGAAGGTGCCGCCCAGCGCCCAGAGGAAGGGGTCGTCGAACGGCGGATCGGGGGCGTCGCCCGGCCGGATCCGGGCCGAGGGCAGGACGCCACCCAGCGCCGTGCGGAACGCGGCGAGGTCGAGGTAGGGCTGGGTGGCGAGGTGAAAGAGCGCGTCGGCGGGCAGGACCAACGGCGCCTCCGCCTGCGCCGACACGGCGTGCGGCAGGGCAAGGACGAAGGCAAGGGTCAGGGCGCGCACAACCATGGCGCGATGGTAACGCACCCCGCCCGCCGCGCCAGTGGCGTTTCCGCAAAGCTGCGTGAAGGGCCTGCAGGGGCGCCCCTGTTGCGGGCGCTGTTTCGGGGGGACGGGCCGGATGCGCGTGCTTTAGGGCTTGAGAGGGTGGGGGATGGTATTGCGTCCTCAGGCAGCCGTGAGGCGGTGGGACAGGAAACGCGTCCTCAAGCAACCGAAGGCGGTAGGACAAAAAGCGCGTCCTCAAGCAGCCAAAGGCGGCAGGACAGGAAACGCGTCCTCAAGTAGCCGAAGGAGATAGGACAAAAAAGAATGGCGCGGTTGACGGGGCTCGAACCCGCGACCCCCGGCGTGACAGGCCGGTACTCTAACCAACTGAGCTACAACCGCGCGTGACGGCGGAGGTATCCGAGGGGGCGGATGCGGTCAAGCAGGAAACTGCGGCATCGCGGCAAGGTTGCCCTTGGCGCGGGCGGGCAGATGGCCGAGGATCGGCGGACGTTACAACGGAGGCGGGAATGGGAGCGGCAGAAGACGCCTACGCGGCGGCAGTGGCAGAGATTGAGCGGGTAAGGGCGGCCGGGAGGACGGAGCTTGATTTCAATGAGCTCCGGTTCCGCGCGCTCACCCGATTACCTCCCGAGATTGCGAAGTTCGAAACGTTGCAGAGGCTAGACCTCGACAACACACAGGTCGCCGACATCACTCCCCTCGCGGGCCTCACCGCGCTGCAGGCGCTCGGGCTTGGCAGCACACAGGTCGCCGACATCACCCCCCTCGCGGGCCTCACCGCGCTGCAGGCGCTCGGGCTCGACGGCACTCAGGTCGCCGACATCACCCCCCTCGCGGGCCTCACCGCGCTGCAGATGCTTGAGCTCGAAAACACACCGTTAGCCGACCTGCGCGCCCTACGGGATCTGGCTGAATTGGGGGCGACGGAGCAAACTGGCCTCTGGTTCCGCGGCATCCCCGCCTTGCGCGACCCGGAGCTGGCGCGGTTGTCGGCGATCGAGGATGATCAGACCCGCACCCGTGAGACGCTGGCCTATCTGCGCACGCTGCCGCCCTGGCCGGAGCCTTTGCCGTGGGAGGGGGCGGCAAAGGAGCCGCCCAGCCGGGATGACGGTCCGATCCCTGAGCCGGTGAAGCCGCCCCGCCGGCCCGCGCCGTTGCAAGTGGCGTTCGTGGACGGCCAGTTGCGAGAGGTCGGTGTGGGGTCCGGTTTGCCTGACGACGCTGTCGCGCGCGAGGTGCTGGGACGCGCGGCCCTGTCCGAATACCTTGCGGACTTCGATGACGAACAGATGAAGCGGATCGAGAACGTCCTGCCCCGTCTTGGCAAGGCGATGGCGCGCCTTGCCAAGGCCTTGGAGGCTGGCGACGCGTTCAATCCGATCGCTGCCGGGATGCAAGGCGACCGGGTTCTGCGCCTGTCGCAGGGGGCAACCGACCGCTTGCTGGATGACGACGGCGACGACGTGGCGCATTTCGCCGCGCAGGTGGCGCTTTACCTCGACCGGTTCCTTGTCTGGACCGCCTACAAGGCCGACGCGACGCCGGAACTGGTTCCGGTCGAAGAGATCAGGGACGCCTTGCCCGAGTTCCACTCCGTTCATGCCATGTTGGAGGAAGCCGACTGGGCTTCCCCGCAGGTGGCAGATGCCTATGGCGCGATTGTTGCAGAGATGAAGGAGGCGCAAGGAGATCCGCTCGCCGCAAGAGGCCTTCAGGACGCAACGCGCGAGGCGGTGTCCGAAATCGTCAACGAGGCACTGGCTGAAGCAAAGGATGTCAAGACTTCCGGGCTTTGGGCGGAGTACAGGACAGAGCTAAGGAAAGGGGCAATCAAGACGGTTGTGGCGGGCACAATCGTGACGGCGACGGGCACCGGCGGCGTCGTTCTGGATGCGGTCTTTCTAAATGCTGCTTTGCTGCAAAGCCTCGCAATGCGGTTTCCGACAACATATGCTTACGTTCTGGATGCCCTGAAATATCTGGGGATTTTCGTGTAGAGTGTCCGACCAGCGAGCCCTAGATCGCATCGACAAACAGTGAGAGATGCGGCGGGGTGAACCCCGCCCTACGGCTGTCTGGACCGTCCTCAAGCAGCCGACAGGCGGTAGGACAGGCAGAACCGTCCTCAAGTAGCCGAAAGGCGATAGGACAATACAAAGAAGGTGGCGCGGTTGACGGGGCTCGAACCCGCGACCCCCGGCGTGACAGGCCGGTACTCTAACCAACTGAGCTACAACCGCTCACCCATACGCCTGGGGGCTTCCCCAAACGTGAGGGGCGGTTTAGGGCGGTGCGCCTGCCCCGTCAAGCGCCCTCGGGGGAACAATTTGCGCCTGTGGGCCTGCACTGCGCGGCGGCGCATCAGCCGCGGCGGATCGGGCGCTCGGCGGCGGGGCCGATGCCGGGCTTCTGCCGCTCGCGCGCGAAGACGTAGAGGCCGGCACCCGCGATCAGGGCGCTGCCCAGCAGCATCACCCAGCCCGGACGCTCG
>JBBQHZ010000227.1:0-4019 GCA_038324445.1 Rhodobacterales bacterium | reverse complement strand
CCGCCATTGGCCGCCTGATTGGTCAGGACCGAGCGGATCGCGTCGTCGATGCGTTGGTTCAGGTCGTCGGCGGTGCCAAGCTCCATGACCTCGGCGACGGACGAAAGATAGAGCAGCGGCAGCGCGCGGCTGGTGATCTGTTCGGTGCAGCCATAGGGGTAGAGGTCCAGCCGTTGCAGCAGGCCCGCCGCATCGAAGCGGGCAAGGGGACCGGCAGAAAGGGTGACGCGCGCCGTTTCGGGCCGGAAGCCGGCATAGGCGGCAGAATCGAGGGTGAACGCCTCGCCGGGGGCAAGCGTTAGCCGCGTGGTTTCCGCGACGATGGGATCGTTCGCCTCCACGGACAAGGTGATGTCGCGGCGGATCACTTCACCGTCCGGCAGGGTGGCGGCGACGGAGATCACCTGCACGCCCGTGGCGCCCCGGGAGATGATCGGGACGGAAATGCGGGCTGCCGCCCCCTCGGTCAACGAGACCTGTTGCGGGAACGGGCCAAGCCCAAGGCCATTGGTCGCAGTGAGGGACAGCAACACGTCGCCGATAGGCCCTTCCACATGGGTCACTTCCAGCAGCAGCCGCGCGGTGTCGCCCGGCGCAAGGAAGCGCGGCGCGCTGGGGGTGATGACGACAGGATCGCGGACGATGACATCGCCGGATGCCTGCCCGACACCGGTATCGGACCAGGCCACGGCCATGATGCGAACCGTGCCGTTGAAGGCGGGCATGTCGAAGCTGGCCTGCACGGTGCCGTCAGGGCCGAAGGTGAGGGGGCCGGAGAACAGCGCAACGATTTCCTCGGTCGGCGGATTGGACTGCATCCGCAGGCCCGCGCTGCCGTCACCACCCTGGCGGATACGGCCCTCGGCCCCGTCGCGGTTATCGATCAGGCGGCCATAGATGTCGCGGAAGGCCATCCCAAGGCGGCGCTGGCCGAAATAATGATCCTGCGGATCGGGCGCGTCGAAGCCGGTGAGGTTGAGGATGCCCAGATCGACGGCGGCGAGGGTGGCGTAGACCGTTTCCCCCTCCACCGCGCCCGCGATGCGGAGGGTGACGTCAAGCGGGCCGCGCGGGCGCATCACCTCGGGCATCTCCAGCGTGGCGTGCAGAGCATGGTCGCCGGGATCGACAGCGGCATGGGCAAGGCCGATGGCGCGGGTGGGGACGGGGCCGGAATCCGTGTCGAGCGGGCGGATCAGGGTCGCCGTGACATAGGCGCCAGAGCCCCATTCATCGGTGACGGGCAGGGCGATTTCGGCGGGGTCATCGCCAAGCTGCACGATCTGCATGTCGATCAGGCGATCGGTGACGACCTGCACCAGCGCCAGCCCGCCGGTGCGCGGCACGATGCGCAGGGTGGCGGTGTCGCCGGGGCGATAGGCTTCGGCATCGAGCGACACTTCCAGCGCGTCGGGTGTATCGGTGCCGTCTTCGGCCCCATACCAACCGGCGTCGAAGCCGACCGAACTGAAGGCGAAACCGCCCGTATCGCTTTCGACGCGCAACTCGTAGCTGCCCCAGTTGACCGGCACGTTCAGCGTTTGCGCCTCGGCGGTCAGGACCAGATCGCCCGTGGCGATGCGTTCGCGGGTAACCACCGGCTCCCACGTCCAGTTGCCATCCTGACGATACCATTGGTAGCGCCGCTCGACCCGGTTGACGGTCCAGGTGACGGGCATCGCCTCGGCGCCTATGGCGATCAGCTCGAACGGGGCTTCGACGCCCTCGGGCAGGGACGCATCGAACAGGGGGCGGATGCCGATGGCGGGCCCGGCAGGATGGATCGTGACGGTTTCCGAGCGTTCCACCGGACGGCCGGAGCCTTCGGTGATCTCGGCCGTCACGGTCAGCGTGCCGGGCACGTCCACGCCGGCGAATTCGGGGAAGCGCAGGCCAATGGCGGCGCGACCTTCGGTGTCGGTCTCGACCGGGCCGAAGCTTTCGAATTGCGGGTCCGGGGGCGCGTCATGGCGGCCAAAGAAGAAGCCCGGATAGTCGGGCAGCGTCTGGCTGGGGCGCAGGGCAAGGCGCCCGGTGATGGGCAAGCCCGCAGCCGGGGCGCCGAACAGGTAGTCGGCGCGGAAATCGGCGATCGGCGTGGCACCCGCCCGGAACGTATCCGAGGGCAGGTCGATCGCAAGCTCGAGCCGTTCGGGCAGAAAATCCTCAACCAGCAGGCGCGTATCGGCCAAGGCGCGGGCGTCGGGATCGGCGTGGATCGCCAGCCGCCATGTCCCGCGCGGCACATCGGTGCCGAGGGGGAAGGACGCGGTGTAGCCACCGGCGCCGGTCTCCTCCAGCAGAACGCGGGTATATTCGACGCCATCTGTGCGGGTCAGGATCGCCGTCAGGGGCAGGCCGGTGATCGCTTGCGCGCGGCGGTCGCGGGCGAGGATGGTGGCATGCACGGTGTCGCCCGCACGGTAGATGCCACGCTCGGTGGTCAGGAACACGTCGATGGGGCCGGCGGTTTCGCGCCCCTCCACGCCGCGGTCCGATAGATCGAACTCCGCATCGCGGAGCGACAGGAAGGCAAGGTCGGTATCGCCATTGCGCGCGGTGATCAGCGCCGGGGAAGCGCCTGCCTCACCGGCGGTCAGGGCGGCGGGGAAATGCGCGTAGCCGTCGGCATCGGTTTCAACCGTCGCCAGCACGCGATTCGATTCGGAGATCAGGTCGATGGTGACGCCCACCTGCGCGGCCGTTGTCGCAAGCGACCGCACGATGACATGCACGCCGTCGCTGCCCGACATGGCGGAGAGGCCCAGATCGCTGACCAGAAACCACTGTGTCGCGCCGCCTTCCGCATAGCCGGCACCGCCCACGCGCGCTTCCAGCGCATAAAGACCCGGCGCGCGGGATTGCAGCACCTCGCCGATCGGCACGCGGGTGATGGTGGCGCGGTTCTGCTCGGTTGCCACCTCGGCCTCGCCGGTCCAGACGGCTTCGCCGATCTGTTCGGCGAACTGGTCCACTTCCCATTCGGCAAGCGGGCGGCCGAAATACTGCTCCTGCAAGGAGCGCAGGATGTTGCGGTCGGCGACGTGGAAGAGGCGCAGGTCCACAAGGTCGGTGTTGACCGCCACCAGAGGGATGGTGCCGCCCTCGCTGGCGGGCAGGATATAGGCGCGGCCCGCGAACCGGACCGAGGGGGCGCGGTCGCGCACATATTGGCGCAGGGTGACCGGCGCGTGGAGGACTTCGCCAGAGGCGGCGGGCAGGCCCGCGCGGAGGGTGAATTCATACCACTCGCCATGGCGCACGCCGGACAGGCAGAGCTGCCGGCCATCGGCCTCGACCGCGAGGCCCGACACGGTGGATTGCACGAAATCGCCGTAGATCACGCCGCCCGCGGCCAAGGGTTCCGAAAATGTGGCGCAGATGCGGGGGAAATCCGCCTCCACATCGACGCGGGTATCGGTGACGCTAAAGCCGAAGAGGCCAAGGACACGGTCGAGCGCGTCGTCACGGGCCTGCGTGCGGTTGTTGGCGATGGCCAGACGCAAGGCGGGAATAGCATCCGCGCCGCGGCCGCCCCGCTCCAGCGCCACGGCCAGCATGTCCAGCGCGTCGGACAGTTCCGCGCCGTCGGAGGCGCGCAGGGCGGCGTTGGTAGCGGCGGTCAGGGCACGCGCTTCGAACTGCTGCATCTCGGAACCATTTTCGGTCTCGATGGACAGCAGGTAGCGGGCATAGGCCGTCCAGTCGCGGGCCTGATCGCCGGTGGCAACGGCGGCGCCGATGCGGCGCATGGCGCCCTCGGTATCGCCCTCGTCGAACGCGCCCTGGGCACTCAGGCGCCAGTCCTCAGCCGGGAACTGACCGCTGTAATGGGTGAGGCCGAGGGTATCGGCCTGCGCGTAGGCCGCGTCGATATCGGCCTGCGACAGGAAGGCCAAGTCGGACCAGCGGCGATTGGCCAGCGCCTCGGCATCTGCCGTCGCCGCGCGGATGATCCCCGAGACGGCGCCGGAAAAGGCCACCGCCTCGCCATAGGCGGATTTCGGGAAACAGGCGTT
>JBBQHZ010000226.1:0-4087 GCA_038324445.1 Rhodobacterales bacterium | reverse complement strand
CCTGCCGAAGGTGCTGCCATCACGTCGGACGCAAGCCTGCGCGACGCGTTGTCCGCCTGTTTGTGGACCGGTCGCTCGGCGGTTCCGGTTGAACGGGGTGGCGTGCCGATCGGTCATGTGACGCTGGATGCGATCCGTGCTTGCGCGGAATTCCAACCATGACGGCTGCAAATGCCCTACGTCTGGCGGTGCTGGTCTTGCTGGGGACACTGGTTGTCCACCCGCAATGGTTTGAGGTGTTGTTTGCGCCCTTCGCCCCTATGGGTGGACCTGTGATGTATGAACGCGCCTCTCTGTTGTCGCTGTCGCTGAACCATCTGGGTCTTGTGTTTGCCGCATCTGGTGCTGCCACGCTGGTGGCCGTGGCACTGGCTATTCTGGTCACGCGTCCTGCCGGGGCTGCCTTTCGCCCGCTGGTCCGCAGCATTGCCAACATGGGCCAGACCTTTCCGCCCGTTGCCGTGCTGGCGCTTGCCGTGCCGAGCCTGGGGTTCGGGTCTGGCCCGACCTTGGTCGCGCTTTTCCTTTATGGTCTGTTGCCAATACTGGAGAACGCCATCACCGGCCTGACAAACCTGCCCCGCGCCACGATGGAGGCGGCGCGCGGGATCGGCCTGTCGCGCTGGCAAAGCCTGATTCGCGTGGAAATTCCGCTTGCGCTGCCAGTGATCCTGACGGGCATCCGCCTGTCTGTCGTCATCGCTCTGGGGACAGCCACGATCGGATCGACTGTCGCCGCACGCACGCTGGGCGAGGTGATCATCGCGGGGCTTTTGACCAACAACACGGCGTTTGTCCTGCAGGGTGGGCTGATTGTGGGTCTGTTTGCAGTTTTGATCTATGATGCGATGGGACAAATCGAAGCGCGCCTTGTGCACAGTGCGCGCATCTGATGCGAACAGTGTTCCAGCACGGTGGGTTCAGGGCGATGGACCGACCTGTTTGATGCAAATTCCCGAATGCAGATAACAGTGACAGCCGGTTGAAGCGTGGGCTATCGAAGGTGCTCTGCTTGGCATTTCCCTTGTTGGAGCGGAAGTTCCGCTACTGCGATTGAAAGCCGAGTATACTCTGCGAACGTTGTCAATGTTCAGGTCGCAGACTAGCCAAGATATGCTGCGATAGACATGAAGGCCAATTATGCCCGGCTTCGACCAGCTCCTTGGCGAAACAGTGCTGTTCGACGGTCAACAGGATTGATGACTCTCGCATCATTTCTCGGGTTCCCTTCGCCAGAAATCGATTTTAATTAGCACGCGCATCAATCTCCGCCACCAAAGGAAATGCCATAAGCGTCCGATGGAAGAGTCCAATGATTAACATTTTTGGATCGAGGTAAAATACATTTAAGTCAGTGACTTGGGGTCCAGACTCATAACCAGTAAATGACGATGGCGGCGAGGGCGCATGCCGAGAGGAACAGTATTGGGCAGCGGTCATACCGCGTCGCGATCCTGCGCCAGTCCTTGAGGCGGGCGAACATGTTCTCGATCTTGTGGCGCAGGCGATAGAGCGCCGCATCGTGTGGGATCTGGACCGTGCGACCGCTCCTTGACGGGATGCTTGGAGAAATTCCCAATTCGATCAGCGCGTTGCGGAACCAGTCGGCATCATAGCCCCGGTCTGCCAGCAGCGCGCCTGTCGGAGGGATCGTGGTCAGCAACGCCCGCGCGGCGATGTAGTCCGAGATCTGACCGGCCGAGAGGAACATGTGGATCGGACGACCCTGCGCATCGGCCAGGACGTGCAACTTCGAGTTCAGGCCGCCCTTCGTGCGCCCGATCAGACGTCCGCGCCCCCCTTTTGAACCGCGAGACTTGAGGCCGTCCGATGCGTCTTGAGATGGGTCGCATCAATCATCACCATCTCGGTATCCTGCGCCTGTGCCGCCAGTTCGGTCATGATCGTGGCGAACACACCCATCCGGCTCCACCGCTTCCAGCGGTTGTAGAGCGTCTTCGGCGGGCCATAGGCCGCAGGCGCGTGTTTCCACATTAACCCGTTGCGCTGAATGAAGATTATGCCGCTCGGCACCCGCCGGTCATCGACCCTGGGCTTGCCACGGGACTTCGGAAAGAACGGCCGCAGCCGGTCAACCTGCGCGTCTGACAACCAAAAAAGATCGCTCATCATGCCTCCCCACTTTGGAAGCTTGAATCACGCCGCGAGCCGTCGCTCAAGCAGATTTATAGGTCCTGACCGTAGAATCGTGATGACCGCCAAACCGCCGCGAAACCTGACACCTGGACTTTGCCAGCGCGTGCAGCGCGAGATGCTGGAAGCTTGCCAGGAAGTCGCCGCGCGCCATGGCCTGCTGGTCGAGGCCAAGGACATCTCCGGCGTTGACCTGCGCTGGGGCTTCGATGCTGCCTTCCGTGTATCGATCCCGCTTCCAGACGGCACGGCCCTTGATCCCGAGCGGCTCCGGTTCGAGGCTCTGGCACCAGCCTTCGGTCTTGACGCAAATGACTATGGCCGGGAATTCAGCACTGGCCGCGAGACCTTTCGGATCGTGGGCCTCGACCCGCGCAGGCCGAAGTATCCGGTTTCAGCTGAACGATTGCCCGATGGGCAGGGGTTCAAGTTCACAGCTGAGCAGGTGGCGATCCTGCTCCAGAAGGTCATGAAAGACATAACACCGAGGGAATGACAGGGTAAGATCGGCCCAATCCAGCCAGACAACATTGGGCGTGTGTGGACGCCCCCTTGGATGCAAGCGGAATCTTGGGTTCGGTCGGGCATGTGATCAGGTGCGGTCGTGTGTCCGGCCTCGAAGATGCGGCCTTTCACGTGCCGCGGGCCTGTATGGAGATTTGCAGGTCAGGTCCAGTTCGCTAACCCGCGCTCGAGGGAGTGTCTGGAACTCTGTGTATAGTCGTGTCGCAATCCGTTGCGCCCAAGCGTTTTCAGGATGGCGGGTTTTTAGGCGGGTAAAGTCTCAGCATCAAACCAAAACGTAGTATTTTCAATGACGTATGGCGGAAGGGGTGGGATTCGAACCCACGGATGCTTGCGCATCGCCGGTTTTCAAGACCGGAGCAATCGACCACTCTGCCACCCTTCCGTCGGACGCTGGACCGATGTCGCGCAGGGCCGGGCCGGGTGGGCTGGCGGCACCAGGGCGGGTTCGGTCGGGCGGCGGCGAAACGCGAAAACCTGTTAGGGCCTGCACTGGCGTCCCGCAAGGGCAAACCGTCGAACGATGATCCTGAACGGCGACCACGCATGCAGACGACTTTCGCCGGTTCTGGGCGGGTCCGCGGGGCAGCGGGGCAGAGAGCCGCGCTCTGCCGGGCCAGTGGCGGTTGCCCGGTCACGTCAGCGGGAAAACCGCCGAAACGGGCGGCGGGTGGCTTTCAAATCCGGAACGCGGGCGTTATCCTTTCGTGACGCCGGGTGCAGCAGCGGTTTTGCAGCGAGCGCGGGGAAACAGACCGGCGGCCAACAGCCGGGCAGGTGGCTTTGCGGCAGGTCCGGACCGGACGTTGCCGACAGGGTGTAAAAGGGGCAGGGCATGTCGGGCACGGAACAGGCGTTTGGTTGGAATGCAAATGCGGTGCGCCCCTTGCTGGCGGCGACGCTGCTGGTTGCACTTGGGGCCTGCGAAGAGGGCCGCCTGGCACTTGGGAGCGGGGCTGGCAACGGGGGCGGGACGGTCGCGACCGCTGGCCAGACCACAGAACTGGTCGAGCGCGATGTCGAGGCGCCCGAAGTCTTTCAGGTGAGCGAGCAGGGCCTCTGGGACGGGCGCCCCTCGCTCGGCGGGGTCTGGGTGGCCCATCCCGACGTGACCGACCCCGAGCGGGTCATCATCCGCAACACCGAGAACGGCGCTTTTGTCATCGGTGCGCTGTTCCGCCGCGAGCGCGACAATCCGGGACCCGCGCTTCAGGTCTCGTCCGATGCGGCCGAGGCGTTGCAGATGCTGGCCGGGGCGCCTGCCGCGCTGAATGTCACGGCGCTCCGCCGGGAAGAGGCAGCGGCTCCCGAGCCGGTCATTCCGATCGCTGATCCGGTCGAGGCCGCAGAGCTGTCCGCGCCGGACGAGATCACTGCGACACCGCTGGACGACGCGCCAGCGCTGTCG
>JBBQHZ010000225.1:0-4098 GCA_038324445.1 Rhodobacterales bacterium | reverse complement strand
GGGCGGCAGTTTGCCCGCTTTCGCGGCATCCTGGGCGGCTTTGACCAATGTTGTCGTGGCTGGGGGCATGATTATTGTCCTTCGCTGGCAGGGGTCACGATCATTTGTGCCGATCACCCTTTTGCCATTTGTGATCGGCGGAATAGGTCTGTTACCTGTTGTCATGTATTTAACACCCATGCGGAGCATTGCCATGGCCGATCCCCAAACCCTTGTAGCCGAGATCGAAGCGCTGGGCGCGAAGCTGGGGGAAGCCAAGTCCTCCATCGCGCAGGTGATCATCGGTCAGGACGAGGTGGTGGAACT
Source organism: Rhodobacterales bacterium (assembly GCA_038324445.1). GTDB lineage: Bacteria > Pseudomonadota > Alphaproteobacteria > Rhodobacterales > Rhodobacteraceae > Gymnodinialimonas. The sequence goes on along the minus strand of JBBQHZ010000225.1, from coordinate 3,792 downwards.
GGCGCTGGCGGCGATGCTGTCGGGTGGGCACGCGCTGTTGATGGGCCTGCCGGGCCTGGGCAAGACGCTGCTGGTGTCCACCCTGTCCAAGGTGATGGGGCTGAGCGCCAACCGGGTGCAGTTCACCCCGGACCTGATGCCCGCGGATATCCTTGGATCGGAAGTGCTGGAGACCGCTGCCGATGGCAGCCGCGCGTTCCGGTTCCTGCAGGGCCCGATATTCTGCCAGTTGCTGATGGCCGACGAGATCAACCGCGCCTCGCCCCGGACGCAATCGGCGCTGTTGCAGGCGATGCAGGAGCGCGAGGTGACCATTGCGGGCCAGCATCGCCCGCTGCCCGCGCCGTTCCACGTGCTGGCGACGCAGAACCCGATCGAGCAGGAGGGGACATACCCCCTGCCCGAGGCGCAGTTGGACCGCTTTCTGGTGAAGATCGACGTGCCCTATCCCGACCGCGAGACCGAGCGTGGCATCCTGCTGGCCACGACCGGGAACGAACTGGCAACGGCCCGCGCGGTGTTCACGGCGGAAGAGCTGATCGGGGCGCAGCGCGTCGTGCGGCAGATGCCGGTGGGCGAGTCGGTGGTCGAGCTGATCCTTGATCTGGTGCGGTCGTGCCGCCCCGGCGAGGCCGGAGCGCCCGATATCGTGACACGCACCGTCGCGTGGGGCCCCGGTCCGCGCGCGGCGCAGGCGCTGATGCTGACATCGCGGGCGCGGGCGCTGCTGGACGGGCGGCTGGCGCCGTCGGTGGACGACGTGGTGGCGCTGGCGCGGCCCGTGCTTGGCCACCGGATGGCGCTGTCCTTCGCGGCGCGTGCCGAGGGCGCGGTGCTGGAGCGGGTGATCGACGAGGTGACGGACCGCGTGACGCGGACCCGTGCAGCCGCTTGAGCGAACTTTCCCTCCATACGCCAGACAGTTTAAGGTCAAGGTCCGAGACGGTTGCCGCATCGCTGCCGCCGCTGATGGCCGATGCGCAGCATCTGGCGGCGACGGTGCTGCTGGGCGTGCACGGGCGCAAACGCGCGGGCACGGGGGACGAGTTCTGGCAGTATCGCCCGGCCGAGCAGGGGGATTCGTTTCGCTCTATCGACTGGCGACGGTCTGCCCGGTCGGACGGGCATTTCCTGCGCCAGACGGAATGGCAGGCAGCGCAGTCGGTGATGCTGGGCGTCGATGACGCGGCCTCGATGACCTATTCCGGTGCCAAGAGCCGCCCCTCGAAACTGCGCCGGGCGCAGACGCTGGCGCTGGCGCTGGCGATCATCGCGGTGCGGGGCGGCGAGCGGGTTGGCCTGACCCATCTGGCCGAGCCACCGCGCGGCGGGCAGGCGCAGTTGCTGCGGATGGCGGCGGCGATGATGGATGCCCATCCTGCCAAATCCGGTGAGCGGCCGGACTATGGCGAGCCGAAGCCGCAGGTCATGCCTGCGGGCGCGCGCGCCGTGTTCTTCAGCGATTTTCTGGGTGATCCGGGGGCCATTGAAACCGTGCTGGGCCGCTCGGCCGATCGCGGGGTGAAGGGCGCGCTGGTGCAGGTGCTGGACCCTGACGAGGAGGCGTTTCCGTTCGATGGCCGGACGCTTTTCGAGTCGATGTCGGGCGCCATCAGGTTCGAGACGTTGAAGGCCAAATCCCTGCGCGAGGAATATCTGGCGCGGCTTGCGGCGCGCAAGGACCTGTTGGCGGGCATGGCGCGGCGCACCGGATGGCGGTTCCACGTGCATCACACGGATGCGCCCGCCGAACCGGCGTTGTTGTGGCTTTATCAAGCGTTGGAGCGGCAATGATCGGTCCGCTTGCCTTTGCCACGCCGCTGTTGCTGCTGGCGCTGATCTCGCTGCCGATCCTGTGGTGGCTGCTGCGCGCCGTGCCGCCCGCGCCGATCCGGCGTCGGTTTCCCGGTATCGCGCTGCTGCTGGGCCTCAAGGACGACGAGAGCGAGACGGACAAGACGCCATGGTGGCTGTTGCTGCTGCGGATGCTGGCGGTTGCCGCGGCGATCGTGGGCTTTGCCGGACCGGTCCTGAACCCGGCGGAAGAGCGCGTGGCGGGCGATGGCCCGCTTCTGATCGTGATGGATGCGTCCTGGGCCTCGGCGCGGGATTGGCCGGCGCGGCTGGAACGCGTGGCGCTGTTGCTGGATGACGCGGCGCGCGCCGGGCGCGAGGCGGCGGTGGTGCAACTGACCGACCTGCCGCCGGGGGCCTTGTCGTTTCAGGCCGCCAATGCCTGGGCCCCGCGCGTGCCGTCCCTGCAGCCGGCGCCCTATGCGCCGGACATGGCGGCGGGACTGGACTGGGCCGAAGAACTGGAAGCCCCGGTCGAGGTGTTCTGGTTCTCGGACGGGATCGAGCATCCGGGCCGCGCCGATCTGGCGGCGGCCTTTGCGGATCTTGGCCCGCTGTCGGTGTTTCAGGGCGACCGCGACCTGATGGCCTTGTCCGCGCCCCGGTTCGAGGATGGTCTTGTGCGCGGTGATCTGGTGCGGCTTGGCACCGATCTGCCACGAGAGGTGACGGTGGTGGCCCATGGCCTCGACCCCGCTGGCCTGCCGCGCGATCTGGCGCGCGAAGTGGTAACCTTCGAGGCGGGCGCGATGGCGGCGCAGGTCGAATTCGACCTGCCGCCCGAGTTGCGCAACCGCATCACGCGGTTCGAACTGTCGGGCGAGCGCCACGCGGGCGCGGTGGCGCTGACCGATGACGCGCTTCAGCGCCGTCAGGTGGCGCTGATTTCCGGTGGGGCAGCGGACGAGCAGCAGACGCTGCTGTCGCCGCTGCATTACCTGCGCCAGGCGCTGGAGCCGACGGCGGACCTGATGGAGGGGGCGTTATCGGATATTCTGGTGGCCAGCCCCGATGTGATCATGCTGGCCGATATCGCCACCTTGTCCCCGGACGAGGAAGCGGGGCTTGAGGCCTGGGTCGAGAATGGTGGCCTTCTGGTGCGCTTCGCCGGGCCGCGTCTGGCCGCGTCGGACGAGGCGCGCGATGTGGTGGGGCCGCTGATGCCGGTGCGCCTGCGCGAGGGCGGCCGCACCGTGGGCGGCGCGATGTCCTGGGGCGAGCCCAAGACGCTGGAGCCATTCGAGGAAGGCTCGCCCTTCTTCGGGCTGAGCATTCCGGGCGATGTGGAAGTCACCAGTCAGGTCGTGGCGCAGCCCGACCCGAACCTGTCGGAGCGCACGATTGCCAGCCTGACGGATGGCACGCCGCTGGTCACCCGCTCGACCCTCGGCCAAGGCTCGGTGGTGCTGTTCCATGTCACCGCCAATGCGGAATGGTCGACCTTGCCGCTGTCGGGCCTCTTCGTGCAGATGCTGGAGCGGCTTGCCGTATCTACGCGGCCTGTCGCCCCGGAAGCCAGCGATCTGGAAGGCACGATCTGGACCCCGGAGGAGGTGCTGGACGGCTTTGGCGTGCTGCGCGATGCGGGTACGCGACCCGGCGTGGCGGGCGAGGATCTGGCGGCGTCACCGCTATCGGCGGACCTGCTGCCAGGGCTCTATTCCGGCGAGGATCGGCGCCTGGCGCGCAATGTGATCGCGCAGGACGCGGTGCTGGTGGCGGCGACCTGGCCTGCGAATGTGCCGGTGGAGGGAATGTCGGTGGTGCAACCGACCGACCTGATGGCGGCTTTCCTGACCGGCGCGCTGGTGTTGTTGCTGCTGGATGCGCTGGCCGCGCTGTGGCTGGCAGGGCGCCTTGGCGGGCTGGCACGCGGCGCGGCCCTTCTGGCCGTTATCGTGCTGGCTGCACCGCAGGCGGGCGCGCAGGAACTGACGG
>JBBQHZ010000224.1:0-4148 GCA_038324445.1 Rhodobacterales bacterium | reverse complement strand
TGCCGGAAAGTCGTCGATCTGCACGACACCCGCGTTCACGACCGGCACGACCGAAACCTGCATCACGGCTTGCAGCGACTCAACGATGAGCCCGCGCATGCGCCGTTCACTGCATATCGTGCTGTTCCAGAAAAGCATACGACCGCATCCGATCCGGGTCCGCCAGGCGAGCGGCTTTCCGGTCCAGGTTGTCGCCACAATACGGGCCCCGGCGACAGGCACGAGGTCAAAGGCGGCGTGGCCATCGATCACGGTATCGTCCAACTGCAAACCTTGGAAGGACGGCAGAACGCGGGACGGAAAGCACAGTCCGGCCGTCATCGCACCGGCCGCCGGGGCGGCAGAGCAATCCTGAGCGACGATCCCGAAAAGGACATGAAAATCGCTGTTCGATCCGCGGTGCAGGACGACGAGGCCGCCACCCCCTTCTACGAAGCGCAGCAGACCGGCCACGACGCTCGATCGGGCCCGGTCCAGCCGCTCGGTGCAGATCAGGACTGCGGCGCAACAGCGCAAATCCGGCAAGGCTTCCGAAATCTCGAGCGATTCGACATCCATGCGCGTCTGCCGCAGCGCTGCAATTGCGTTTTCCGCCGTCCTTTCGCCATAGCTATCCTCGCGGTGCCGAAGGACGGCAACCTGGCAACGCGTCTGTTGAACGGTCATGTGCACCCCTCACGATCTCGGAATCTTACCCAGAAAGGTGACGGTCCGTCGGAGTTAAAACAAGCAAGTTGAACATGACTGTTGCGTCGTTGAGTGTTTGGCGCAGACGGCAAACGCCCACGACTCGCGGAGGCAACATTGAGCACCAGAAACTCGCCTCCAAGTTGCGCGTCGAAGACTGTGCTTAAGGGACCGTTTTTGGCCGGATGGTCGTGGCAAGGGGTTATTGTCCGGAAGCAGCCGTTAGTGCTCGATGCAGCGAACGGACGTTCCGAGCCCAATTTGTCGGACGCTACGGTGGCGGAGAGAGGTGGTCGAAATTACGCGACCACCTCTGAATGCCCAGCGGCGAGCGCTTCTTCTGCACAAGGTACAGGGCCGACGACTCATAAGATCGTTGTTTGGCAGCCTTCTTTACCTTAGCGTCATCCTCAGAAAGACCTGAGCTATAGCTGAAAGTTGGTGACGGGGAGATTGGGATCGTCGGCGCGGGGGAGGCCCAGACGCAACTCCTCGCAACGGTCGGGCGCAACATGCCGCCCGACGCCGGGCCAGCCGTGCGGCCCGGACTGCTCACCGACCGTCTCGAACTGCTCGGGCGGAAGGTGACCCGCGCTGCGAAGATGGCCGTGGCGATGATCTCCTTCCTCGGGCAGGTAATCGCGGTGATCGGTGGAATAGTGATCCATCCGCGCCGGTTGCGGCTCACCTCGCTGGTGCATCATTGTCAGGAGGTGGGGGTGAACGCGGTGTGCCCATCGTGGCGCTGATGGCGTTCCTGATCGGGGTCGTTCTTGCATTCCAGGGCTCGGCGCAGCTGCGGCAATTCGGGGCGGAGGTGTTCGTCGTCGATCTGATCGCAATTTCCGTGCTGCGCGAACTTGGCATTTTGCTGACCGCGATCATCGTGGCGGGACGGTCGGGTTCGGCGTTCACCGCCGCCATCGGTTCGATGAAAATGCGCGAGTAGATCGACGCGATGCGCACCCTCGGCCTCGATCCGGTGACGATACTGGTGGTGCCGCGGGTTCTGGCGCTGATCCTGATGCTGCCCGCGCTGGGGTTCATCGCCGACATTTCGGGGCTCGTCGGTGGCGCTGTCATGTCTTGGATCGAACTGGGGGTGTCACCGGCGGTGTTCCAGTCGCGGCTGGTCAGCAATACCGACGTCTGGCATTTCGGCGTCGGTGTGATCAAGGCGCCTTTCTTTGCGCTGATCATCGGGATCATCGGGTGTTATCAGGGATTCTGCGTCGGGGGCGACGCGGAATCGCTGGGGCGTCTGACCTCGGCCTCGGTCGTGCTGTCGATCTTCATGGTGATCGTGATGGACGCGCTGTTCTCGATCTTCTTTGCAGTGGTGGGCGTGCGATGGCACGGAAGCCGGATCCTGGTGTTTCTGACGGAACGGACGACAACATCATCCGTGTGCGGGGCCTCGTGACGCGGTTCGGCACCCATACCGTCCACGACGGTCTCGACCTCGGCGGTCTGCGCTGGCGTCAGGCTCTTGAACGGCCGTGCCATTTGTCGCCTCCTCAGTCCAGATACTCGCTGGCGGGATCATGTTCCCAGCCTGCGGCCCCGGGAAACATGTCCACCGAGAGCCGCGTCCGCGACGATGGCGTCAGCCCCAGTTCGGCCATGTAGCGTGCCATCAACTCGCGTTCCTTGTTGGCGATCGTCAGCCATGGCGAATGCTGGACGTATCCCGACGGCGTCTTGAGCAGGATCGGCGTGTCCTGCAGTTTGCGTTCCGCCTCGACCCATCGGCCCCAGGACTGGCAATAGACCGCAAGGGCGGCGCGATCGACCATGGTCAGAAGCCCGATGCGATTCAGATCGCGGGCCAGTCGTTTCCACTCCGCCTTGGCCGAAGGGCCGAGATGCGCAGGACAGGTGGGCAGGTCGCCCGCGGGCTTCGGTTCGGCGCCGTTGATCGGGCGCCGTCCGGGGTTGTCCTCCAGCATCTTCAGATGCGTGGGCTTCGGCTTGCGACCCCTCATTGCAAAACCTTCGTGATTTCACTGCGGCCGATCTCCGGCTCCGCAGTTTGTCGACTGAATAAGGGGATCGGGGCGCACGCCACTGCCGACTGCCGTTTGTTCTGGCACGATAATCCTTGACGACCTGCCAGGGATACCCGGTCGCCAATATCGCGCGCGTGCGCGTTATCCTCCCCGCGCCGGTCCCGAGCCTCAAAGGTGGGGACTTCTGACCGCCCCCCGGGGGGTGTCAGGGCCATGATTGGTGACAGCGTGAACGAGGGACGTGCCATCAAGGTGCCTCCCCGCCGCAAGTGCTTGGACTTCTGGTTGCGCGTTCCAACGAGACGACCAATCGCCGCAAGGCATAGCTGCGCACCAGTGAGACGGACGTGAAGGCGCAGCTGATGACGATGTTCTGCGGCAGGGTCGCCTGCAGGCCGACCACCGGAAACAGCGCGAGCTGCGTTACAAGGGCCACCACCGCTCGCGGCCACCGCATCGACAAGAAGTTCATCTACCGAATGCTGAACAACCGCGTCTACGTCGGCGAGGCTGTTCACAAGGGGACGAGCTATCCCGGCGAGCACGACGGCATCATCGACCGCGCGGTCTGGGACAAGGTCCACACCATCTTGACCGAAAGCCCCCGCAAGCGCGCTGCACGCACCAGGGCCGACACGCCCGCGCTGCTGAAGGGCCTGCTCTACGGCCCCGATGGTGCTGCCTTTTCGCCAACCCACACTCGAAAGAGCGGGAGATTGTACCGCTATTACGTTAGCCAGACAGTGCTGAAGCATGGTGCCGGGTCTTGCCCGGTCGGGCGTGTCCCTGCGGGCGAGATCGAGGCTGCTGTCATCAACCAACTCCGCGCGGTGTTCCGCCAGCCAGAGATCACCGCGGGCACTTGGAAGGCGGCACGCACACACGCGTCCGTAGTCATGGAAGCAGACGCCCTCGCCGCCCTGAAGCAACTCGATCCGCTGTGGGACGAGCTTTTCCCCGCCGAACAATCACGCATCGTGGCGCTGTTGGTCGAGAGGGTCGACATCGGAACCGAGGGATTAAGCATTCGTTTCTGGATGGACGGGCTGGCAGGGTTGGCAAGCGACATGATTCCCGAGGCAGAGGAAGCTGCATGACACATGCACGATCAGCCCCCGAACTTGTAACGGTCTACGTCCCGTTCCGAATCGTGAAACGTGGTGGACGCAAGGAGATGCAGCTTCCGGACAACGCTTCGCAGGTGCGAAAGAGTGACAACACGCTGGTAAAGGCGCTGGCCCGAGCGTTTCGTTGGAAACGCATGCTAGAGTCAGGCGACTTCGCAACCATTGCCGAACTTGCAGAGCGCGAGAAGATCGCGCCCTCATACATGACACGTGTCCTGCGCCTAACGCTACTTGCGCCCAACATCGTCGAGGCGATCTTGGCGGGCAGGCAAGGATCAGAGTTGTCTCTGACGCGGGTGATGGAACCGTTCCCTGTGGAGTGGGA
>JBBQHZ010000223.1:0-4162 GCA_038324445.1 Rhodobacterales bacterium | reverse complement strand
GCGGCGGCTTACGTCAACACCCCGTTCGGCAACCGGATCGTGGAAAGCTGGACCTCGGCGCTTGTCGGCAAGGGCTGGCAGGCCCGGTCACAGCACCCGGACGAGGCGACACGCCGTGGCCTGAACGAGCGGTTCGAGGACCTGGTGCGGCGCGTCATGACGACCCTTGCCCGCGCCCTGGTACGCGACGGGGAAGCCTTCGTGCAGATTGTCATCGGCGCGAACGGTGAAATTCTGTTGCGGGTTCTGCCCGCCGATCAGATCGACCCTTCCATGACGCTCGACCTTGGCAACGGGCGGCAGATCATCGCGGGAATCGAATTCGACGCCGCCAATCAGCCCGACGCTTACCACGTCCTGCGCGAGGCCCCCGGCGCGCCGTTTTCGGTCTTTGGCGCAGCGGTGCGGGTGCCTGCGGCTGACATGCTGCATGTCTTCGACCCGCTGTTTCCCGGCCAGGTGCGCGGCCTGTCATGGCTGGCCCCGGTGCTGTTGAAGCTGTCGGACCGGGACGCCGCGTCCGACGCCATGCTGATGAGTCTGAAAATCCAAAGCCTGATGACCGGCTTCATTCGGGACCCGGAAGGCGGCGCGGCGGGCTTTGGTGAAGGTGAAGGCACGGGGCAGGTAAATGTATCGCTCGAGCCGGGGGCGATGCGAGTCTTACCCCCCGGTGCCGAGGTGACGTTCAGCCAGCCGGGGCAGGGCTTGGCGCAGGCGGTGGACTTCCTGCGCGCCCAGGACCGCGAGATTGCGGCGGGTGTCGGCTTGACCTTCGAGGCTTTGACCGGCGATCTTGGTGAGGCAAATTACAGCTCTGCCCGAGTGGGGCTTCTGGAATTCCGCAGACGGGCCGAAATGCTGCAACGCAACCTGATCGAGGCGCAATTCCTGCGCCCGCTGTGGCGGCGCTGGATCGACCGGCAGGCGCTGGCTGGTGCCATACCATCCGACGCGATGACGCTGGACGATCACAGGGCAGTGCGGTTCACGGCCCCCGGCTGGCAATGGGTTGACCCCAACAACGAAGTGTCTGCCGATGTAGCGGCAATCGCAGCCGGTCTGAAAAGCCGCGAGGAAGTCGTGGCAGGGCGCGGGCGCGACATTGACGAGCTGGACGCGGAAATCGCCGCAGATACCCGCAACCGGGCGCAAGGGGTGCCAGCATGACCGTTCATCTTCGCAGCGTGACACCGCGACCGACCACGTTCGACCCCGAGGCCCGCACGGTTGAAGCGATTGTCTCGACCGGCGCCGATACCGCCCGCCCCGGCTATGTCGAACGGCTGGACCTTCGCGGGGCTGATCTGTCCCGCTTGATCGGCGGGCCGGTTCTGGACGCACACCGCACCGGATCGACTGGTGATCAGCTTGGCGTGATCGAAGCCGCCGAACTTCGCCCCGAGGGGCTGTGGGTGCGCATCCGCTTTCGTGGCAACGACACGGCAAGGTCAGTGCTGGCCGATATCGGCGACGGCACTCTGCGGGGTTTGTCGATTGGCTACACTGTCGCCGAATGGAAAGAATCGCGGGACGGCGAACGCCGCATCCGCACTGCAACCCGATGGACCCCGCTCGAGGTATCCATCGTATCCGTTCCGGCAGACGCCGGGGCACATTTCAGAAATGAGGAAAGCATGAACGCGATTACAACGCCGCCTGTGGTGACGGCAGATCACGGGCCGGTTCAAACCCGCGCCCAGGTCAACGCCGAAATTCGCAGCATTGCCGCAACGGCAGGCTTGCCCGACACCTGGTCGAATTCGCAGATCGACGCCGAGGCCACGCCCGACGCCGCCCGCACCGCAGCCTTTTCCGCGATGCAACAACGCAGCGTCCAGACCACGACCCGCACCACGCGGGCCGAGATTGGCACGGACCACACCGACCCGGCACTGATCGCCACCCGCGCCGGTGAAGCCCTTTATGCGCGGGCGCATGTCAACCACGACTTGTCCGCGCCTGCCCGCGCCTATGCTGGCATGACCTTCGCAGACCATGCCCGCGAATGCCTGCGCAGAAGCGGCGTCAACACAACCGGCATGACTGACGATACGCTGATCACGCGGGCGCAGCACACGTTATCTGATTTTCCGCTGATTCTCGGCGATGCTGTCAACCGCGAACTGCGCCGATCCTACACTGCCGCCCCGGTTGGTGTTCGCCAGCTTGCCCGGCAAACCACCGTTCGCGACTTCCGGGCGAAATCCTCGATCATGATGGGATCGGCCCCGCCGCTGGATCTGGTGCTGGAAGGTGGCGAATTCACAAGCGGCACCATCAATGAAAGCCGCGAAACCTATCGGGCTGAAACCTTTGGCAGGATTTTCACGATCAGCCGTCAAGTGCAGATCAACGATGACCTCGGTGCCTTTAACCGCGTTCCGGCCCTTATGGGCATCGCGGCGGCGCAATTCGAGGCCAACCAACTGACGGCAAGGATCGTGGCCAACCCAAACCTGAGCGATGGCATCGCCGTGTTTCAAACCGCCCTGCACGGCAACCTGAAGGTGGTGGGTGCCACGATCAAGGCCGATCTGACAGCCGCCCGCCTCGCCATGCGCAAGCAGAGAGGGCTTTCCGGCGAACTGATCGACGTGGCCCCCAAGTTTGTCCTGGTCCCGCCCGACCTTGAAACCGATATGGAGCAGGCTTTGGCCGAAGTGCAGGCGATCACGACTGCCGAGGTAAATCCGTTCTCGAAGCTGATGTTGGTGGTCGAACCACGGCTGACCTCGGCGACGCAATGGTATCTGGTGGCGGACCCCAACCTGATCGACGGCCTCGAATATGCCTACCTCGAAGGTGCGCCAGGTCCGCAGATCGAAACCAAGGCCGGCTTCGAAGTGGACGCGATGCAGATCAAGGTCCGCCTCGACTATGGTTGCGGCTGGATCGACCATCGCTCTTGGTTCCGGGTGGGCTGATATGGCACTGGACACCGCTGAACTGGAGGCCCTTCGCGATATCCTGTTGAAGGCACGGGCCGGTGGTATCCGCTCGGCCAAGAATGCGAACGGGGAACAGGTCGATTACAAGACAGATGCGGAAATGACTGCCGCAATCAACGACCTCGAGGCGCGCATCCGGCGTGCCTCGACCGCCCGCCCCGGCGTTGTCCTGTTCTCAAGCTCAAAGGGTCTGTGATGAGTCGCGTCACCCCGATCCTTGTCACCGAAAACACGGCGGCGGCGATGCTTGACATGCGCCCCGACGAGTTTCGCGCTTTGGTCGAGGGTGGGCATTTGCCGGGGGGACGCGAAATCGCACCGGGCTTCAAGCGGTGGGACACAGAAGAACTGCGCAAACTTGCCAAGGGTGAACTTTCAAGACCCGATGGAGGGCTGACACTTTGACCCGCAAGACTGAAAAGCCGAGGCTCGAGTGGAAGGACGTGAAAGGCAGACGCGTCCCACGTCATCGCAAGGTCTGGACCGAGGGTGGAAAGCGCCGTGAGCGGGTTATCACTCTTGACTGGAAAGATGATCCGCAAGAACTGGACAGGCTCTATTGGCTCTGCGAACGCGGTTTACACGAAGGCCAGAAGCCTAAAACACCGCAATACACTTGGCAGGCTGTCGTCGTCGCATGGCGCAAAGATCAGCGGGTGCAGCGCAAGTTGAGCGCCTCTACCAAGGTTAGCTACCGGCGCACGATGGACACCCTCCTTGAAAAAAACAGGGACAAGGCTGTTTCGGAAACCACCCGGCAACACGTTCGCGCGATCCACGACAAGCTGTCCGACACGCCCCGCAAGGCAGATCACATGATGCAGGTTATCCGGCTGATCTGGAACTATGCCAAGGACAAACTTGACTGGCCTTTAGGCGATAACCCGGCTGCGAAGATCGACCTGTATGGCAAGACTCGCGGGTTTGAGCCGTGGCCTGATTGGATGATCAGCGCCCTGCCCCATGCCCCGGCAAATGTGCAGGCGGCGGCGGAATTGATCTTGGGCACAGGACAGCGCCCGAACGCTGCAATCTCTATGCGCCACGATGACTTTGACGGCGATGAAATGTGGGTGGCTGATGAAAAGGGCAAAGATCGGTTCAAGGTTTACTGCCCCGCCCGATTGCGCCTCTTTGTTGGCACAATTCGCAAGACAGGCGCTTACCTGCTTCCCAAGAATCTGACGGAACCCTTGGGTTATTCTGCGGTT
>JBBQHZ010000222.1:0-4199 GCA_038324445.1 Rhodobacterales bacterium | reverse complement strand
GGCGCGGGAAGGCGATGCGGGCGGCGATGGCTATGCATCGGCTATTCTGGGTGATTTCCATCGCACGGGTGTGGGCACCCCGGTTGACTACGATCTGGCCCGCGCCGCCTATCAGCGCGGAGAAGCGCGCGACGATGCACCCTCCGTTCACCAACTGGGCGAAATGGCCTATCTGGGATTGGGCGAACCACAGGATTACGTCCGCGCCCTGCGCTACTTCGAGGCGGCATTGGCGCTTGATCCTGGCTATGCCAACTCGCTCTATGCGATTGCTTACATGAAGATGCACGGCGAGGGGCTGGCGCGGGACATCCCCGGCGCGACCGAAATGCTGGAGGCTGCCATCGAGCAGGGACTGTTTACGGCCATGGTGCAGGGAGTGGAACTGTTCGGATCACCCGCCTATCAGGGCGCGCAGACCGACCCCGTGCGGGCCCAAGCCCATTGCCTCTATGTCGAGAGCCTGGGCTGGCCAAGTGGTGACGGCGACGAAATCGTCGATCACCGCGCCACCTGTGCCCGATTGGCCGTGGAGCTATCGCCTGAGGATCAGGCCCGCGCGGCGGCGATGGCTGCCGAGTTGATCGGCGGCGAATGAGCCGAGTGGCGGAGAACCGTACTAGGCAGCCGGAAGGCGCGCGGCGTATTTTCCGGACAGTGCGCTCCACGCGAGGGGCGCTTAATGTTGGACCAATTTCCGCCGTCTCCCCCGGCGGCCTGTCTGCCCACCGGTTGATCCGGCGGCCCGAAAAGAAAGGTAGTCTCCATGCGCCTCGTCCCCCGCGCCGCTCTCGCCCTGCTCCTGTCCTCCGCCTTCTGCCTGCCCGGTCTTGCCCAGACCCCAACCGACCCGGTTGTCGTGATCGAATTGGAGGACATCCCAGGCGACTTCGCGGCTGCGCGTGCCGCGGCCGATATCGGGCGTAACCTGTTTCTTGCCGGCGACTATGCTCAGGCGCTGGAGGTTTTGCGGCCCCTTGCCGATGCCGGAAACCCGGTGGCGCAAAATATCCTCGGGATTTCCCTGACCGAGTTGAACGAGGCTTACGCGCCCTATGATGCGGCGACAGGCTTCGCCTACCTTCTTGCAGCAAGCGAGCAGGGCTTTGGCCCCGCCATGCACAATCTGGGCGACACCTATCAGGAAACCCATGCGGGCTTTGCCCCAGATCCCGAGGCCTCGTATCGCTGGTTCCGGGCGGCAGCGGATCTGGGATATGCTTCGGCCTATTTCGATACGGCCTATGCGCTGGTCTATGGCCTTGGCGTGACCGCAGATCCGGTCGCCGGGCGGGTCTGGGCCGAGCAGGCGCTTGATGGGGAAGACCGGCTTGAGGTGCTGGGATTTCTGGGCGAGATCGCCTATTTCGGCTTGGGCCAGCCGCGGGATTTTGAGCAAGCGCTGGCGTTTTACCTGCAAGCCGCGGAAGAGGGCAGCGCCCAAGGCGCACTCTACGCGGCCTATCAGTATATCGGCGGCGAAGGCACGCCCGTGGACGATGCCGCAGCCTTTCCTCTGTTGCAGCAGGCAATCGCGGCCGAGATCCCCGAAGCTTTCGCCTTTCTGGCCGAGATTCACGCCGCTGGCGAGGTGCCGGGTGCTGATCCGGCGCAGGCGGTGGCACTGGCGATGCGGGGCGAGGAACTGGGCGATGGTTACGCCGCCACCGTGCTAGGGAACTTCCACCAATATGGCTTGACCGATCTTGTGGCGGTGGATCTCGACGCTGCGCGTGCCGCCTATGAACGCGGACTGGCCCTCGACGATCCAGGCGCCGCCGTCAATCTGGGTGAGTTGGCCTTTTATGGCGATGGTGAGGCGGGATATCGTGTCCGCGCCTACGAGTATTTCCAACAGGCGGTCGAGTTAAGCCCGACCTACGGCTATGCGCTGACCGCGCTGGCCTACATGGAAATGCGGGGCGAGGGCACGGAGCGCGACATTGCGGCCGCGACCGGGCATCTGGAACGCGCGCTGGCCGAAGGGAGTTTCGACGCGTTCGTCGAGGGGATCCAGCTTTTCGGCGCCCCCGCCTATTATGGACCGCAATGGAACCCGGTCCGTGCCCTGGCGCATTGCCTGAAGATCGACGCGGAAGGCTGGCCCGAAACCATGTTGGCTGATGATCTGGAAGGCCACCGGGCCACCTGCGCGCGGCTGCAAGCCAGCCTCAGCGCCGAGGATCAGGCCGCGGCGGCCGCGCTTGCCGCCGATTTCTGATCCCTCACCCCGGACCGCCTAGTTCTTCGCCGCGAAGCCAAGGCGCAAACCGCCCCAATGGCGGCCCTGCACATGGATCGGGGCCGAGACATCCTTCATCAGCACAAAGCGTCCGCCCCCCATGTCGCGCCGGTAGGTCTGCATCAGGAAGGGCGCCGTGTTGCGCCCTGCCTTCAGGCCGACCCGGTCGTTGAACAGGCGTCGGTTGCGGCAATTGGCGGCGTTCCAGACCGGATCATCGGACTGCGGTGCCGAGAACTTGCGATTATGGGTCGGCAGATAGCCGTTGCGGTCCACCGCCGCGCAAAACGCGACGCGGGGGTCCTCGTGCAGGACGGGTTCCTGAATGGCGGGCAGGATGCTGTCGGTCAGCCGGGTGAAGGGGGCGATCAGCTGTTCCGGCGCGCTGCCGGGAACCGGCTTGTAGGTGCTGTCGAACAGGTCGCGCAGGCTGATCGTGCCCTCGGATACGGCGTGATCGAAGGCGGCACCGATTTCCAGGGCGCGGTCCTGAACCATCTCGATCAGGGCGGCATCGACGTTATGCGCGCCCAACTCGACCGACATCTGCACCGCGTTTTCGCTGATATCGACGATCTCTTCCGCCCAGAGATTGGCGTTTCTGACCCGTTCGACGGTGGCGCGCAGCACCAGGCTCAGCCCATCGAAGGCGGGCGTGAAACGGTCCACCGCGTCGCGGACGCTGTTGCTGGCTTCGGTCAGGCGGGCGGTGTCATCGACGGCGGCGCGCACATCCGCGCTGATCTGGCCCAAGGCCTGATCGGTGCTGGCGGCACCGCGCAGAACCTTCTCGGCGCTGTTCGCCACGTCGCCTGCATCGCGGCGCAGGCCGCCGATCAGGCCGGTCAGGGTGCGGGTGGCGCTGGTCACGTCAGTGGCCGCGCCGGAGGTTTCGTTCGAAAGGGCGTTGATCGCCTCGGCCACCACGGCGAAGCCGCGCCCCATTTCGCCGGCGCGCGCTGCCTCGATCCGGGCGTTGACTGCAAGGATGTTCACCTGTTTGGCGATCTCGGCGATGCGCTGGTTGGCGCGGCTGACTTGCCTCAGCGTCGCTTCGACCGAACTCAGGACTTCCTCCAGTTTTCCGATCCAGCCCGCCACTTCCTGACTGCTGGCAGAGGACGCCTTGAGCGCGTCGAGCGAGCCGTCGACCGTTTCCTGCACGCGCGCATTGGCGGCGGCGACCATCCCGAAGCCATTGGTCATCTCGCGCGTGATCCGCGCGAGATCGCGCGCTTGCGCCACGACATCGTCCACCACACTCATCTGGCTATCGGCGTCGGTGCCGATCTGCGTCAGAAAACCCGCCAGATCGACGATCTTGTGCCCCGTCATCGCTGCCAGATCGCCCATCCGGTCCAGCCCGTAGTCCGAAATCTCCAACTGCGCCATGGAGGGGTCGTCGGGAACATTCTGCTTGCGGGCAGGGAGGTTCATTCTTCGGGCCTTTCCGTTTCAAGGTGACGGATTCCAGATAGCATTACGCCCCTTACGGATCGGTTAAGGCGCCGCACTCGGCGGCACACGGCCCAGATACGCAGCAAGCGCCAGCCGATCCTCCGGCGCGAGGTTGGCCAGATTGGCGATGACCGAGCGCATGTGCCCCCCCGCCGTATCGAATTCCGGCGTGAAACCGTCGTTGAGATAGGACGCGATGTCGTTTGCCGACCACGTCAGTTCGTCGGGCGTCAGCGCCGGGATCGTGCCGCTTCCCGACGGGTCGGGCGCGCCTTGCAGCCAGCGCTCCCGCTCGACCGCGCCAAGCACACCACGGGGTGTGTGACACTCGCCGCAATGGCCCAGCGCCTCGGCCAGATAGCGCCCGCGCGTTTCTTCCTCGGTCAGATCGCCCTGCACCACGAAATCGTCTTGCAGGTAGAGGACGTTCCAAAGGCCCACCGCGCGGCGGATCGAGAAGGGAAAGCCCACCTCGTGCGGTTGGGACGGCGTGTCGCTG
>JBBQHZ010000221.1:0-4351 GCA_038324445.1 Rhodobacterales bacterium | reverse complement strand
CCCGGAATTTCCAGCATAAGCCCGACATTGAGGCCCGAGATATCCTCGTCGCCGTAATGCCCGTGGTCGATGCGGATGCCGGACCAAGCCTGGCAATAGCCCTCGGTCGGCGCGTGTTTGCCAAGCGAGACGACGCAGGGGCAGAACACGGTGCAGTTGCAGTTGAGGATCAACTCGCCCTTGATGGCCCAAGGAACGATGCCTGCGTGATCGAGTGCCATCTTCAGTCTCCCGTTTGATGATGTGTCAAAGCCCCTGCACCCCGATGAAGCCGCTTGCCACGATCAGGGCAAGTCCCAGCGGACGGGTCAGGTAGCGGCCCAGATCGGGCAATTTCTCAAGCGTCATCAGGATCATGGCGATCCCCATGAATATCAGGTTCATGACGCCGCCGACAAAGGCCAGCAGCATCAACGCCCAACAGCAGCCAAGGCAGACCGCGCCAAGGCGCAGGCCGTTACGGAACGGGCCTTCGTCCCAGTGCTGCAGGAAGAAGCTGAGAGGCGCGCGGCATTTGGACAGGCACGCCTCCTTGAGGGGGCTGAACTGATAGGCGCCTGCCGCGATCAGAAGGGCGGCGGACAGAAGGCCGGAATTGCTGTCGCCAAAGGCCGTGAGCAGATTGGCCTGGAACAGCCCCATCTGAAGGCTTGCCGCCGCAAGGGCGAACCCGATCCAGACCAGCAGATAGCCCGCCACCAGCCGCCAGAACCGCGTCTGGCCGGTATGGGCAAGCTCGTCATAGGTGGCGAATGCGGGGAGTGCTGTAGGGGCCATCATCGCCCCGCTCATCAGGGTCCACATCACGACCATACGCAGGAAACCGGCGGCATCTGGCGTCACGATGCACAAGCTGGCAAGCAAACCGGACCCGTAGAGTTGCCCCGCCGCGCGCAGGTCCGGCGGCAGCGCCATGGCGTAGAGCAGCGTCCAGCCAAGCACGATCAGCGCGAAAAGGGCCAGCCAATGCCCCCCCGTCATCGTCCTGATCCGCGCTGAAATCACCGCCATCCCATCCCGAATCGCCCCTTGCAACAAAATGTCAGACGTTTAAATGTATGACAAATGAAAATCGATCCAAATAACCCCGCAGACCTTTCGGCCCAGATCGCTGGCGCGATCCGCGATGCCATCGTGGCGGGCGATCTGATCGTCGATGCGCGCCTACCGTCCGAGGCGGAGTTGTCCGAGAACTTCAAGGTCTCGCGCCCCACGGTGCGCGAGGCGCTCAAGCGGCTGGCGGCGCAGTCCCTGATCCGCACCCAGCGCGGGGCATTTGGCGGGGCGTTCGTGAACCGGCTGTCCTTCGAGGATGCCTATAACCAGCACATTACAACCTCGACCCTGCTTCTGGGCATGAACGGCGTCAGCTTCGACACGGCGTGTGAGGCGCGTTTCGCGCTGGAGCGGGCCTGCGCAAGCCTGTCGGCCGCGCGGCGCAGTGCCGACCATCTGGCGACGATGCGGGTTGAAGCAGTGCGACAGGCGCAGCCGGGGCTGAGCGACGAGGCGTTCTGCGCCTCGGACGTGGCGTTCCACCGCGCGCTGGTGGACGGCGCCGGCAATCCGGTCTTGTCCTACCAGCTTGCCGGTGCGGTCGAGGCGATGCAGCCCCTGATGAACATGATCACCTTCACGGCGCGCAACCGCGCACAGATCGTGACGCTGCATTCGCAGATCGCGGATGCTGTCGAGGCGCGCGATGGCGGGGCGGTCAGTGCCGCCCTGACTGCGCTGGAGGTCTATACCAAGACGCTGGCACAATCGGTCTTCGCTGCGCGGGCTCTGGCCGCAGAAGGCACCGTCACGGACAAAGCAGCGCGGTAAATCCTCGCCAGCACCGCCGGATTGGCCGGGGCAACCCGGGCTAACATCGCGAACCTGCCCATTTCGGGGCAGCTTATGCCTTCAAGGGTTCCATCCGACCACTTCCACCGTGGTCAACGGCACTTCTACCAGAAGCTGCACCGCAGGCGGCAGGACCGCGATCCACAAGGCGTGTCGCGCAGGTGCAAAAGGTCTTCAACTGCGCCGAAAAACAATGCAAAGCGATGATCTGCTCGCGCATCCGGGCCGTTTCCGCCGGTCTTGGCGCAAAGATTGCCCGCGATGTCGCCCAGTGCGTCAAATATGCTTTACGATCGAGGGATGAGACCTTAACTAGTAACCCCACATGGCGAAAGCCACAACTGAAAGGGATCCGACACATATGACCAAGACCTTCCTTCTGGGCAGTGCCGCCGCATTCGCCATCGCCCTGCCCGTCGCGGCGCAGGATCTGACCGTGTTCGACTATTCCGGGTTCGAAGACCCGAATTTCCACCAGCCCTACATTGCCACCCACAGTGCCTCTCCCGAATTCGTCTTCTTCGGGGATGAGGACGAGGCGTTCCAGCGCCTGCTGGCAGGGTTCCAGTCGGACGTGACGCATATCTGCGCCGGCTCGGTTCCGCGCTGGCAGGACAGTGGCATCATCGAGCCGTGGGACACGGCGCAGGTGGCGGCCTTCGAGACGCTCAACGCCGATCTGGTGGGGGAGGATGTGCTTGCCGGAACGGAAGAGCTTTATTTCCTGCCGACCGACTTCGGATCGACCGGTGTGACCTATAACACCGAGGAAGTAACGCCCGAGGATATCGCCTCGCTGGCCGTGTTCATCAACCCCGCCTTCGCCGGTCGCCTGTCGATCCCCGACAACGTCGACGATGCCTATGCGCTGGCCTATCTTGCCACGGGCGTGTCGGACTGGACCGGTGTGACGGACGAGCAGTTCGAGGCCGCGACCGAGTGGCTGCGCTCGATCCACCCCAACCTGCGGACCTACTGGACCGATCCGGCCGAGCTCGGCCAGTTGATGGGATCGGGCGAGGTTCTGGTGGCCTGGGCCTGGAACGAAGTTCCGGTGGCGCTGGTGGCCGAGGGCTTCCCCATCGGGTTCGAGCGCAACACGGCAGAGGGCACCTCGGTCTGGCTCTGCGGTTATGTGAACATGGTCGACGGGCCCGGCAACGAGGCCAACGCCTATGATTACATCAACGCCATGCATGCGATGGAATCGGCGGAACCGCTGTTGACGACCGGTGGTTTCGGGTCGGCCAATGCGGCAGCACTAAACGCGTTGGGTGAGGCGATGCTGGAAGAAAACGGCCTTGGTGCGGTGACGGTTCCGGTTCTGGCACAACTGCCGATCCCCAATGACCAGCGCGAGCGTCAGGCTGAAGCGTTCGAGCGGATCAAGGCGGGTTTCTGAACCGCTTCATCATTCGTGAGACAAGACGCGCGCCCGGCACCCGGGCGCGCTTTTTCTATTTTATTTGCATATGTTTACAAGATGAAGTTCATGTAATGCCTTGAGAACGAAGCCATGTCCCCGGGGCGCGGAGCATTGCAGACGCCGCCCCCATCGCGAGGCAAAACGGCGGATCTTACGCCGAAGGCTTCAAGGTCAGGCTGCGCAGCCACGCTTCTTGTTCGGAGCTTTCGACCGCTTGCGCGAAATGGCTGCGCACCGTCGCCATGGCGTCGTCGGCGGTCAGACCCGCCTCCATCAGGCACAGCGTCGCCATCAGGCCGGATCGCCCTGCGCCGTGCTGGCAACTGACCGCAAACGTGCCGCCCTGCTCCAGATGCGCCGCCCGCGCTGCCCGCTCGGCGTGCCAGCCTGCCATCATGGTGTCGGACGGCACGGAGTAATCCACGATGGGGCGCTCGATCACGGCAATGCCCGCAGTTGTGCAGGTCCGCGCCAGCAGATCGAAACCGATCTGGTCCAACTCGTCTCGCTCGACCAATAACATCAACTGCCCTGCACCCAGGGCGCGCAGCCCTTCGACCGTTTCGCGGCAGCTGTCGGGATCGAAGATCGCCTCGCCGTCAAATGTTGTCTCCAGCCCCGGAAAGCCCGACATGACGATGCTTCCCCCGAAGGGATGCGGCACCACGGCCCTGAGGGACCCCGGAAGCACGCCAGGCTGGTCAATCTGCATGAAGCTGTCCCTCGCCATCCCTGTTCCTCGAAGATGTATACCGATATGCTTGACCCGCCAGTGATGCAATCGACCCGACCGCAGGGACACCCTCGATGCCCAGACACAACGCCGACAGCATTGCGGACGCGCTCCGCAAACGGATATGTCTGGAGCCGCCCGGCGCCAGCCGGGTGCTGCACGAACAGGCACTGGCAGTGGAATTCGGCGTCTCCCGCACCCCCGTCCGTCAGGCGTTGCAACGGCTTGCCTATGAGCGGCTGGTGGATGTGCGCTCGGGCATCGGAACGGTCGTGTCCCCGCTTAATGCCGCGCGGCGTGAAGGGGACATCCGGCTTGCCTTCGCGTTGCTGTCGGTCGCGGCC
>JBBQHZ010000220.1:0-4381 GCA_038324445.1 Rhodobacterales bacterium | reverse complement strand
GAACGTGGAGGCCGAGGTGGCGGGGATTTCCGCGCCGCTGTTGCTGGTGCAGGGCAGCGCGGATCAATACGGGACATTGGCGCAGATCGACGCGATTGCGGGGGCGGTTGGCGGGCCGGTGACGCGCTTGGTTCTGGAGGGGTGCCGGCATGTGCCGCATCTGGAGCGGGAGGCCGAGGTGGTGGCGGCGATTGCGGATTTGTGCAAAATAGTACAATAAAATCCCGAGTTTTCGCGAGGGTAGAGCATTATAACGCTTGATCGTCACGCCTCGCACGCTATCGTGGTTATCTGACGGAGGAGCCTGCCCATGGCGAAGATCATCGATTTTCGGACCGATCCCTCGGCCTACCGGCATTGGCGGGTGGCCCATGACGGCCCTGTTGCCACCCTGACCATGGATGTGGACGAGGACGGTGGCCTCTTCGACGGCTATCAGTTGAAGCTGAACTCCTACGATTTGGGGGTGGATATCGAGCTGGCCGACATCGTGCAGAGGATGCGGTTCGAACATCCCGAGGTGCGCGTGGTCGTGATGCAATCGGGCAAGGAGAAGGTGTTTTGCGCGGGCGCGAATATCCGGATGCTGGGCGGCGCGGCGCATTCCCACAAAGTCAATTTCTGCAAGTTCACCAACGAGACGCGCAATGCCTACGAGGCGGCGGAGGCCGATAGCGGCCAGAAGTATATCGCGGCGATCCGGGGTGCCTGCGCGGGCGGCGGGTATGAACTGGCGCTGGCGTGCAATCATATCATGCTGGTGGATGATGCGGCGTCCTCGGTCTCGTTGCCCGAGGTGCCGTTGCTGGCGGTTCTGCCGGGCACCGGCGGGCTGACGCGGGTGACGGACAAGCGGGGCGTGCGGCGCGACCTTGCGGATGTGTTCTGCGCCACGGAGGAGGGCGTGAAGGGCAAGCGCGCGGTCGAGTGGCGGCTGGTCGACGAGGTGGTGCCGAATTCGCGCTTCGACGCGGTGGTGGCGGAGCGGGCCGCGGAATTCGCCGCTTTGGCGCCGCGCGAGGCGGTGGGCATTATACTGGGCCCGCTGGAGCGGCGCCTGTCCGAGGACGGCTCGGTCTCCTATGCGCTGGTCGAGGTGGCCGTGGACCGTGCGGCGCGCACCGTGGAGATCACGTTGAAGGGGCCATCGGACGCGGCGCCCGAGGATATGGACGCGTTGCAGGCGCAGGGCGACGGGGCCTACCTGCTGCAACTGGCCCGCGAGTTCGAGGATGCGATCCTGCACCTGCGGTTCAACGAGGTCGGCTGCGGGTTGTGGACCTTGCGGACGCAGGGCGACCCGGCGGTGCTGGCGGAACACGAGGCGCTCTTGCGCGACAATGCCGGGCATTGGCTGGCGGATGAGACCCGGGCCTATTGGAAGCGGGTGTTGAAGCGGCTCGACGTGACGTCGCGGTCGCTGGTGGCGCTGGTGGAACATGGCAGCTGTTTCGCGGGCGTTCTGGCAGAGCTGATCTGGGCGGCGGATCGCGCCTACATGATGGAGGACGCGTTCGAGGGCGATAACCGGCCCCTGGCCGCGATCACCCTGACGTCCGACAATTTCGGGACATATCCGATGGGCAACGGCCTGACGCGGCTGCAGACGCGTTTCCTTGGAACGCCCGAGGTGGTGGATGCCCTGCGAGGGCAGATTGGCGAGGCGATGGAGGCCGAAGCGGCCGAGGCGCATGGTCTGGTGACGATGATCCTCGACGATATCGACTGGGAAGACGAGATCCGAATTGTTGTAGAAGAACGCGCCGCCTTCTCGCCCGATGCGATGACGGGGATGGAGGCGAACCTGCGCTTTGCCGGGCCCGAGACGATGGAGACGCGGATCTTCGGGCGGCTGACGGCGTGGCAGAACTGGATCTTCAACCGGCCCAATGCGGTGGGAGAGAATGGCGCGCTGCAGCGCTACGGCAGCGGCATTCGCGGCGACTATGACATGGACCGGGTGTGAGGCCCGAACGCGCGGCGGGGTGCCCCCCGCCCTGCGGGGTTCCGGCACCGGTCCCCGCCTTCACCCGACACCCGGCCGGAGGGCCAACAAGGGAGACTGCACATGACCGAGCTTGACGTATCCTACGATACCCGCATCCCCAACAATGTGGGCCTGTCACAGGACCGCAAGGTGCTGAAGGCGCTGGAGAAATGGCATCCGGGCTACCTCGATTGGTGGAACCGACTGATCCCGCAGAACTTTCAGGACTCGATGGTGTATCTGCGCACGGCGGTGAGTGTGGACCCCAAGGGCTGGGCCAAGTTCGAATACGTGAAGATGCCCGATTACCGGTGGGGCGTGTTGCTGGCCCCCGAGGTGGAGGGGCGAATGATCCCCTGCGGCGAACATGCGGGCCAGCCCGCGTGGCAGGAGGTGCCGGGCGAATACCGCAACATGCTCAAGCGGCTGATCGTGATCCAGGGCGATACCGAGCCGGGCAGCGTCGAGCAGCAGCGGTTCCTCGGCCTGACTGCGCCAAGCCTCTATGACATGCGCAACCTGTTCCAGGTGAACGTGGAGGAGGGGCGGCATCTGTGGGCGATGGTCTATCTGCTGCAGAAGTATTTCGGCAAGGATGGCCGGGAAGAGGCGGACGACATGCTGCGCCGCTCCTCGGGCAGCGAGGAAGCGCCAAGGATGCTGGGCGCCTTCAACGAGGAGACGCCCGATTGGCTGTCGTTCTTCATGTTCACCTATTTCACCGACCGCGATGGCAAGATGCAGCTGGAAAGTCTGGCGCAATCCGGCTTCGACCCGCTGAGCCGGACGTGTCGCTTCATGCTGACGGAGGAAGCGCACCACATGTTCGTGGGCGAAACCGGCGTGGGCCGCATCGTGCAGCGCACCTGCGAGGCGATGTTGGAGGCGGGGATTTCCGACCCCCATGCCGTGGGCCGGGTCCGCGATCTGGGCGTGATCGACCTGCCGACGATCCAGAAGAAGCTGAACATGCATTACTCGCTGAGCCTCGATCTGTTCGGGCAGGAGGTGTCGACCAACGCCGCCAACGCGTTCAATGCGGGCATCAAGGGGCGGTATATGGAGCAAAGGATCGAGGACGATCACCGCCTGACGGACGCCACCTATGTGGTGAAGATGATCGAGGACGGGCGCGTGCTGGACAGGCAAGTGCCCGCGCTGACCGCGATCAACATGCGGTTGCGCGACGATTATATCCGCGATGCAAGCGGCGGGATGCGGCGCTGGAACAAGATGATCGAGCGCACCGGCATCGAGTTCCAGCTGACCCTGCCGGATCAGGCGTTTCATCGTCAGATCGGCGTGTTCTCGGCCATCAAGGCGGACCCGGAGGGGAACCTGATCTCGACGGCGGAGTGGGAGGCCAACAAGGACAAGTGGCTGCCTACCCGGGACGATGGCGATTTCATCCAGTCGCTGATGGTGCCGTGCTACGAGCCCGGCAAATTCGCCGGCTGGATCGCACCGCCGAAGGTGGGCATCGACAACAAGCCGGGCGATTTCGAGTATGTGAAGCTGCACATGGCATAGGGGATGGCCGGTGCGGTGGCGGGGGAGAGCCCGCGCCGCCGCCGCGCCGTAGGGCGGGGTTCACCCCGCCGCTTGCCCAAGACAGGAAAACCGAACGAATGAACATCCACTTCCTTTTCGGAACAGAAACCGGCAGCGCCGAGATGTTGTGCGAGGATATCCGCGACGATCTGGGCGAGGGGTTTACCTGCCAGATCACCTCGCTGGGCGAGGTCGATCCCGGCACGCTGGACGGGGATACCTTCTATGTCTTCGTGTCCTCGACCTATGGCAATGGCGACCTGCCGATGACCGCGCAGCCGTTCTACGATGCGATTGTCGAGCGCGACATCGACCTCGGCCATGTGCGGTTCGCCATCTTCGGTCTGGGCGACATGGTGTTCGCCGAAACCTTCGCCTTCGGGTCGAAGATCCTGATGGAGAAGCTGCTGGAACAAGGGGCGACGATGGTGGGCGACCGCTGCATCCACGACGCGTCCTCGCCCGAACTGCCGGAGGATCTGGGCATCCCGTGGGCCCATGGCGTGATCGCGCAACTCAAGGCGCAGGCGGCGTGATGCAGGCGCGTCCAGACGGGGCCTTCGTCCACGATGTGCGGGTGACATGGGGCGATTGCGACCCCGCGAAGATCGCCTACACCGCCCGGCTGCCGTGGTTCGCGCTCGATGCCATCGACGCATGGTGGGCGGAGCATCATGGCTTCGGCGGCTGGTTCCATCTGGAGGTGGACACCAATATCGGCACGCCTTTCGTGCGGCTGGAGATGGACTTTCGCTCGCCCGTCACGCCGCGCCACATCCTGAAATGCCATGTCTGGCCGTCGCGGCTGGGCACCAAGTCGATCACGTTCCGGGTCGATGCGGA
>JBBQHZ010000219.1:0-4383 GCA_038324445.1 Rhodobacterales bacterium | reverse complement strand
GACCTTCGCCTTGAATGCCGGACCGTGGTTCCGGCGTGGTCGTTTCGTCATGGTCGCTCCTCGTTCTCGGCACTCTTCTTGCCGATTTCGAGCGGCCTCACCACTCAACGCACCTGTTCAGATTTCCCAAGCCACCTCTCCGGTCCTTGTACCGGCGAGCGACGGCGGCGGCCAAGGTTTCCTTGGTGGGGAAATGGTAGTGCACGCTGGCGCTTTTCACGCCCACATCGGCGGCGAGATCGCGAAAGCTGAAGCCGGTATAGCCCCCTGCTCGAATGCGGACCTCCGCGGCGTCCAGGATGGCGGCGGTGGTGTCGTTCATGGTCAGCCTGCTCTATCTACCATCTGATCGATAGAGCTTGCACCGATGATCCGCAATCTCAATCAACTTATTATCTACTGATAGATAGTTGGAGAATCGAAATGCGCTTCTCAGGCAAAGTCGTCGTAGTCACCGGCGGCGGGTCGGGCATCGGCAAGGAAACCGCAGCAGGCTTCGTGGCAGAGGGGGCATCAGTCGTGATCAACGGTCGCGATCTGGCCAAGCTGGAGGCTGCCGCACATGAGATTGACCCAAGCGGGGCGAAGGTCGCGGTCTATGCGGGCGGTATCGCCAATCCGGCCACGGGTGCGGCGCTGGTCGATCTGGCGGTGGCGCGTTTTGGTGGGCTGGATGTGCTGGTCAACAACGCAGGGGTCTTCAACCCCAAGCCATTCCTTGACCTGACCGAGGCGGATTATGACTGGTATTTGGACACCATCCTGAAGGGCAAGTTCTTTACGGCGCAGGCGGCAGCCAAGGCGATGAAGGATAAGGGTGGCGTCATCGTGCAGACCGGGTCGATGTGGGCGATCCAGGCCATCGGAGCCACGCCTTCGGCGGCCTATTCCGCTGCGAATGCCGGGGTCCATGCCATGGTGCGCAACCTTGCCATCGAGCTTGCGCCGCTGAAGATCCGCATCAACGCAGTCGCGCCGGCCGTGGTCGAAACCCCGGTCTACAATACCTTCCTGACCGATACGCAGGTTGCCGAGGTTCTGCCGACCTTCAATGCGTTCCACCCGCTGGGCCGCAACGGTCAGCCGCGCGACGTGGCCGAGGCGATCCTGTTCCTCGCCTCTGACCAGGCGTCGTGGATCACTGGCACCGTGCTGCCGGTAGATGGTGGCGTGACCGCCGGTCGGCAGTAAACTGGCGGTTTGGCGGCAGTTGCTCCGCCGCCCACGACCTCGGAGGGATGATGTCGGCACAGGTTATTATCATCGGCGGCGGTCTTTCGGGCCTGACGGCGGCGCGGGCGCTGCATCGTGCCGGGATCGGCGTTCAATTGATCGAGGCGCGCGACCGTCTTGGCGGGCGCATCCTGTCGGTGGATGCGTCTGGCAACAGCTCTGGCCCCTTCGACCTCGGCCCGTCGTGGTTCTGGCCCGGCATGCAACCCGGTTTTGGGCACTTCGTGAACGGGGCGGGCGTGGAGTCCTTTCCCCAGGCGGATGCGGGCAATTTGCTGTTCCAACGTGGGCCGGGCTCCGTGCAACGGTATCCGGGCATGCAGCAGGAGCCTGCCTCGATGCGGATCGGCGGTGGCACGGCAGCGTTGGTCACCGCATTGGCCTGCGACCTTCCTCCCGAAGCGATCCGCCTGAACACCCGCGCCACGCACTTGGCGCTTACTGCCACCGGTGTCGATGTGACGATCGAACGCGGCAGCTTGTCTGCCCCGCACGTGCTGCTGGCCTTGCCGCCGCGCTTGCTGGCGGCGCAGATCGCCTTTGATCCGCCAATGCCGCCTTCTGTCATCCGCCTCTGGCAGGGCACGCCGACATGGATGGCACCGCATGCCAAGTTCGTTGCGGTCTATGACCATGCCTTCTGGCGCGACGCGGGGCTGTCGGGCGCGGCCCGAAGCCAGAGGGGCCCTTTGGTTGAAATCCACGATGCCACGACGACAGAGCGGCAAGCGGCGCTTTTCGGGTTTGTCGGCGTTCCGGCCGAGGCCCGTGCCCGGGCTGGCGAGGCTGCTGTCATTGCAGCCTGCGTGCAGCAACTGGGGCACCTCTTTGGCCCGCTGGCAGCCCGGGCCAAAGCCACGCTTTACAAGGATTGGGCTGCCGATCCGTTGACTGCCACGCCCGATGATCTGACGGCAGGAGACCATCCGTCGCCCACCCGTCACCCATGGGTCGAAGGCGCATGGCAACGCCACCTGACCCTGATCGGCTCCGAGACCAGCCGCACCGAACCCGGCTACCTGGCCGGAGCCCATGAGGCAGCCGAAAGCGAGGTTGCAGTCCTTCTGGCGCGCCTCGCACCCCAACTTGTCTGACAGGAAACGCCATGCGCCTGAATGCCGATCTGACCCAGCCTGTCTTTGTCCACGCCGCCCGGATGGATTGGGTGCCCAGCCCCGCTGCCGGGGTGGACCGCAGGATGCTCTACCGGATCGGGGCCGAGGTCGCCCGCGCCACCTCGATCGTGCGCTACGCTCCGGGCAGTGCCTTTCCCGAGCATATCCACAGCGGTGGCGAAGAAATCCTGGTCCTGGAAAGAACGTTTCAGGACGAACACGGCGACTATCCTGCGGGGTCGTATTTTCGCAACCCTCCCGGAACCGCGCACAGCCCCGCAGCCGCCGATGGCTGCACGATCTTTGTGCGCCTCTGGCAGTATCGCAGCGGTGATGTCCTGCAGATCAACCGCCAGCCGGGCGAGGGTACGCCCATTCAGCCACGCCCCGGTGTCAAAGCCGGGCGCATGCTGTTCGAGGATGATGCTGAGCGCGTCTGGATCGAGGACTGGGCACCCGGCGCAAGCCTCACCGTCGAGAACGAGGAACGTCTGGAGTTTCTCGTGACCGATGGTGTGGCCGATATCAACGGCGAGACCTGTAGCGCGCAAAGCTGGGGCCGTCTGCCCGCTGGCCGGACACTAGCTGCATCGGTTGGGCCGAAGGGCGCGCAGATCTGGATCAAGTCCGCACCGCTCAAGCATTCAGATGTCCTCAAGATGCCGGAGTAAATGCGCACTATGCGGCGCAATGCGGGCGCACCCTTAGAACAAACATAGCCCCTTTCAGTCTCATGGTGGGGTGATGCCGCCGGGCGACGTCGGTACTACGACCGACCATTTTTGCAAGATGCTATGGATGCAACGCTGCGGCACGGTCAGTTGGTCACCCGCCCAGTTCTACTGCCGGAAACTCTGTGCCAGAACTGCCGCCGACATGCGCTCCGCCCCGCACAACCACGCCGCCTTTGGGTGTCGCCGTTCGTATCGGCAGCGGTCGAACCCGCTTCAACTGCTGCGCAATCCAGTTCCGTCAAGTCACGGAAAAGGCGTCATCTTTCTAATCCGTCTCGATTTCGGTGAAGGGCGGATGGAAAGAGACGCGGGGCGTTAAGAGACCGATTTCGGGCCAGCGGGTGGTCTCCGAAAGTCGGATGGCCTCGCTAAACCCCTAGAAACAAAAATAAAAAAGGTCCCGTTAGGGACCTCATATCGGGTTCGCGATTGGTTTGTGGCGGAGCGGAGGGAACTGGGGTCGAACACTCTCTGGGGCGTAAGCTATTGATTTACCTGGATCGAGTCGCAGAGCATTGCAGAAGCCCATCGAAACGCCGGGTCGACACCGCGGCGCTGCTGTGTGTATCCGCCCTTGCGAAGCCGCGGAGGCGCGGTAGCGTCCAGACTCTTTCGCACTTTTCGCTCACGCGGAGACGGCTCCGTAGGCTTCGTTCTTCGCCGCGCGAAGTGGCGCTATGTTCATGTAATTGCGGGTGGACCACTGGGTGCCGGCGATGTGCCGGAGCCAGGCCTCGGCGAGGTTCAGACTGACCGTCCGGGAATGCCCCGACCACGCGCGTTCGTCGCCGGATCTCGCGCATGATGCGCTCGAGCGGGTTGTTGGTGCGGATCTTGATCCAGTGGCAGTCCGGCGTAGTAGCTGAGCGTCTCGGAGACGTGCGCGTCGACGAGTTCCGCCGCGCGATCACCGACCTCGAGCGAACTCTCCCGCGGCCCGTAGCGCTCGATGATCGCCGTCTCGAAGGTCTGCCGCCGCAGCTTCGGCACCTCAGGCTGACCTGACCGGCTCGCAAAGGGAGGCACCCCTGTATTCAGCCTTATGGATGATGATCGCCATGATCGTCATTCTCGCCCCCGGCACCCGCCCCGGCCGCGACAATGATTTCGGCTTCTCCAGCAATCGGCGCACCGTCATTCACGTAGGGTCGGTGATCGTTGGTCGCGAGCGAGATCTTCACCTTATGCGTGCCTTCCCCCAGCTCAGGCAGGTAATGCCACGCGCCGTACACGCGGTCGGCACTGATGCCATCGACACTGAGATGCAAATGCCCTTCACCCGGCACATGCGCCGTGCTCGC
>JBBQHZ010000218.1:0-4397 GCA_038324445.1 Rhodobacterales bacterium | reverse complement strand
GACCGGGCGCGGTGTCAACAAAGGGCTGCCTCAACGCGCCGCATTTTCTGCCGTCTCGACGGCATAAGCGAGGTCTGCCAACTGATGCTGGGCGAAAACCGCGATGCCGGCGGCGCGCAGGCGGGCGGTGACCACGCCCTGACCGTCGATTCGCCGACCGTCGAAATTGCCGGCATGGACATAGCTTGACCCGCAAGACGGGCTGCCATCGGCCAGAAGCGCGAAGCGGCAGCCATGGGCGCGCGCCACGTCGAGCGCCACATCCGCGGCCTGGGTGAAGTCGGCGGTGAGATCGAGGCAGTCGCGATCGTAGACGCCGGCGCGACCGGCCAGCACGGCCTCGGCGGTCGCTCCCGCGGCGATCTCGGCTGCGGGGCGGGGCGTGGGCAGGCCCACGGCCATTTCGGGGCAGAGAACGACCAGCCGCCCTTCGGCCCGCCATGTTGCCAGAAGCGGATCGTCGAGCGTCCTGGCGCGGCCGTCGTAGCGCACCTGCGCGCCCATCAGGCAGGCGCTGACGAAGATTCTTTCCAAGGGCGCGCTCCGGTTCTGAAACATTCTCCGGCCGCTTGTGACGGATATCGCGGCGCGGATCACGAAAAGATTGGTCTGTGTCACGCGCAATCAAGCGCGCGTGAGGGGGGATATCGCGCTTGCGCCCCGTGGCGCAATGAGGGCCAACTTGATGGACAGGGGACCAGGAACAATGACCGACAGCGTGCAACAGCAGCCGACCAACCCGATCATGCGATATCTGCCGCTTGTGGTCATCATTGTCGGCGCGGGCATGGCCTGGTGGCTGTTCCGGGACTACCTGAGTTTTCAGGCGCTGGCTGACAACCGGGAGGCGCTGATCGCGTTTCGCGACCAGAACTACCTGCTGACGGTGGCGATCTTCATCGCGGCCTATACGCTGATCGTGGCGTTCTCGCTGCCCGGTGCGACCATCGCCACGCTGACCGGCGGCTTCCTGTTCGCGACCTTTCCCGGCGCGCTCTACAACATCGTAGGTGCCACGGCGGGGGCCACGGCGATCTTTCTGGCGGCGCAGACCAGTTTCGGCGCGAAGATGGGGGCGCGGCTGGAAGGCTCGGAAGGGCTCGTCAAGACAATCAAGGACGGCATCAACGAGAATCAGTGGTCGATGCTGTTCCTGATGCGCCTGATCCCGGCGATCCCTTTCTTCGTGGCCAACCTTGTGCCGGCCTTCCTTGAGGTGCCGCTGCGGCGCTTCGTGATTTCGACCTTCTTCGGCATCTTGCCCGGTGCCGTGGTCTATACCTCGGTGGGCGCCGGTCTGGGCGAGGTCTTTGCGCGGGGAGAAACGCCGAATCTGGGCATCATCTTCGAGCCGCAGATCCTGTTGCCGATCCTTGGGCTGTGCGTGCTGGCGACGGTGCCGATCATCTTGAAAGCCGTGCGCGGCAAGCGGGGGCTTTAGGCCGATGGCGGTGATTGAAACGGATATCTGCGTCATCGGCGCAGGCTCTGGCGGGTTGTCGGTGGCGGCGGGCGCGGCGCAGATGGGGGCTCGCGTGGTGCTTGTGGAAGGCCACAAGATGGGCGGTGATTGCCTGAACTATGGCTGCGTGCCGTCGAAGGCGCTGCTGGCCGCAGGCCACAAGGCGCATGAGACGGCGGAGGCGGCGTTCGGTGTGGCGGGCCACGCGCCCCACCCTGATTTCGCGGCGGCGAAGGATCATGTGCGCCGGGTGATCGAAGAGATCGCCCCGGTCGATTCGCAGGAGCGCTTCGAAGGGTTCGGCGTTACCGTGATCCGCGAGTTCGCGCGCTTCGTCAGCGAGTGCGAGGTTCAGGCGGGCGACACCCGCATCAAGGCGCGGCGGATCGTGATCGCCACGGGCTCACGCCCCCTGGTGCCGCCGATCCCCGGGCTGGAGGGCGTGCCGCACTATACCAACGAGACGATTTTCGACCTGCGCGAGCGGCCCGAGCATCTGATCATCATCGGCGGCGGTCCCATCGGGATGGAAATGGCGCAGGCGCATCGGCGGCTCGGATGCCGGGTGACCGTGCTGGAAGGCGCCAAGGCGATGGGCAAGGACGACCCGGAGGCGGCCGCCTTGGTGCTGGCAACGTTGCGGGGCGAGGGGATCGAGATCATCGAAGGCGCCAAGGCCGCGCGGATCAGCGGCAGCGAAGGCGCGATCGTGGTCGAGACGGAGGGGGGGCAGAATTTCGAAGGCTCTCACTTGCTGGTGGCCGTGGGGCGACAGGTAAACGTCGACAAGCTGGACCTTGAGAAGGCGCGCGTCGGCTATGATCGCAAGGGGGTGACGGTGGACCGTGGCCTGCGCTCGACCAACAAGCGGGTCTATGCGGTGGGGGATGCGGCGGGCGGAATGCAGTTCACCCATGTCGCGGGCTATCATGCGGGCGTCATCATTCGCCCCATGCTGTTCGGCCTGCCCGCAAAGGCGCGGACGGATCACATCCCCTGGGCCACCTATACATCGCCCGAACTGGCGCAGGTCGGAATGACCGAGGACGAGGCGCGCAAGGCGCATGGCGACAAGCTGTTCGTTGCCCGCGCCGACTTCGCCCATAACGACAGGGGCATCGCCACCGGCCAGACGCAGGGCTTCGTGAAGGTCATGGTGGTGAAGGGCCGCCCCGTGGGGGCGACGATGGTCGGCCCGCAGGCGGGTGACCTGATCCAGATCTGGGCGCTGGCGATCGCCAACGGGTTGAAGATGAGCGCGGTTGCGAACATGGTCGCGCCCTACCCGACGCTGGGGGAGATTAACAAACGCGCCGCCAGCGCGTATTTCACCCCCAAGCTGTTCGACAGTCCGCTGGTCAAACGGGTCGTTGCCTTCGTGCAGCGGTTCGGGCGACCGGCATGACGCTTTAGGCGCAGGGGAGCCGCGCGTGGCCAATTCTCTCTCAGGGCGGTTCCTGATCCTGACCGTCATCTTCGTGATGCTGGCGGAAGTGTTCATCTTCGTGCCGTCCATTGCGCGCTTCCGCGAGGATTATCTGCTGGCGAGACTGGAGCGGGCGCAGATCGCGTCGCTGGCGCTGCTGGCGACGGATGGCATGATCGACGACGAGTTGGAGCGGGAATTGCTGCTGAACGCCGAGGTGCTGAACGTCGTGCTGCGCCGCGACGCGGTGCGGCAGCTGATCCTGTCGACGGACGGCATGCCGGCCATTGCGGCGACATATGACCTGCGCGAGGCGCCTGCCTGGCAGTTGATCCGCGACGCGTCGATGCAGCTGCTCGAGACGGAAAACCAGACGATCCGGGTGATCGGCGAACCGGTGCGCGGGGCTGGCCTTCTGATCGAGATCACCATGGAGACCGAGCCTTTGCGGCGCGCGATGCTGGATTACGGCGTGCGCATCCTGATCTTGTCGGCGGCGATCTCGGTATTCACCGCGATCTTGCTGTTCATCTCGGTCCGCATCCTGATGGTGAACCCAATCAAGCGCGTCGTTGCCTCGATGATGGCCTATGCCAATGCGCCATCGGACGCGAACCGCATCATCACGCCGCGCGGCACGGTGCGGGAGTTGCGCAATGCCGAGGACGCGCTTCACGCCATGCAGACGCAGTTGACGTCGCTGCTGCGGCAGCGCGAAAGGCTGGCGCAACTGGGCGAAGCGGTGGCCAAGATCAGCCACGACCTGCGCAACATGCTGTCGGTTGCCACGCTGGTCGCGGACAGGCTGGAGGTCAGCAGCGACCCGACGGTGAAGCGCATTGCGCCAAAGCTGATCAACTCGCTCAGCCGCGCGATCAATCTGACCGAAGCGACGCTGGCCTTCGGCCGCGCGGAAGAGCCTGCCCCGAAGCTTGATCGTGTGGCGCTGGAGCCATTGGTTGATGACGTGCTGGATAACGACAACCTCGCGCAAGGCGATGGTGAGGTCAGCTACGAGACCGAGATCGCGCCGGGCCTTGTCGTGCGCGCTGACCCCGAGCAGTTGCACCGCGTCCTGTCCAACATCGTGCGCAACGCCCGGCAGGCGATTGCCGCCACCGGCAAGCCGGGCGAGGTGACCGTGCGCGGACGCGAACACGACGCCGGCTGGTGCATCGAGATCAGCGATACCGGCCCCGGCCTGCCGAAGAAGGTGCAGGAAACGCTGTTCAAGCCGTTCTCCACTACCGCCAAGGTCGGCGGCACGGGGTTGGGTCTGGCGATCTGTTCCGAGATCCTCAAGGGCCATGGCGGGCGGCTGGAGATGCTCAGGACCGGCCCCGAAGGCACCACCTTCGCACTCTTTCTGCCCGGCGGCATCGCGGCCTGATTGCCCCTTGCGCAGCGGCGGGGGCTTGGGTAAGTGACAAGCCCGTGCGCTGGTAGCTCAGTTGGATAGAGTACTTGACTACGAATCAAGGGGTCGGGGGTTCGAATCCTCCCCAGCGC
>JBBQHZ010000217.1:0-4398 GCA_038324445.1 Rhodobacterales bacterium | reverse complement strand
GGTCACCGTCGAAGGCGCGGCGCCTGTGGGCACCGAGATCATGGCAGGCGACAAACCGGCCGGGACACTTTTCACCCAAGCGGGTGGTCAGGGCATCGCCTACCTTCGGTTCGACCGTGCGGGGGGTGTGATGACGGCAGGATCAGCCCGCGTCACATGGCCCGACGCGCCTGTATAAGCCTGTGGATACCCCTTGGGGATTGGGCGTTTCGTGCAAGAGACGCCTCAGATCAGCAACCCTGCCGCCCCCTCATGTCGCAAAAGCCATACTTTAGTTTCCACACCCCCGGGGGCGGAAAACCCGCCGAGGCCGGTGGCCGACAACACCCGGTGACACGGGATCAGGATCGGGATCGTGTTTCCGCCACACGCCTGTCCCACCGCCTGCGCCGGTAATCCGACCTCTGTCGCGATGTCGCCATAGCGCCTTGTCTCGCCAAACGGGATCGCGCTCAGTGCGTCCAGAACGCGGCCCGTTGCGCCGTCCCGCCCGTGCGTGAGAGGCACGGTGAACGCGCGCAACGCCCCCGCGAAATAGGCTGCCACCTCTTCCGCAGCGACCCGCAACAGCGCGCTGTTGCCGGGCTGTGCAACAGGCGCCCATCCGGCGCGAGTGATGACACCGTCATTCTCCTCGACCCATACCGGGCCCAGCGGAGTGTCGAACCCGAGCCTCATAGCTGCCGCGAAAGCCACCATGTCGTCCCGTCCGCGCTTTGCACGCCGCCGCGCCGGTCTCCGTCACCCTTCTCGGCCATCGGCTGAACCAACGTCGCCCCCGCCTTCAAAGCCCGCGCCATCGCGGCATCTGGGTCCGCCAAATACACGTGGAGATGCGCCGCAGGCCCCTCCGCCCCGCCCATCATCAGGACAGTGTCGTCGATCCGGCATTCAGCATGCATGATCCGAGCGCCGTCATGGATGACGCGAAGGCGCGTCGCCTCGAAAACCGTCTCGCAAAACGCCAGGACGGCTTCGGGGTCCGCGACAATCAGATAGGGCGACAGGCTGGTGTAGCCCTCGGGCTTCCAACCGCCGCTCATCCGCCGATCTTGTCCTGCGTCCGCGTTTCGAAATCGCTCGCGTCATGGCGCTCCCACAACTGCTCGTGCGGCTCGCCCGAGGTGCGGTTCACCATCCGCCCGCGACGGGCCGCCGGGCGCGCGTCGATGCGCTTGGCCCAGTCGATCACATGCTCGTAGTCCTGCACCGACAGGAACTCGCCCGCATTGTAGGACTCGCCCATCACCGTGCGCCCGTACCACGGCCAGATCGCCATATCGGCGATGGTGTATTCCCCGCCCGCCATCCACTCGTTCTGCGCCAGATGCCGGTTCAGCACGTCCAGCTGGCGTTTGGTCTCCATCGCGTAACGGTTGATCGGGTATTCCATAGGGTAGGGCGCGTAGGCATAGAAATGCCCGAACCCGCCGCCGAGGAACGGGGCAGAACCCATCTGCCACATCAACCAAGACAGCACTTCGGGCCGGGCCGAGGCGGGGCCCATGAACGCGCCGAACTTTTCGGCCAGATGGATCAACATCGCCCCGGATTCGAATACGCGCACCGGTGTGTCGCCCGAATAATCCATCAGCGCCGGGATCTTGGAGTTCGGATTGACCTCCACAAATCCCGACCCGAACTGGTCGCCATCCCCGATCCGGATCAGCCACGCGTCGTATTCGGCGCCCGCATGACCCGCCGCCAGCAACTCCTCGAACAGCACCGTCACCTTGACGCCGTTGGGCGTCCCCAGCGAGTAGAGCTGGAACGGGTGCTTGCCCACCGGCAGCGCCTTGTCATGGGTCGCGCCCGCGACAGGCCGGTTGAGCGAGCCCCATGTGCCGCCATTCTCCTTGTCCCAGGTCCAGACTTTCGGGGGGGTATATTCTTCGGCTCGTGTCATGGCTGTTGAATCCTTTTGGCTAGACTGAAAGTTAGGGCGGCAAACAAGGTTGCGCCACCACTTTTCGCCCCCTGCCTTCATGTGCTCCAATTATCCCGCGCAGCGCGTCGGGCCAGAGGTTCGCCTTCGGCGGAACGGCTGGCCCCTCGTTTCCCGTCACCCCCTGCGCTTAGCTCAACGCGTCGTCGCACCTCTCGCAGACGCCGGGGTGGGAATGGGTCCCCACATCGGGCAGGATCTTCCAGCAGCGCTGGCATTTCTCGCCCTCGGCGCGCTTGAACACCACGCCGATGCCGTCAACTTCCGGTAGCCGGAACGCCTCGGCCGGGGCCGGGTCGCCGGTCAGCGAGATGGCCGAGGTGATGGCGATGTCCTCGAAGCTTACCGACTTCAGCGCCGCCAGCACCTCGGCATCCTCGACATGGACCACCGGTGCGGCCTCCAGAGAGGCGCCGATGACCTTGTCGGTGCGCTGCACCTCCAGCGCCGCCGTCACCACGCGCCGCGCCGCGCGCACTTTCGCCCATTTCGCCGCCAGCGCAGGGTCGCGCCAGGTCGCTGGCGTCTCGGGGATATCGACCAGATGCACCGAGGAACCCTCGCCCGGCATCCGCTCCAGCCAGACCTCTTCCATCGTGAACACCAGCACCGGGGCAAGCCATGTCGTCAGGCGGTGGAAGAGGATATCCAGCACCGTCCGCGTCGCGCGGCGGCGGGGCGTGTCGCCGTCGCAGTAGAGCGTGTCCTTTCGGATATCGAAGTAGAAGGCCGACAGGTCCGTGGTGGCGAAGGTAAAGACCGCCTTGAACACGCCCTGGAAATCATAGGCTGCATAGCCTTCACGCACGATCTGGTCCAACTCGGCCAGACGGTGCAGCACCCACCGCTCCAACTCGGGCATGTGGGCCGGTTCCACCCGGTCAGCCTCGGTGAAATCCGCCACGGCGCCAAGGATATACTTCATGGTGTTGCGCAACCGGCGATAGCTGTCGGCAGTGCCCTTCAAGATCTCCTGCCCGATGCGCAGGTCGGCGGTATAGTCCGACTGCGCTACCCAGAGCCGCAGGATATCGGCACCATACTGATCGATCACCTCTTGCGGGGCGACGGTGTTGCCGATGGATTTGGACATCTTCATGCCCTTCTCGTCGAGCGTGAAGCCATGCGTCAGCACACCCCGATAGGGGGCGCGGCCTTGAGTTCCGACCGATTGCAGCAGCGAGGAATGGAACCATCCCCGGTGCTGGTCGGTGCCTTCAAGGTAGAGGTCGGCGATGCCGTCCTCGGACCCATCCGCGCGGTCGCGCAGCACGAAGGCGTGCGTCGAGCCTGAGTCGAACCACACGTCGAGGATGTCGAAAACCTGCGTATAGGCGTCGGAGTCCACATCGTTGCCCAGGAAACGCGCCTTTGCGCCCGGCTTGTACCAGGCATCCGCGCCTTCCTGTTCGAACGCCTCGAGGATGCGGGCGTTCACTGCTGGGTTGCGCAGCAGGTAATCGGGATCGGTCGGCAATGCGCCGGTTTTCACGAAGCAGGTCAGCGGCACGCCCCACGCGCGCTGGCGCGACAGAACCCAGTCGGGCCGCGCCTCGATCATCGAATGCAGGCGGTTGCGGCCCGTGGCGGGCGTCCATGTAACGTTGTCGATCTCGGTCAGCGCGCGTTCGCGGATCGTGGTGCCGAATTGGTCCTGTCCGTCGCCCACGGGCCGGTCTATGGCGGCGAACCATTGAGGTGTGTTGCGGTAGATGACGGGTGCCTTTGAGCGCCACGAATGCGGGTAGGAATGCTTGATCTTGCCTCGCGCCAACAGCCCGCCGACTTCCACCAGCTTGTCGATCACCGCCTTGTTGGCATCGCCTTCGCCGCCTTTGCGGTTGAGGATGTATTTGCCGCCGAAGAACGGCAGGTCTTTGCGGAAAGAGCCATCGTCGCCAACGTTGTAGGTGATGACCTGCTCCAGCATGCCGAGGTCGCGGTAAAGCTCGTACTCCTCCATCCCGTGCGACGGCGCGCAATGGACGAAGCCGGTGCCTTCCTCGTCGGTCACGAAATCGGCGGCGCGGAAATCGCGGGGTTGGTCCCATTCGCCTTCCGAGTTTTCGGCTCCGGCAAGGGGGTGCAACACGTAAAGAACCTGTAGTTCTTCCGTCGTTACATCGCGCACGCGTTTCCACTGGCCTTCTTCCAGCCTTGCGCGCGCCATCACGTCGCCCGCGCGAGTGTCGGCGAGCAGGTATTTGTCCCCCACCTTGGCCCAGGATTCGTCTGGCGTGCCGGTCACTTCATAGAGGCCGTAGGAGATGTCCTTGCCGAAGACGACCGCCTTGTTGGACGGCATGGTCCATGGCGTCGTGGTCCAGATCACGACGAACGCGTCATTCAGGTCCGCAGCCGATCCCTGCACCCTGAACTTCACCCAAACCGTAAAGCTCTCCTTGTCGTGGTATTCGACCTCGGCCTCGGCCAGAGCGGTCTGTTCGACCGGC
>JBBQHZ010000216.1:0-4439 GCA_038324445.1 Rhodobacterales bacterium | reverse complement strand
AGCGTCTTTGGCCCCTCACCGCGCGCCATCGCCGCGATGGCCGAGGCAGCGTCCGAGGCGTGGATGTATGGCGACCCGGAGGTTCATGACTTGCGCAGCGCCCTTGCCGCGCATCACGGCGTGGAGATCGGCAATATCGTGGTGGGCGAGGGGATCGACGGCCTTCTGGGCTATCTGGTGCGGCTTCTGATCGGGCAGGGCGACGCGGTCGTCACCTCGGACGGGGCCTATCCGACCTTCAACTACCACGTCGCGGGGTTCGGCGGGGTGCTGCACAAGGTGCCCTATGTCGGCGACCACGAAGACCCCGAGGGGCTGATCGCCCGCGCGAACGCCACCGACGCCAAGCTGATCTACCTCGCCAATCCCGACAACCCGATGGGCTCGTGGCACGACGCTGACCGGATCGGCGCGATGATCGATGCCCTGCCCGAAGGCTGTGTGCTGGCGCTGGACGAGGCTTATGCCGATACCGCGCCCGCAGACGCGGTCCCGCCGCTTGATACCAGCCATCCGCGCGTGATCCGCTTTCGAACCTTCTCCAAGGCGCATGGTCTTGCGGGTATGCGGGTGGGCTATGGCATTGCGCAGGCCGATTTCATCACCGCCTTCGGCAAGATCCGCAACCATTTCGGCATGGGGCGGGTGGCGCAGGCGGCGGCCATCGCGGCGCTGTCAGATCAGGCCTATCTGGCGCAGACCGTGGCGCAGATCGACGCCGCCCGACAGCGGATCGCGGCCATCGCCGTGGCCCACGGCCTGACGCCGCTGCCCTCCGCCACCAATTTCGTCACGATCGATTGCGGGGCGGATGGGGCTTTCGCCCGCGCCGTCGTGGCGGCACTGGTAGCAAACGGCATCTTCGTCCGAATGCCCTTTACCCCGCCGCAAGACCGCTGCATCCGGGTGTCCTGCGGCCCCGACGCGGCGCTGGATGCGTTCGAGGCGGCGCTGCCCTTGGCGCTGGCTCAAGCGCGGGCCCGGTAACTGGCCACAACTCGGTCTGTCACGCAGCCGTGATTTGCCCTCCCGCGCTGGAAGCGTGGCACAGGCATTGCTCAAACCCCTCTTGCAAGGATGCCCCCCACATGACGACCCAGCCCCTGCGCGCCCTGCTTCTCGCAACCGCGCTTTGCCTGACCTTTACCGGCACGACCCACGCGCAAAGTGCCCACGGCACCCACGGCATGGCTGCGGACACCGCCATGGCCGATGCCATGGCGCAGATGCACGCGGACATGGCGATCGAACCAACGGGCGATGCCGACGTGGACTTCATGCGCGCGATGATCCCGCACCACGAAGGGGCCGTCGCCATGGCCCGCATCGTGCTGGAACAGGGCACCGACCCCGACGTGCGCGCTCTGGCGCTGGCCGTGATCGAGGCGCAGGAGGCCGAGATCGCGCAGATGCGCGCCTGGCTGGCCGCGCGCGGCTACTGACCGAGCGGGCTAGGCCGCCTCGGCCACCACCCGCATCGCTGCCTCAAGCCCGGTTGCGCCATGGGGGATCTGCAACGCCCCCATGCCGGCCTGCAAACTCGCCAACACGCCCAGCACCATATGGGCATTCACATGCCCCATATGGCCGATGCGCAGGAAATCGTCTGGGCCGGCCCCGACAGGCATCTTGAAGTTGAGCGGGATGCCGAGTGTGACGCCCACCTGCGTCGTCATCCATTCGCGCAACCGCTTGCCGTTGCCGGGGCCGAAATTCACCGTCGTCACCGCATGGCTGCGCTTGTCGCGATCCGCGATGTTTGGCCTGACCGGCCCTGCCTGTCCCCAGACCTCCAGCGCCGACCACACGGCGCGCGCCAGCACGGCATGGCGGTTGAGCACGTTCTCCAACCCCTCCTCATGCACGATCATGTCCAGCGCCACGCGCAGGCCATAAAGGTGATGGGTCGGCGCCGTGCCGTTGAAATACCGGTAGAATTCCTGCGGATCGACGCGAGGCCGCCAATCCCAATAGGGCGTCACCAGCCCCGCCCTTGCGCGCACCTCGTCGGCACGGTCATTGAAATAGACGAAGGCCATGCCGGGCGGTGTCATCAACCCCTTCTGGCTGCCCGTCACCATTACGTCGACGCCCCAGGCGTCCATGTGGAAATCGTCGATCGCAAGACAGGCGATATTGTCGCTGCACAACAACGCCGGATGCCCGGCCGCGTCCAGCGTCGCGCGCAGGCCCTTGATGTTGTTCTTCACCGAGGTCGAGGTATCGACCTGCACCGCCAGCACCGCCTTGATCTGGTGCGACGTGTCTGCGGCCAGCACCTCGGCCACGCGCTCCATGTCGATATCGGACTGGCTGCCGAAATCGACGATCTGGCAATCGACGCCCATCGCTGCCGCGAACTCTCCCCAGCCAAGGCAGAACCGCCCCGTCCCCAGCACAAGGATCTTGTCGCCGCGGCTCAGGATGTTGACCAGTGCCGCCTCCCACGCGCCGTGCCCGTTGGCGATATACATCGCGACATGGTGCCTGGTCCGGGCAATGGCCTTGAGGTCGCGCGGCAGCGTCGCCACCATGTCGGGCAATTCGCCGACATAGATGTTCGGCGCGGCGCGGTGCATCGCCTGCAACACCCGGTCGGGCATGACCGAGGGGCCGGGAATGGCGAGGTAGTGACGACCGTTGGCAAGGCTCATGTCGGGCTCCGGAATGGGCAGGGTGAGGCACAGGTATCGCGCGCCCATGGGGGGGTCAACGTTGCGCGAGCGGTGCTGCATGATTAGCTGTGATATGACAGATCACCGGAGGTGAAGATGATCGGCGAACAGGCAGCGGACCGCACGCTTCTGGCGATAGGCGGCAAGGATGCGCATGGCTTTCTGAAGGGCCTCGTGACCCGCGACGCGCGGCCGGGCGTGCTGGTATATTCCGCGTTGCTGACGCCACAGGGCAAGTATCTGGCGGATTTCTTTTTGCTGGATCGGGGGGCGGATGTGCTGCTCGACGTCAAGACAGAGATGGC
This sequence comes from Rhodobacterales bacterium, assembly GCA_038324445.1. GTDB lineage: Bacteria > Pseudomonadota > Alphaproteobacteria > Rhodobacterales > Rhodobacteraceae > Gymnodinialimonas. The sequence goes on along the minus strand of JBBQHZ010000216.1, from coordinate 1,459 downwards.
GGCGGGCGTGGCGCAGCGGTTGGCAATGTATCGCCTGCGCGCGGATGTGACGATTGCCGAGGCGGGTGTGGGCGTGGCCCGCGGTCTGGGCGATTTGCCCGAGGGTGCTTTTGCCGACCCACGCGATCCGTCCCTTGGCTGGCGCGCCTATGGCGCGGGCGGTGCCCCAATCATCAACTGGGACGCCATCCGCGTCGCCGCCTGCATTCCCGAGACGGGCATCGAGTTGATCCCCAACGACACCTACATTATGGAAGCGGGCTTCGAGCGGCTGTCTGGCGTCGATCATCGCAAGGGCTGTTACGTGGGGCAGGAAGTGACCGCCCGCATGAAGCATAAGACCGAGCTGAAGAAGGGCCTTGCAACGGTCACCGTCGAAGGCGCGGCGCCTGTGGGCACCGAGATCATGGCAGGCGACAAACCGGCCGGGACACTTTTCACCCAAGCGGGTGGTCAGGGCATCGCCTACCTTCGGTTCGACCGTGCGGGGGGGGTGATGACGGCGGGATCAGCCCACGTCACGTGGCCCGACGCGCCTGCATAAACCTGTGGATACTCCTTGGGGATTGGGCGTTTCGTGCAAGTGACGCCTCAGATCAGCAGCCCCGCCGCCCCCTCATGTCGCAAAAGCCATACTTTAGTTTCCACACCCCCGGGGGCGGAAAACCCGCCGAGGCCGGTGGCCGACAACACCCGGTGACACGGGATCAGGATCGGGATCGTGTTCCCGCCACAGGCCTGTCCCACCGCCTGCGCCGGCAATCCGACCTCTGCCGCGATGTCGCCATAGCGCCTTGTCTCGCCAAACGGGATCGCGCTCAGCGCATCCAGAACGCGGCCCGTCGGGCCGTCCCGCCCGTGTCGGAGTGGCACAGTGAACGCGCGCAATTCTCCCGCAAAATACGCCGCCACCTCGTTCGCCGTGTCCTGCAACAGCGCGCTGTGTCCGGGCGACGCAACCGGCCCCCATCCGGCGCGAGTGATGACACCGTCATCCTCCTCAACCCATACCGGGCCCAGCGGAGTGTCGAACCCGAGCCTCATAGCTGCCGCGAAAGCCACCATGTCGTCCCGTCCGCGCTTTGCACGCCGCCGCGCCGGTCTCCGTCACCCTTCTCGGCCATCGGCTGAACCAACGTCGCACCCGCCTTCAAAGCCCGCGCCATCGCGGCATCTGGGTCCGCCAAATACACGTGGAGATGCGCCGCAGGCCCCTCCGCCCCGCCCATCATCAGGACGGTGTCTCCGATCCGGCATTCAGCATGCATGATCCGAGCGCCGTCATGGATGACGCGAAGGCGCGTCGCCTCGAAAACCGTCTCGCAAAACGCCAGGACGGCTTTGGGGTCCGCGACAATCAGATAGGGCGACAGGCTGGTGTAGCCCTCGGGCTTCCAACCGCCGCTCATCCGCCGATCTTGTCCTGCGTCCGCGTTTCGAAATCGCTCGCGTCATGGCG
>JBBQHZ010000215.1:0-4520 GCA_038324445.1 Rhodobacterales bacterium | reverse complement strand
TGCCGCGACGCGGGGCTGCAGGAGACGGTGAAATGGGGCCACCCCTGCTATGTGCATGCGGGCCGGAACATCGCGATCATCGGGGCCCTGCGTGGCGACTTCCGCCTGTCCTTCTTTGACGCAGCCTTGTTGACCGACCCGCATGACATCCTTGAACGCCAAGGGCCCAATACCCGTCACTCCGACATGATCCGTTTCAAGGCGACCGACGAGGTGGCCCGGCTGGAACCCATCATTCGGACCTATCTGGCCGAAGCCATGGGTTATGCGGCAGCGGGAGTTCGGTCGCCCAGCGATCCGCAGGAGCGCGACCTTCCGGACGAAATGGTCGCGGCCCTCGACGCCGATCCGGAGCTGGCCGAGGCCTCCCACGCTCTGACGCCGGGGCGCAGGAACAGCTATGTCGTCAATCTGAATGGTGCCAAGACGGCCGCCACCAGAACAACGCGGATTGCGAGATTTCGGGACCGGATCATCGCAGGAAAGGGTGCGACGGAACGGTGAGTTACCTAAACATCAGGACAACGCTATCAGACGTTGACGGGACCGTGGTGCAGAACCTGCAGAGTTTGAGTGACGGGTATCATCGTTGCGGCATCGCGGATCCCAATGGCATTGCCTGGTGGATCTCGAGGCAGGACCGACGGTTGGACGGACCCGCCATAGCCATAGCTTACGCCGGAATGAGTGACGCGGCGAGATTAGCCAGGGCTTTTGTGTAGCCGTCGCGATGCCCCGCAACGCCGCCTTCTCCGACAAAGGATGTGATCTGATCGGTCAGCTTGAGGCGCGAGCCGGTTGTGCCGCGCTTCTGAAAATCGAAGGTGATCAATGCGACGGTCAGAACCTCGTCACCATCCCGAAGCTCTTCGGTAAAGGTTATCAGTCGGCCCTCGGTGACCCAGTGGTAAAACACCTTCATGGTCCAGTTGCGATTTCCGACGCTGCCGAACCGGGCGATTTCCCGTCCGCCGGTACGAACATCTGTCTCGTCGATGACGATGACGGTCTCCGGCTGACCGTTTTCCTCAAGGATGCGATAGCCTTGTCTGCAACTCTGCTGCCAAATGGTATCGTCCGTCGAGTGACGTACACTCTTACCCAAGAACGGAGATATGGAGATGAAGGGAACCTGCCACTGTGGTGCGACCGAATGGCAGCTCGACGGCGATCCGGGTTCCATCACGGCCTGCAACTGCACGGTCTGCCGCCGCTACGGGGCGCTCTGGGCCTGTGACTGGGAGGGCGCGCGGATCAGGCTTGCCGGCAACACGTCAGTCTATACCCGCAAGGACCGGACAGACCCGTTCCTCGAGTTTCACTTCTGTCCCGGCTGCGCCTGCGTTGTCGCCTGGCGCGCGGTACGTCCCGACGAAGACGGGCGCAGGCGAATGGCAGTCAATGTCCGCCTCGCCTCGCCCGAGGAGGTGGCGGACCTCCTGATCGATCATTTCGACGGGCTCGACACCTTTGACGACCTGCCGCAGGACGGCCGCTGCGTCCGGGATATGTGGTTCTGAACGCATGACGTCAGCTCGTGACAATTTGGCTTTCGAATGCTCTACGTGATCGCCCTCGACGCGGCCCTTCGGCTCTTTTGCGAGCGGGCGATGGTTCCCGAGGGAACGAAACTCGTCGCCCCGACCCTGCTCCGTTCGCAGGCCGTCGCCCATCTTTATGCGGCCGCGCGTCGGGGAGAGATCGACCGCGCCGAGGCCAGGGCGCAGCTTGATCACATGCGGGCACTCAACATCCGCCTGCTCGGAGCAGGGTGCTGCAGAACTTGGCATGGAATTTCGCCGAACGTCTCGGCTGGGAGGACACCTTCACCGCCGAATACCTGGCGCTGACGAAGCTGCAGGCCGATGCCTTCGTGACGCTGGACCCGGACCTCGCTCTAGCCGCCGCGACCCTGGTGCCGGTCGCGACGTATGACGAGATGATGGGCGCCGGGGCCGTTCAGCCCTCGGCGTAGGGCGTGCCGTCCTTGTGCACGAAGCGGCTGTCGGAATTGGCGCTCATCATGTCGACGTCGGAACAGGTGGTGAGGTCTTCAGGGTGGCGCGATCCGATCTCGAGATAGACGACGTCCCGGTTCGAGCGGTTGATCATATGGTGGCCGTTGCCCGTTCCCTTCGGGAAAGCCGCGCAATCGCCGGTCCGCAAAAGCGTCTCTCCGCCATCCTCGATCAGCACCACCTCGCCCTCGAGGAGGTAGACGAATTCATCCTCGTGCGAATGCCAGTGGCGCAGGCTCGACCAGTTGCCGGGCGGCAGCCGCGTGAGATTGACCCCGAACGCCGTCAGATCGCCGACTTCGCCGAGGCGTTGGCGCATTCTGTCCGTGCTGACGGCCCGAAACTCGGCGGGATATCCAGTTCCCTTTTGGACAGGAACGGAAGGTATGTCGACCTTCGGCATCTCTCGCCCTCCTCCTCTTCTGCCTTCATGACGAATATCATCGAGGTATGACCTTTAATACTCTGATAAAGCACCGCTAAAGAGAACATTTACGAGGAACAGCCCTTTCCGTACTCACCCGCAGCAGTGAGGCGCGGAGCCTAAGTCTAACGCGAAACGCGACTGGATCAGAGATCGAATTTAGGGAGAGCCACGCTTAAAGGGGTAAGTCTTCTATTTTCCGCGAAATCCCGCGATCGCAAGAGATATAGCTAAAAGTTGGTGATGGCCCCTGAGGGGCGGCATATCATGGCGTTGTTCACGCGCCGCAGTTCTCGTCTGAGGAAAGGATATGCTACATGACGACAAATACCATTACCCAGCTGAGCGATCCACTGGGATTCTCACCTGACCCGTTGACAGACCTCCTTCGATCAGGCGCGCAGCACCTGATTGAACAAGCGATTGAGGCCGAACTTGCGGTTCTGCTGGGGACCTATGCATCTGACAAGATGAATGATGGTCGCGCTCGGCTGGTGCGCCACGGTCACCTGCCTGAACGTGAGGTGATCACTGGGATCGGCGCTGTGCCGGTCAAGGTCCCCCGCGTGCGGGACCGGGGCGATGACATAGAGAAAGTCCGGTTCACTTCGACAATCCTGCCGCCCTACTTGCGGAAAGCCAAATCCATCGAGGAGCTGCTGCCCTGGCTTTATCTCAAAGGTATTTCCACGGGCGACTTTCACGAGGCGCTCGCAGCTCTTTTCGGTCCGAACGCGGCTGGGTTTTCATCGACCACGATATCGCGGCTTAAGGCTGATTGTTGGGATGAGTATGATTGCTGGCAGCGCCACGACCTCAGCACCCGACGGTTCGTCTACATTTGGGCAGATGGCGTCTATTTCCGGCCCCGAATGGCAGAGGAAAAACAATATGTTCTGGTGCTGATCGGAGCGGATGAATGGGGCCGCAAGGAAATCATCGGCCTCGCTGACGGTTACCGCGAAAGCACCCAAAGCTGGCGCGAACTGTTGTTTGATTTGCAGCGACGAGGGCTGACGCACACGCCCGATCTTGCCATTGGCGACGGTGCTTTGGGGTTCTGGCATGCGCTGCGCGAGGTCTTTGGTGCCACGAAAGAGCAGCGGTGCTGGTTCCACAAGACGGGCAATGCATTAAATGCGATGCCGAAGTCGGTGCAGGCCAAAGCAAAGGGTCATTTGCACGATATTTGGCAGGCCGAAACCCGCGTGGACGCCGAGGCTGCATTTGATTTCTTCGTCGCGACCTACGGCGTCAAATACGACAAGGCCTTCGCTAAACTGGCCAAAGACCGAGACGTGCTCTTGGCAATCTATGATTTTCCAGCCGAGCACTGGAAACACATCCGCACCACGAACCCAATCAAAAGCACCTTCGCCACTGTCCGGCACCGCACTGGCAAAACCAAGGGATGCCTCAGCCGCAAAACCGGCCTCGCCATGGCGTTCAAGCTGATGATGTCAGCGCAGACAAAATGGCGTAAACTCGATGGAGCGTACCGAATGCCCGAGATCATTGAAGGGATTGAATTCAAGGACGGGATCAAGCAACTTCACTACGCCACCTGACCACGCCATTACCAACTTTCGGGCATAGCTCCGATCGCAATATGAACATGGGCTGCACACGACGCCGCGCAAGTCTCTGAAACCTCAAGTAAATAGCCACCATTCATCAATGGCTGACCGTAGACTGCCGAGTTCCTAGTCTGTTTGTCAGGAGCGTCGGCCTTCTCTTGCATCACAGCAACCATACCGGATACGCGAGATCAATCCCTGAAGGCATTGTTGCAGAAATCGGACTTCGGGGGATTCACATCGTAAATCCATGCGGTTAGACGGGCCGCATGTGCAAGCCATCACCCGCCCGCTACCGCACCACGAACTGGTCCAGCTACTCAGCATCTCTGCGCAAGCGCGGGTCGCTGCTGATCTGGCTGGACAAGGAGATGACTTGGCTCGCGCCGCATGACGGCAGCCCCGGTTGCCCTGCGGTGTTCTCGGATGCCGCGATCCAGTTGTGTCTGACCATCAAGGTCCTGTTCACGCTGCCGCTTCGGAAAACGACCGGGATGGTGG
>JBBQHZ010000214.1:0-4522 GCA_038324445.1 Rhodobacterales bacterium | reverse complement strand
TCTGATTTCAAGGACGAAGTCTTTACTCGACTGCTCGCCCTAAACGCCACTCGGGCCATCGAGGAACGTGCCGCCGGACTGGTGGCGGGGGATGACGGGGATGATGAGCAGGACGAGGACGTTGAGGAAGTCGGCACAGAGTAACCTGATCGCAAGATTTTCTTGCAATCGTCATTTTGCAAGAATACATCAGCGGTCGGAGGTGCTCTATGTCAGCGAATTTCATCGGACCGCGGATCAAGGCGCTGCGCGAAGAGCGTAAGCTCAGCCAGGACGATCTGGCGCGCATGTTCGGTTTCAAAGACCGGCAGACCGTATCGGCCATCGAGACCGGCGAGCGCCGCGTCACGGCCGAGGAGCTGGTACTTGCAGTCGAGAAGCTGGGCGCGTCGCTCGACTATTTCACCGATCCCTTCCTGCTGGTTGGCGAAGGCCGGTTTTCATGGCGGCAGACCAATGTTGGTCCTCAGCGCTTGGGTGCCTATGAGCGCAACGCCGGTCGCTGGATCGCTGCATTCCGCTCTATCGCCCCTCAGGTGGGACGAGAGGCGCCCCTGCTGCGCCGCGCGCTCGGCCTGCATAAGGGCTCGCGCTTTGAGGACGCTATGGAGGCGGGCGAACGCTTCGCGGCTGAATTCCAGCTTGGCGATATCCCAGCCGCGCGCCTTGCCGATGTGATGGAGCGTGAACTCGGCATCCTCGTCTTGCACGTCGATGCCTTCGACGGAATTTCCGGCGCGGCCTGCCGCCTGCCCGAACTCGATGTGGTTTTGATAAACCGCCACGAGGTGGTCGGTCGCCGGCATTTCGACCTTTCGCACGAATTGTTCCACATCCTCACTTGGGACGCGATGCCGCCCGAACATTCGGAAGAGGCGCGCGAGACCGGCGGCAACCGCGTCGAGCAGCTGGCTAACAATTTCGCCTCGGCCGTGCTGATGCCCGCTGCGATCCTCGATGGCTTTGGCGATTGGGCGGCAATCCCTGAGCGGGAGCTTCCCGCCCGGCTGAACGCTGCCGCGAATGCGCTGCTGGTGACGGCGTCGGCGCTGAAATGGCGGCTCGTTGCGCTTGACCGGCTGAAGCCAGCTGCTGCGCGCTCCGTGCCCGACGCGGCGCTGCGCAACAATGGCCGTGATAATGGAGAGGCGGCGACACCGCCGATGTTCTCTAGGCCATTCGCGGAAGTGATCGGTCTTGCTGTTGATCAGGGTCGTATTTCAGCGCGGCGGGCAGCGGGGTTATTGGACCAAACGGTTGACGACCTGATTGAACTCTTTGCCACTCATGGCGTGCCAAAGCCAGATGGCTTGTGAGGTTCCATGGCGCGGCACACCGGACCTATCCTGGTCGACACTATGACCATACTCGACACCCACAAGTGGGCGGCTTGGGGAGCACTGTCGGGTGGATACAATGTCGAAACGGTTGAAGACTGCGTTATCGAAACCCAGACAGGATTTCAGCGGCGTAGACCCGAAGAAAACATTGATGCTGCCCAGCTTCGGAAAGACCTCAAGGCTGTTCACAGTGTGAGCGAGGTCCAACGTGCAAATGTGCTGTTAAATGCAGATGGCATCGCTCTCGATATCGGTGAGCAGTCTTTATGGGCGCACGCGCTAACGAGGGCGGATGCTTGGGTCTTGTGCGGTCCTGACAAGGCCAGCCTGCGCTTTGGTGTTCGAATGAAGTGCCGCGACCGCATGATTTCGCTTGAACGCTTACTGTCAGAGGCTGGGTTCAACCCAAAACGACTCGACGAAAAACACACGACTAAATGGCTGAACCGGGTTTTGGGTGAATTCGTTCTTGAAGAAGGCACAAAGAAATCATGATGACATCGGAGCAAGTGCGCGCTCAGATCGTAAACGTCTTCCGACGCGACCTAATCGGTCCCGGCCCTGAGGATGCTGATCTCGCGACGGAACGCCTGAACGAGAACCCTGCGCGCTGGTATCTCGCTGGTTTCATAGCCCCTGCCGAAGACCCGCTCGGCCTCGATGGCGACAACGACAATGCCGACCCGTCTGCTCAGGAGGAGATGGAACTTGATGTCGAGGAGCCGGATTCTGATGGCACGAACGGTGCGGCTGCCGACAACGAGGAGCCCGAGGCACCGGTTACACGAAGGCGCTTCCTTCCATCCTCAATCGGCTTGACCGTGTTGCTCGATCCCGATGTCACCGAAATCGAGGCGCACGTGTCATGGGGGGACTATCGCACCGAACCGCAATTGCCGGAGGACGTGCTTCTCCCTGAGCCCAAGGTCAAGCAATTCGACGAGGAGGGAAAGAAGAAGCGGATCGAGCGACCGATGGTTGATTGGGTTCGCAGTCCGAAAAAGCGTGTCGTTGCCTTGCCGGTGACGGAAGGCCGCAGTTCCCCAGTCGTCGTGCCGGAAAGCGCCGCCGAGCAAAGGCGCGGCGGTGGCCTCGTGCTCGAAACGCATTCGCGCCTTTTCAGTTACACGACGCCAGATGGGCAAACCGAGTGCGTGCGCGCGTTGACCGTGTTCCTCGTCAATCGACGCGCAACAGTGCATCGCTTCTATTCTGATGTCAGCTACGCCTTTCAAGCGCGGCTGGAACTGGTATCAGAAAGCGGTTTTCGACCGCGGCGTGACCTATCCGGCTATCGTGCGCAGGATTGGGATTTGCGGGTCGCCGATCTGCACTATCGCGATCTCAACGAATGGGCAGTGGGCCGAAATGCCGCTGCGGGCTGGGACGCACCCGTGGGCAACGCTCAGGGTATCACTCGAGTTTGGACCGATCCCCTGCCATCGGCCGAAGTCGAACGCGTCGCGCCGAACGAAGACGCGGACTTGAAAACGCATGTCTCGTTCGGGATGGAAACTCTCGCGCAGCTGGCAGAGGGCAATGGCGTGGACCTAACATCGGCCCTAGCCGATTTGCCAAATCTGTATGGTACCTGGATCGATGCTGAGCGTGGAAAGCTCGGCGGGTTGCCCGCGCGGCGAAAGGAAACGGCAGAACGTTTGATCGCGGACATGGCAAAGGCGAAGGTGCGGATTGCAACCGGCATCGGAATGCTTGCGACTGATTCCCAGGCGCGGGCTGCATTCCGCTTCATGAATCTCGCGGTGGCGATGGCTGCGCGACGCCGCGTTGCCGGCGCGACAGGTGATCCTGCTGGCCTGGCCGAGCCGCAGTGGCGCCCATTCCAGCTCGCCTTTGTGCTGCTGAACTTGGCGGGCTTGGTCGATCGCCGCCACGTTGACCGTGAAACGGCGGACCTCCTTTTCTTTCCAACAGGCGGCGGCAAAACCGAAGCCTATCTCGGCCTCGCGGCACTCGTCATCGCCCATCGTCGGCTCGGGGCCTCCGGCGTGCTTGGAGCCGGTGTGGCGGTGATCATGCGCTACACTCTTCGCCTTCTTACCCTCGACCAGCTCGCCCGTGCGGCCGGCGTCGTCTGCGCGCTCGAACTGATGCGAACTGACGCCAAGAACATCGACGATAATGGCCGACGTTTGCTTGGTGACTGGCCTATCGAGATCGGCTTGTGGGTCGGCTCAGACGCCTCGCCGAATAAACTCGGGGGCAAAGGCAATACTGATGAAACAACCGCTGTAGGACGGGTGCGGCGCTACCAAAGCGGACGCGACAAACGTGCGCCGGCACCGCTGAAGGCGTGCCCGTGGTGCGGGACAGAGTTCAAGCCGTCTTCGTTTTCATGCACCCCGAACATGCATGCTCCGACCAATCTTGAAATCCGCTGTGTCAATACAAGTTGTGATTTCAGCAGAAGCCGGCCCTTGCCTGTCCTGACTGTCGATGAGCCGATCTATCGTCGGCTGCCAGCGTTCCTGATCGCCACGGTCGATAAGTTCGCGGCGTTGCCTTGGGTCGGCGAAACTGGCGCATTCTTCGGGCACGTTGACCGGTTCCAAAACGATGTCGGGTTTTACGGCGCCGCTGAGCCTGGTCAGGGAAGCCCACTAAGCAATGGCTGGTCGCTGGATCCGCCCGATCTCATCATTCAGGATGAACTACACCTTATCGCAGGGCCGCTTGGGACCGTCGCGGGACTTTACGAGGCGGCAATCGATCAACTCGCATCCCGAGGTTCCGGGGAAACTCGTATTCGCCCCAAGATAGTGGCTTCGACCGCAACGGTCAGGCGTGCAGCAGATCAAATCTCGGCGTTGTTCGATCGCAGCAACACTAGCATCTTCCCGCCACCCGGAATTGATCGGATCGACAGCTTTTTTGCCCGCACTGTTCCGTCAACCACAAACGCTGCAAGGCTCTATCTCGGTATTGCCGCCCAAGGGCGGGGCCCAAAGCTGGTATTCCTGCGTTCCTTGACGACGCTCGTTGCGGCAGCACAAGCAGCTTACGAAGCTAATCTTTCGGCAGATAGCAAACACGTAAACCCTGCTGATCCGTTCATGACAGCGCTCTGCTATTTCAACGCATTGCGCGAACTGGGTGGCGCCCGCCGGATCGTCGAAGACGAAGTCCGTGATCGCTCGGCCCGCTATGGTGCCCAACGCCGC
>JBBQHZ010000213.1:0-4527 GCA_038324445.1 Rhodobacterales bacterium | reverse complement strand
GCGGTGGTGGCACGCCGGTTCCCACGAACCCGGCGCCCTTCTGCGCGTTCACCAATGACGGCGATTGTGACGAGCCGAACGGCCTGAACAACTGCGCTTTCGGGACGGATACGGTCGATTGCTCCAACCCGAACTCGAACTTCGGTTTCGGCAGCGGCTTTGCCGGTGGTGGTGGCGGCGGTCCGATCCTCACTACGCCGCCACCCTTGTGCCCATTCACGAATGACGGCGATTGTGACGAGCCGAACGGCCTGAACAACTGCGCTTTCGGGACCGATAGGGTTGATTGCGCCAACCCGAACTCCAACTTCGGGTTCGGCAGTGGCTTTGGCGGTGGTGGTGGCGGGTTGTTCAATCCTTGTCCCTTCACCAATGACGGTGCCTGTGACGAGCCCAACGGCTTGAACCTGTGCGACTGGGGCACTGACTTCAACGATTGCAACCGGGCGACGACCGGCGGAGGGGGAGTGTTCACGCCCGTGCCGCCTCGGCCCACGGTGCCGCGTCCGGGTATCCCCACCACGGCGCCGCGTCCGGGTATTCCCTCGACGGCGGAAGGCATCCAGATCCAGACCGCCCTGAACTATTTCGGCTTCAATGCCGGGGGTGTCGTTGGCCAGATCGGACCGGGCACGATGGCCGCGATCCGGAGTTTCCAGAGCACGATGGGCTTTGCCGCAACCGGCACCTTGGCGCCGGACCAGTTTGGCCTGCTGTTGGGGGCCTATAGCTGGGCCACGACGCAGGGCGGCGCTGCCCAGACCGGCCTTGGCGGTGTGCCGCTGCTGCAGGCCTACCGGGCCCGACTGGCCGCCCCGGTGGTTCCGGTGCCCGCACCGCCCCGGGCGCCCGTGCTGGCTGTGCCGCCGGTCGCGGCACCCCTTCCGGGAGCGCCTGTGCCTCCGGTGGCTATCGGTCGACCGCGAGGGGGCGCCAGCAGCTTTGCGGGCATCACCGCAAGCGGCAATCCCCCCAGCTGCCCCGCGCCGACGACATCGGATGGGTTCATCATTACCTATGACGGGTATCAGTCCGAGTTCCTGATAAACGGCGACGGGGATGTGGAGACCTGGACTTCCGCCTACGATGGGTCGTTCAACTATGACGTCGTCAGCAATACCATGGGTATGACCCTGGCCGGATGGGATGTGGATGCGCAGGGCAACCGGGTTCCCGGCACCATCTACAGCCACGCCTACACAGGCCCGGCGATCCCGCCGATGGCTATGGGATCGTTGTGGCAGGGCACGGAAGTGGTCACGTATGGCGATGGCACGCTATCGGGGGTGACCGATGTCCAAGCCGAGATCATCGATCAGATTCCGGTTGATATCGGACCCTGCACCTATCAGGTATTGCGCGGGGTGGTGACGCGCACCGATCCGGCAGCAGGCACGGTGGAAGATGAATACTACCTGCACTTCCCCGAATATGGCCTAAGCGTCTATGTCGGGTATGCCGATACCCCCAACCAGCCGCAAGGCGATGACCCGGTCGAGATCATCATCCGTCAGGATGACGGATTTGGCCCGGCCATCGGAACAGTGGGTGGGACGGCGCGCCCGCGGCGCTGACCGCTGACCGCTGAAAAGGGTTAGAACGCGTCCAAGGCGCGCTCGGGATCGTCCCGGGCGCGCCTTTTCATGCCGGATGGGTCACTTTCATGTCGTGGAGCAAGCGTCTGGTTGCCCAAGACTTTTCACTTGCGCTCAGCGCAGGGCGGGATTGCGGGATTGGGGGAGGTTAAGTCTGTGATGTTGAACTAAATATTCCTCCATAGGGAGCAGTCACAGCCCAACGGAGGGATCCCGAATGGCCGCCTTCACCACCAATGCCCACACGCACCACACCCCTCGCCCGAGTTTCTTCGAGCGGTTCGACGCCTTCTTCACCGATCTTGGCCGCGCGCGCACCTGTGCGCAGGATTACCAGCGGCTCTCGATGCTGAGTGATGCGCAACTGGCCGCGCGCGGCCTGCAGCGAAGCGATCTGGTCCGTCATGTGGCGCGTGCCTATCTTTAAGGCAGGCAGCACGTTGCCCGTCATCAGCCCCGTCGGACCACCCGGTTCGGCGGGGCTTCTTCTTGCCAATGCCTCGGCGATGGATGAGTCTGAGTAGACGATTTCAGGAGGGCGATTGATGGGGCAGGACTTGGCGCTGGCGAACCTTGGCCGCAGGACCGACGAGAGCGCGGCATGAGCGGGCTGCGGGCGGGTGCCCTGCGGCGCGCGGGCACTTGGGCTGGCCCTGCTTCCGGGCAGGTGGTGCTGGATTATGAGGGGCGGTTTCTTCGGCGCAAACGGCTGCTGACGGACGGCGGCGAGGCAGTGCTGGTCGATTTGGCGCAGACCGTGTCGCTGAACCCCGGCGATGCGTTGGTCCTCGAGGATGGCCGGTTGATCGAAGTGGCCGCGGCACCCGAGCCGTTGTTGCGGATCACCGGTGATCTGGTGCGGCTGGCCTGGCATATCGGTAACCGGCACACCCCTTGTCAGGTGGCGGAGGATCATTTGCTGATCCGCGACGATCATGTGCTGGCGGATATGCTGGCGCGTCTCGGCGCGATGGTCACGCGCATCAACGGGCCGTTCCGGCCCGAAGGCGGTGCCTACGGGCATGGCCGGACCCTTGGGCATTCCCATGGGGCCGGGGATGGCAACGATCATGTGCATGCGTACGGGCGGGACCACGGGCATGACCATGGGCACGACCATGGGCACGACCACGGGCATGACCACGACCATGATACTGGACATGGGCATTCCCATTGAAGGGTGACGGGGCCATGATGGCGTCGCTGTTGCGGCTGACCCAGTGGCTGTCACCCACCTTCCCGGTTTCGGCCTATGCCTATTCCCATGGGCTGGAGACCGAGATTGCCTTGGGGCGGGTGGTTGATGGGGCAGGTGTACAGGACTGGATCGACGGTGTCGTGCGGGCGGGTGCCGGGCGCACGGATGCGATCCTGATGCTGGCGGCGATGGCAAAGGACGCGGATCTGGACGCCTTGGGCGACCTGGCGCGGGCCCTGGCTGGCTCGGCCGAGCGCTGGGAAGAGACGTGCGATCAGGGCGCGGCTCTGGCGCTGACTCTGGCGAAATTGGGCGAGGGCGACAGCGTCGCGCGGGCCTATCCGGTGGTTCTGGGACACGCGGCGCGCGATCTGGGGTTGGATGCGTGTCTAGTGGCGGCGCTTTATCTGCAAGGATTTGTTGGAAATCTTGTTTCGGTGGCTGTGCGCTTTGTGCCCCTTGGCCAAGGCGAAGGGCAGCGAATTCTGGCCGCGTTGCAGGGCGTGGTGGCAGAGGTGGCGGAAGAGGCCGTTGCCGCAGGGATCGAGGGGATCGGGCAGGCGGTCTTTGGGGCCGATTTGGCAGCGATGGAGCATGAGGGGTTGGAAGTGCGCCTCTTTCGGACGTGAGTTGGGGGAGGAGAGGGTGAATTGGGGGGCCAGCCCCCCAAGCCCCCCGGAGATTTCTGCCCAGATGAATGAGGGGCGCGGTGAAATTGGGACAGGAAGTGAGAGAATTGGAGCAGGGATGGGATCGGTGAATGGGCCGTTTCGGGTGGGTATTGGCGGGCCGGTGGGCGCGGGCAAGACGACGCTGACCGCGTGCCTGGCAAAGGCGATGGCAGAGCGATACTCGGTCGCGGTAATCACCAACGACATTTACACCTCGGAGGATGCCGAGTTCCTGTTGCGGGCGCAGGTTCTGCCGGCCGATCGCATCAGGGGGGTGGAAACGGGGGGCTGCCCGCACACGGCGATCCGCGAGGATGCCTCGATCAATCTGGCGGCGATTGCCGAGTTTCGGGCCCGGATACCGGACCTCGACATCATCTTCATCGAGAGTGGCGGCGACAATCTTGCGGCAACATTCTCGCCGGAACTGGCGGACCTGACGCTCTATGTCATCGACACGGCGGCGGGGCAGGATATTCCGCGCAAGAAGGGGCCGGGTGTCACGAGGTCGGATTTCCTGATCGTCAACAAGGTCGATCTGGCGCCCTATGTGGGGGTCGATCTGGACCTGTTGCAACGTGACACGGCGGCGGCGCGGGGCGCGAGGCCCTATGTCATGGCGAGCCTGCGCGACGGGCGCGGGGTGGCCGAGGTTGTGGCGTTTGTGGAGGAAGCGGGCGGCTTGTCGATCTAGGCAGTGCCGCGCGCGGCGGCCAACCGCGCAAGGTAGCCCGGATCGCGGCGCATACCCGTACGCAGGATCGTGCGGATGGTTTGCGCATCCAGGGTGCCACGCGCCAATGCCCGGGTCAGCGGCACCAACGTCTCGGGCCGGGCAAGCACGCGGTCCAGCGCCGGACCTGCATGGGGAAAGGCGACGCGACTGGTTTCTGGCGCACGGAAGAGAGCGGCTTGGGCGGCCTCTGTCGGGTTTGTCGGATCGAACAGGATGAAGCTCTGCGAGGCGGCGTGCAGCGCCTCGGGACCCAGCGGGGGGGGCATGTCGGGGTCGGCGCGGCGGTCGGGCTTGAACCGCGTCTCGAACGGCGCGTTGTGCGCGCCG
>JBBQHZ010000212.1:0-4766 GCA_038324445.1 Rhodobacterales bacterium | reverse complement strand
GGTGCGGGAATGATACTTGCCGTTCGCTGTCGCATAGGTCAAACATGGCATCCGAAATTGCTTGCGACCTATTGACCTTAAGTTAATCGTTTTTACATATCTCTCACCCTGTATCGCGGCAAAGGGCGCGGCAGGGGGATGAACAGGGGGACCATCGACATGGCCAACTACGCAAATCTTCCCGCAATGACGCCCGAGGGCGGATTGAACCGCTACCTGCAGGAGATCCGCAAGTTCCCGATGCTGGAACCGGAAGAGGAATACATGCTCGCCAAACGCTGGGTCGAGCAGGAGGATACCGATGCCGCCCACAAGATGGTGACATCACATCTGCGCCTCGCCGCCAAGATCGCCATGGGCTATCGCGGCTATGGCCTGCCGCAGGCCGAGGTGATTTCCGAGGCGAATGTCGGCCTGATGCAGGCGGTCAAGAAATTCGACCCCGAAAAGGGCTTCCGTCTGGCGACCTATGCGATGTGGTGGATCCGCGCCGCGATCCAGGAATATGTCCTGCGGTCGTGGTCGATGGTGAAACTTGGCACCACCAGCGCGCAGAAGAAGCTGTTCTTTAACCTGCGCAAGGCCAAGGCCCGCATCGGCGCGCTGGAGGAGGGTGATCTGCGCCCCGAAAACGTCGCGCGCATCGCCCATGATCTGGGCGTGACCGAGGACGAGGTGATCTCGATGAACCGGCGCATGTCGGGCGGCGACGCCTCGCTCAACGCCACCATCGGGTCCGAGGATGACGGCTCGGCGCAGTGGCAGGACTGGTTGCAGGACGAGGATGCTGATCAGGCGGGCGATTACGCGGAGCGCGACGAATACCAAAGCCGCATGGCCCTGATGACGGAAGCGATGGACGTTCTGAACGAGCGGGAGCGCGATGTTCTGACCCAGCGCCGCCTGCAGGACAATCCTGTGACGCTGGAGGACCTGTCGTCCGTCTACAACGTCAGCCGCGAACGCATCCGCCAGATCGAGGTGCGCGCCTTCGAGAAGTTGCAGACCCGGATGCGCGATCTTGCCCGCAAGCAGGGCATGCTGACCTCGGCCTGATCCGCGACCGCTCCAGACCACATCAGACCCGCCCGGCCCCGCGCCCGGCGGGTCTTTTCTTGCCTGCGCACCATCCTGCACGAACAGGGGTAAGGTTTCCCGCAACACCCGGTGCCAGGGACGTGAGGCGCTGCAACAAACAGGCAGAATCCGTCCCCTGATACCCCGGAGCTGCGCCGGTTTCTCCAATAGTGCCAAAGGGATAGCTTCACTCGCGCGATCCTACCGCCGGTCCCGAACCGCTCCCGCCAACCCGAGGGGTAGGGAAACCCGCCCTTTCGACCCCGGCCGCCGAGGCGCACAGTCAGGGCAGATCAACTGACACCGCACGCCTCAACAAATCGGATACCGCCCATGTTTCGCCGTAACCCCGCCCCGCAATCCCCGTCGGCCACCGACATCTTCTCGCTTCTGGCGCTGTTGCCCCAGTCGCGCATCGCCCGGCCCATAACGCCGGGCCGCA
Source organism: Rhodobacterales bacterium (assembly GCA_038324445.1). Lineage (GTDB taxonomy): Bacteria > Pseudomonadota > Alphaproteobacteria > Rhodobacterales > Rhodobacteraceae > Gymnodinialimonas. Next base: position 3,247 of record JBBQHZ010000212.1, on the reverse strand, counting down.
ACTAAGGACCCCTGCCATGTCTGCCACCCCTCGCCAGATCGCCCTGCTTCGCGCCAGCCTGCCGCATCTCCGCGCCAATGCCGCGCTGCTGTCCGACAGCTTCTGCTGCCACCTCTTCCGTTACGCCCCGACGCTGCGCGCCGACTGGTCGCTGACTGCGATGTCCCGCTCGCGCCGGATTATCGAGACGGTTCTGGAAGCTGCCGCGCTGATCGAAACCCCCGACCGTGCCCGCATGACGGTGTCGCTTCTGGCGCATGACCTGCGCGGCTATGGCCTTGGCCCCCGCGATTACGTCGCGCTTCACGCCGCGATGATGGACATGCTGGCCGATACGCTGACCCATGGCACCGAAATCGAAGCCGCCGTCGCCGACGCCCTTGGCGCCGTGCTGGCGCTGATGCTGGCCGATGCCCATGGCCCCCGCGCCCGCGCCCGCACCACGATGCCTCTGGCGGCCTGATCCCGTCCGCGCTACGCTCGGGTGCATGACACACCATCTGACCTGGGGCATCCTTGGCTCGGCGGGTTTCGCCCGCAGAACCATGGCGCCCGCGATCCACGCCGCCCGCCGCACGCAGCTCAAATCCATCGCCACGCGCGAGGCGTCGCGCGCGATCCCGTTCGAGGATCTGGTGCCCGGCTTGCAGGTGGAAACCAGCTACGACGCGATCCTCGCCGATCCCGAGATCGACGCGGTCTACATCCCGCTTCCGAACGCGCTCCATACCGAGTGGAGCATCAAGGCCGCCGAAGCCGGCAAGCATGTCCTGTGCGAGAAACCCATCGGTCTGTCCGTCCCCGACCTCGACCGCCTGATCACCGCGCGGGAAGCGACCGGGCGCCTGATCGCCGAGGCGTGGATGCCCGCCCATCATCCGCAATGGCACCGCGTCCGCGCGCTGCTGGCCGACGGGGCCATCGGACATCTTCATTCCGTTTCAGGTGCCTTCACCTTTGCGCTGGCGGACCCTGACAACATCCGCTTTTCCGCCCCGCTCGGCGGCGGCGCGCTGCGCGATGTCGGCGTCTACCCCATCGGTGCCTTCCGCCTTGCCACCGGGCTGGAACCCGTGCCCACCCATGTCGACCGCATCCTCGAGAACGGCGTCGACACTTCCGCCTGGATCAGGGCGCGGGTGGGTGTGGTGCGCTTCGATTTCCACGTCTCCATGCGCGCCGCGCGGCATCAGGAGATGCTGTTTCACGGCACCAAGGGCACCATCCGCGTGCCTGCCCCGTTCAATCCCGGCACCTATGGCGAGGCGCGCCTTGTGCTGGTCCGCGACGGCACCGAGGTGGAGGTGATCCGCTTTCCCGGCGTCGACCAGTATGTGGCGCAGGTCGAGGCGGTGGCCGCCACCGTGCTCGACGGCGCGCGGTTCGCCTGCCCGCTGGAATTCTCGCGCGGCACCCAGAGCATGCTCGACGCGATCTTTGCGGCGGGCGACAGCTAGGCAGGCTGGATTGCCGCGCGCCCCGGCGCTAGAGTGCGCGCATCATCAAAGGACGGCACCCATGCCCCGCAACGACGACGCCAATCTTGACGGCAGATTGCACGGCGAACAGCCGGTGGCCGCGCGTGAACCATTGCTGCAGCGCCTGCTCCATATCGTGCTGATCTCGGTGATGATGAGCCTTGCCAGCACCGTCCTGACGGCGGTGACGGTGATCCAGTTCATCGTCATGCTGGCCTCCAAGGGCGCGCCGAACGAACGCCTTGCGGATTTCGGCACCGATCTGGGCATCTGGATGGCCAAGGCCGCGCGCTACATGACAGCCGCCTCGGACGTAAAGCCCTGGCCCTGGACCGATCTCGACTGACCCACTCCGCCCCCCTAGGCGCCCATCCGACCCCATTCGTTACCCCCGGGGCGCTGAGCCCCATTCAACAGGAACCCCGAACATGACGACCCCGATGATCGCCCAGAAAGCCCCCTATCCCGTTGCCGTCGAAGCGGGCAAATCCTACTTCTGGTGCGCCTGCGGTCAATCCGCGAACCAGCCGTTCTGCGACGGCTCGCACAAGGGGTCGGACTTTGTGCCGATGAAATACACCGCCGAGACAGACGGCACGGCCTTCTTCTGCGGCTGCAAGGCCAGCGCCCACGCGCCGATGTGCGACGGCTCCCACAAGCAACTCTGACGCGCGCCCGCCCGTCTGACGCCCCCGGCCCCATTTCAGCTTGGCAATAAAACTCCGGGGGTAGGGGGCCTTTAGGCCCCTAAGGGGGCAGCGCCCCCTTTGCTACTCCAGCCGGGCGCGCAACACCCGCAGCATGTTCTCTCCCATCACCGCCCGGATCTCCGCCTCGCTCGCCCCCGCGCGCAGCAGCGCGTCGGTCAGGGCCGACAGCTCCGACGTGTCGAACCCCACCGTGACCGACCCGTCATAGTCCGACCCCAGCGACACATGCTCGGCCCCCAGCGCGCCGATCGCCGCCATGATCACCCGCGCCACGCCCTCCGGGCTGTCGTCGCAGGTCACATCCGCCCAATAGCCGATCCCGATCACGCCGCCGCCCTGATCCGCGCCGCGCGCCACGATCTGGCGGATCAGGTCGTCGGGAAAGTTCCGATGCGCGTCGCAGGCTGATCGCAGGCCAGTATGGCTGACGACCAGCGGCATGTCGGTCATCGCCAGCACGTCGCGCGCCACCTGCTCGGATGAATGCGCCAGATCCAGCACCATGCCGCGCGCCTCGATCTCGGCCACCACGGCGCGCCCGAAGTCGGTCAGCCCTGCGTCGCCGATCCCGTGCAGCGAGCCGCCCAATTCGTTGTCGAAGAAATGCTGCAACCCGATCAGCCGGTATCCCGCCGCTTCCAGCCGGTCGAGATTGGCCATCTCGCCCTCCAGCGCATGGGCCCCCTCGATCCCCAGCATCCCCCCCACCACCGCGATGCCCGCCGCGCGGTCCGCCAGAAGGCGGTCCAGATCGGCTTCGGTGACGATCACCCGCAGCGCGCCCTCCGACGCCTCGGCAAAGCCGTGCAGCCGTTCGGCCTGATAGAGCGCGCGCTCCACCAGGCTGTCCCATGTCCGGGGCGGCCAGAGTTGCGCCATCACCAGCGGCGTGATGTTGTCGGACGCCTCCGCCGCGTTCTCCTCGTAATTCTGGCCAGAGGGGCTTTTGGTGACGGCGGTGAACACCTGCACCGCCACGTTGCCCGCCAGGAGGCGCGGCACATCGACATGCCCGCGCTCCCATTCCCGGTTCAGATCGCGGGCCCACAACAGGCTGTC
>JBBQHZ010000211.1:0-4778 GCA_038324445.1 Rhodobacterales bacterium | reverse complement strand
CCCTGATAACGCTCGCCAAATCCTCCGCCATCGCCGGGTAATCATGCGGCGCATGCCACGGGCTTTGCCCATGGTTGCGCATGTCGACGGTCACAACGCGCCGAGTCTCGGAGATCCGTTTGGCAATGACGCCCCAGTTCCGCGCGGACCCGAACAGGCCATGGACGATCAGGATCGGCGGCGCGTCCCCCGCCTCGCCAAAGGTTTGCATGCTCAACATGGCGTCGTTGATACCCGCGTGCCGAGGCCAAATCCACCTCAAACCAAGGGGTTGAGCGGGGTCCCCCCCCGGCCTAGGCTGATGCGTTGCCAAGCGATGGACGCCGATTCGATGAACCCTACCCAATACGCCACCCTGACCGAGGAGTTGCGCGGCCTGATGGCCGAGCGTCTGTCGGTACGCGCGTCCACTTTTCCGCGTGCCGTGCGCAAGGCAGGTCGGCTGCTCCCTGCCCCCGCCCGCGCCGCAGCGGGGCAGTTGATCGCACTTGAGGCGCGGCTGTCGCATCCCAAACTGGCTGCCCGGACCGATCCTGCTCAGGCATTGCGTGCCGCTTCCACCATCCGCACCGCTTTGGGTCGTCACCGCCCCGGCGCGATGGCGGGGCAGCGGCGGAGCATGCTGCTGGCCGAGATCGGCTTTCGCGCGATGGTTCTGATCGGAGCCGGATTGGCGTTCCTGCACTGGCAAGGACCGGTGTGACCGGCACTCCCCTAGGCTAGCACAAACCGCCCGCCCCAAGCGGTATGGGGGGAGTGCGAGGGGGGGGCTTCCCCCCTCGCCTAGGCGCCCCACGGAACGTGGGGCGAAACCGCCTTGCCAGGTTTGCCGGGCCTCAGGTTTGCCGGGCCTAGTGTGCCGGTTTGATGAAGGTGGCGTTGCGCAGGTCGCGCATCGCTTGCTGCAACTCTTCTTGCGTGTTCATCACGATCGGCCCGTGCCAGGCCACCGGTTCCTCGATCGGCGCGCCCGAGATCAGCAGGAAGCGCACGCCCTTAGGCCCCGCCTGCACTGTCACCTCGTCGCCGGTGCCGAAGCGGATCAGCGTGCGGTCGCCCGAAAGGTCACGGATGTTGACTTCCTGCCCCCTCACTTCCTTCTCCAGCAGGACGCCTTCAGGCCCCGACGCATCGGCGAAGGCCGCCGCGCCCTCGAAAACATAGGCGAATGCGCGGCGATAGGTATCGATGCGGAAAGTCTTGCGCACCCCTGCGGGCACGGTCACATCCAGATATTGCGGATCGGCGGCGATGCCGTCGACCGGTCCGCGCTTGCCCCAGAACTCTCCGGTAATCACCCGCACGCGGGTGCCGTCATCGTCCGTCACCTCGGGGATATCGGCGCCCGTTATATCCTGATAGCGGGGCGCGGTCATCTTCTGGGCCGAGGGCAGATTGCCCCAAAGCTGGAAGCCGTGCATCTGTCCCTTGGCGTTCCCCAGAGGCATTTCCTGATGCAGGATGCCCGAGCCCGCGGTCATCCACTGCACCGATCCTGCGCCAAGACGACCCTTGTTGCCAAGGCTGTCGGAATGCTCGACCGTGCCTTCCAGAACATAGGTGATCGTCTCGATCCCGCGATGCGGGTGCCACGGGAAACCCTTGACGTAGTGCGCCGGCATGTCGTTGCGGAAATCGTCGAACAACAGGAACGGGTCCAGCTCGGACGGATCCTGAAAGCCGAAGGCGCGGTGCAGATGAACGCCGGCCCCTTCCATCGTTGGTTGGGCGCGGCGCGATTCAAGAATGGGACGGATCGACATGGTCATGGCCTCCTTGCGGGCTTGCTTGCGCCTAGGTATGCCGGGAGGGGGCCACCGTCCATCCTGCGCGGCGGCACAAGGGATGTGCAATGGCGCGTAAGAAGGTCTCGGACCCCGATGAGGTTCTGGCAAGCATCAACCCCAAACCGGCGCGGCGCGTGGTGGCGGTGGGGATGCTGGGGACCTTGGGACTGATCGTGCTGAGCCTCGCCGCGAACAATCCACCGTCCGATCTGGCGCGTCTGGCGTTCCTGATTGCCTTCGGCCTCGGCTGTTTCGCTCTCGCCTGGGCGATGTGGCAAGCATCGGGCCGCGTGATCGAGTTGACCCGGACGGAATTGCGCGAGGTCGGCGGCAAGAACCGGGTGCTCTGCACGCTCGACAATGTCGCCCGCATCGACCGGGGGGCCTTCGCGTTCAAACCCGCAGGCGGCTTTCTGGTGCGCCTGAAAGAGCCTCTGCCGCGCGCCTATGCCCCAGGGCATTGGTTCCGGCTCGGCCGGACGCTGGCGGTTGGCGGTGTGACCGCGCGCGCCGAGGGCAAGGAAGTGGCTGATCTGATGTCGATGCTGTTGGTGCAGCGCGCCATGGCGGACCCGAAGCCTTGAGGCTGCCGTCAGACGCTTCCCGGATGCGACGCGGTGACGGCAGGATGCGCCGTGACGGCGCATCCTGCCCGGTTCATCTCTGGCTCAAATCCCCTTTGCCTGGTAGCTTGACGCCACCCGACTGATCGAGACCAGCATCGCCGCCGTGCGCAAATCGTGAACGTCGTCGCGCTCGTACCAAACCTTGCGCATCGCGGCGTAGGCCTCGCGCATGGTGTCGTCGAGGCCGGAGCGGACCAGCTCCAACTCGCCCGCGCCGCGCAGGTATTTGGTCTTGAAGCCCGGCGACAGCGTCCAGTTGATCGAGCTGTCGCGGCTGATCCGCTCCAGTTCGTCCACGATCAGCTGGTGGCGCGACTCCTCCTGGCGGCGCTGCATCCGGCCAAAGCGGATGTGGCTGAGGTTCTTGACCCATTCGAAGTAGCTGACCGTCACACCGCCCGCGTTGGCATAGAGGTCGGGGATGATGACCGTGCCTTTCTTGAGCAAGATGTCATTGGCCCCTGCCGTGATCGGACCATTGGCGGCCTCGATGATCAGGGGCGCCTTGACGTTGGCGGCGTTGGACAGGTTTATCACCCCCTCCAACGCGGCCGGGATCAAGATATCGCATGCTTCCTCCAGCCCCACCGCCCCGTCTTCGATGTAGGTGCCGTTGGGATAGCCCGTCACCCCGCCATGCTGCGCGATCCAGTTGCGCAGGCCTTCGATGTCGATGCCCGCTGGATCATGGATCGCTCCGTCCCGCTCGATCACATGGGTGATGATGCTGCCATCTTCCTCGCTGAGGAACTTGGCGGCGTGATAGCCCACATTGCCCAAGCCCTGGACGATCACGCGCTTGCCGTCGAGGCTGCCGGAAAGGCCGGATTTGGCCACATCCTCGGGGTGGCGGAAGTATTCCTGCAACGCATATTGCACGCCGCGCCCGGTCGCCTCCACCCGGCCCTGGATGCCGCCCGCAGTGATCGGCTTGCCAGTCACGCAAGCCTTGGCGTTGATGTCGGTGGTGTTCATCCGCGCATATTGATCCGCAATGATCGCCATCTCCCGCTCGCCCGTGCCCATATCCGGCGCGGGCACGTTTTGCGACGGGTTGATCAGGTCGCGCTTGATCAACTCATAGGCAAAGCGGCGGGTGATCTTCTCAAGCTCGTCCTGGTCCCAGGCACGCGGATCGATGCGCAGCCCCCCCTTGGAGCCACCAAAGGGCGCCTCCACCAGCGCGCATTTATAGGTCATAAGGGCGGCCAGCGCCTCGACCTCGTCCTGATGCACGGCGAGGGAATAGCGGATGCCGCCCTTGACCGGTTCCATATGTTCGGAATGCACCGAGCGGTAACCGGTGAAGGTATGGATCGCGCCGCGCAGCTTGACGCCGAAACGGACGGTATAGGTCGAGTTGCAGACGCGGATCTTCTCCTCCAGCCCCGGTGGCAGGTCCAGAAGTGCCGCGGCACGGTTGAACATCAAATCGACGGATTCGCGGAAACTGGGCTCTGCCCGGTTCATCGTCATGGCGCTTCTCCCTTTCGCCAGGCCCCATCGAGGGCGGGGGCGCTGCACGGGACCGCGCGCACCCGACCCCAATTGGCCACAGCCGATCTTGCGGCGCAACCTTGTGTTGTGGAGCAATCGGCCCGCCAGCTATGCGCGAAAGAGGTAAAGGACCCGTTTCCTCCACGCCGATGCCCCAATTCTGCCTTGCTTGAGGATGAAAACATCCCGTGGTGCGTCGTGTTCAAGGCTCTGAGTCGCACCGATTGGGAACAGGAACTGGAGTGACTGTAATGACCGGCCTCATCGGAAAAATGGCCACATCGGCCCGCGCCTATGCTGCGCGCTTCGCCCCTGCGTGGTTCGCCCGGCGCGAAGACGGAACGGTGACGGCCTTTGCGGTGATGATCTTCGTCATGATGATCGGCGCCAGCGGCATTGCCATAGACGTCATGCGCTATGAGACGCAGCGCAGCCAGCTTCAATACACCCTCGACCGCGCCATTCTGGCGGCGGCCTCGCTCAGCCAGCCCTACGACCCCGAGGGCGTAGTGCGCGACTATTTCTCGATCGCCGGCATCGAGGGCTATCGCCTCGATGTGCGCGTGGACGAAGGCATCAACTTCCGCCGCGTTCACGCCTATGCGGAACTTGAAGTCCGTTCCCTGTTCATGCAGCTTTTCGGCGTGCCTGTGATGACCTCGCCCGCCATCGGCGCCGCAGAGGAGCGCGTGCGCAACATCGAAGTGTCCATGGTGCTCGACGTGTCGGGATCGATGGGATCGAACAACCGGATGGTGAACATGCGCCCCGCCGCGCGGGAATTCGTGACCGAGGTGTTGGCCGCCAACAACAACATCAACGACGAAAACCTCGTGTCCGTGTCGATCATTCCCTATAACGGCATGGT
>JBBQHZ010000210.1:0-4806 GCA_038324445.1 Rhodobacterales bacterium | reverse complement strand
GACAGGATCGCGGGCATCAGCCCGCCGGTCTCGGCCACATTGGGCACCAGCAGCAGCCAGCCCCAGATGGCAAACCCCGCCCCGATCCCCAGCGCCGCCCCCACCCGCGTGGCACCCCGCCACAAGATGCCGCCTACCAGCGCCGGCAGGATCTGCGCCAACCCCAGAAACGAGATCAACCCGATCGAGGCCAGCGCCGCCGTCCCCCCCGACTGGCGGTAATACAACAAACCCAGTGCCAGAACGCCCGCAATCGACAGCCGACGCGCCGTCATCGCCACGCGCCGCATGTCGCCCGTCATCGGATCGTCGTGGCGCGTCGCGCGCAGCCAAAGCGGCATCACGATATGGTTCGACACCATCGTCGACAGCGCCAGCGCCGCCACAATCACCATCGAGGTCGCGGCCGAGAAGCCGCCCAGAAACACCAGCAGCGCCAGCCCTTCCTGCCCCTGGCTCAGCGGGACCGTCAGCACGAACAGGTCGGGGTTGCTGCCCGCCTCGGGCAGGCCCATCCCCACAACCGCAATCGGCACCACGAAGAGCGATATGAGCATCAGGTAGAGCGGGAATGCCCACCCCGCCACCGCCAGATGCCGCTCGTCCGAGTTCTCGACCACCAATACCTGAAACATCCTCGGCAGGCACAGGATCGCGGCCCCCGCCAGCGCCGTCAGCCCCAGCCACCGCGCGCCGTTGATCGGCACCTGTGCGATCGGCGACGCCTCGATCCGCGCCAGCATGTCCGCCGGCCCATCGGCCACGCCCCAGACCGCGAAGAGGCCGACCGCGATGATGGCGGCCAGCTTCACGATGGCCTCGAACGCGATGGCGCTGACCAGCCCCGGATGGCGCTCGTTCAGGTCCAGCGTTCGGGTGCCGAAGACGATGGTGAACAGCGCCATGCCCGCCGCGACCCAGATCGCGGTATTCTCGGCATCGGGCTGGCCCAGCAGGCCCGGACTGGCAAAGACCGAGAAGGACAGCGTCATCGATTGCAATTGCAGCGCGATATAGGGCGTGATCCCGGCCACGGCCAGCACCGTCACCAGCGCGGCCAAACCGCCGGACTTGCCATATCGGCTCGAGATCATGTCGGCGATCGAGGTGATCCGCTGCGCCCGCCCAATGCGCACCATCTTGCGCAACAGCCAGTACCAGCCAACGAAGATCAGCGTCGGGCCAAGGTAGATCGTCAGGAACTCAAGCCCCGACCGCGCCGCCGATCCGACCGCCCCATAGAAGGTCCATGCGGTGGCATAGATCGAGAGGCTCAAGGTGTAGGTGATCGGCGAATTCAGCCACCGCGCCCGGCCCCGCCGCGCGCCGCGTTCCGCCAGAAACGCGATGCCGAACAGGCCCATCACATAAAGCACGCAGACCGCCACCAGCCCGTTGAAGCTCAGCATCTCAGGCGTCCTCGCCTGCGGGCGGCGCGGCGCGTTGCACCCCGACCTCCCCCGCGCCCACCTCGGGCGGCGACGCGCCAACCAGCGCCCGGCTGACCAGCGCCGTCAGCACGATCAACCCCAGCCAGACCGCGAAATAATAGATCAGCCCCCCCGACAGGGTCGCATCCACATCCGCGGTGCCATCGCCCTCGCCCCGAATGAAGATCGGCCCAAACAGCAGGATCAACCCCAGGATCGGCAACAACCGCGCCGCATCCTGCAGCCGGTTCTGCCGATAGGTGCCGCGTTCCAGAAACAACCGCCCCGCCATCGCCCCTCAGGCTCCGCCAGCGCCGTTGGCACCCGCCACCAACCGCGCCACCACGTCCAGCAATTCCGCGTTCGAGAACGGCTTGGTCAGGAACGCATCCGCCCCCAGCGACAGCGCCTGCTCGCGGTCCTTGGCTTGCCCCTTGGCCGTCAGCATCAGCACCGGCAATCGGGCCGTGGCCTGCCCCGCGCGCAAGTCGCGCAGGATATCGAGGCCCGAGCGTCCGGGCAGCATCACATCCAGCACCACCATGTCGGGCGCAACCCGCGCCACCTCGGCCAGCGCCGTCTCGCCCTTGCCATGGCCCCGCACGTCCCATCCCGCGCGGCTCAGCACGAAACTCAGCGCTTCCAGAATGTTGGCCTCGTCCTCGATCACCAGAATACGTCCGGCCCGAACCCTCGCCTCCGGTGCAACCCCATCTTGCGCCCCCGCCTCTGGCGCCCTCACCTCCGGCGCCGTCACATCCGGCGCGCTTGCCGCCTCCCCTCCGCTTCCCGTCGCCATCGCGCGCCCTCCCTGCCCGATCCTCCGCCCAAGCAGATCAACTCTGCCCCCTGCCCGGCCTTCACGCAATGGCCTCGTCCCCGATGCGCTCTCCCTCACCCCGCGCCCTCCTACCCTTTCACCTTTTCAAAAATACTCAAAAGCCCGGCCCGAGACACTCACAGCCGCCCGGGTGCCTAACGCCGCGCCCCGCAACCCTCCCTCGGACAGGCCTCGCATCCGGGTCCGACCGCACTCACCTTGCCCTCCCACGGCTCGACGCCCATCGGCATCACCAGCATCGTCGCCTGCACCACCGGCAGCGCGCCAAAGCCCGCCCGGCCCGCCGGTTGCGCCACGGCCCAGGCGCGGAACCGGGCACCCCTCGGCATTTCCAGCACGCTCACCTCGGCCTGCCCCGGCCGCCCCAACACCCGGTAAAGCGGCCAGAGCGGGCATCCCGGCGCCACCCTCGGCACCGGAAATCCGGGCAAGCGACGGCGATGGATCATCGCGCCCGATGCGTCGCAGACGGCCAGCCCGCGCTCGGGCACCCCCGGCGCAGGGGGCAGGCTCGCCATCCGCCGCAGCACCAGCGCCACATCGCCCCCGGCGAGATCGAGCAGATCGGCCGGCTCGAACCCCGCCGCAAGCGCCGCCGGACCGAACCGCGCCATAGGCAAGCGCGCGGCGTCCCGCGCATAAGCCCGCAACCGCACCTCTGCCAGGGCCCGCGCCGACCGCTCCCCCATGCCCGAGGCGCGCGCCAGAACCGCCGCGATGCCGGCCTCGCCCGCCTCCTCGATCTCCGGGAAATAATGCCCCGCCGCCTCGAACATCGCCTCGACCGTTTCCATCGGCGCGCCCACCTCCGCGCCCTGCCCCGGTGTCTCGAACTGCGCCAGCAGGTCCTTGGCCCGGCGCGACAGTCGCTCCGCCTCCTCATGCAGGTTGCGGTGGAACCGGCCCCGCCAGGCCGCATCCAGATCGACCTCGCGCACCAGAATATCCGCCGTGGACCGGATCGCCGCGACCGACGACAAGACCTCGTGCATCGCCTCGGCAAGGGCCGGATCATGGGCCAGCCGGTCGCGCAGCGCCTCCACCTGCGCCTCCAGCACCCGCGCGCGGGCCTCCTGCGCCGCGATCAGGGCGCTCCAGCCCGGAAACCGGGCGGTAAACTCGTCGATCCGGTCGATTTCCGCCGTGGCCCCGCCCTGCCCGCGTGCGGCGGTGTCCAGCAGCGCGCTTAAGCCCGGATCGGCTCCTTCGGTCAGGACCGAGGGTTCAACCCCCAGCACCCGCGCCAGGGCCAGCAACAGCTTGCCACCGATCCGGCGATGGTCATGCTCGATCAGGTTGAGGTAGGAGGGGGAGATGCCGACTGCCTGCGCCAGATCGCCCTGCTTCAGGCCGCGCGCCAGCCGCCGCTCGCGGATGCGGCTGCCGGTCAGGTCGCCCGATCTGTCCCGGACCCGATCCCCCACCAGATCGGATGCCCGATCCCGCGCCTTGTCCTGACCCATGTCTCCCCCCGATCTTTACAGAGTTTTCCATGATTCCCGGCATCTTGGAAGCCATCCCCGTCAGGTGGGCAGCGCTGCGGCACGATCACTCGAACTTTAGGCATCTGCGCCCCCCGCCTTAACCCCGTGGAAAGATTTCAGTGAGACGATAAAAGCGGGAAAGTGGGGGCTTTTCGGTGCATGGCACTTGAGGAGCGAGTGAGATGGATTTTTCAAACGTGCCGCTCCGCGTGGAGCTGGCGGTTCAACCAACTGCGCCACAGGATCGCCTGCCAAAGCGGGCAGTCAGCGCGGCACCGGAAACGGCCCTGCCGGTTCTTGCCGTCGCACCCCCGCGCTTGCCCGGGCCGATCAAGGGCCTCGGCATCGCGCCGCTCGACCTCTTTCAGGTCGGCGACAACGACGAAATCCCGCCCCCGCCCGAGCCGCCCCGCAAAGCCGCGGCGCTGATGGTCATAGCCTATATCCCTCCCGCGCCGGAGGCGCTCGCGACCCTGGCGCGGGAGGCGCATGCGACCCCCGCGCCGGAGGCGCACGCGACCCCCGCGCCGGAGGCGCAAGCGAACCCAGCGCCGCAGGCATCCGCCGATGCGACAGCGAAGGCGACAGAAACCGTCGCGCCCGAACCGCTCACCCCGCAAACGGCCGAGGCAGAATCGTCAGCGGCACCGCAGCCGCGCGCCCTGCAATCGGCAGCACTCCCGCCCAGCCTGCCGCACCTGATGCTGGCCTTCGACCAGCCTTCGGCAAGCCGGACAGTCGATATCCGGAGCTAGGCAAACGGCCCCCACCTGTCGACAGACAGGCAACCCGGCCCCCACCTGTCGCCAGACAGGCAAACGGCCCCGCATCGCACAGACGCGGGGCCGTCGCCTTGTCACTTCACCTCAGGCCGATCAGTTCGCCAAGGCGGCGTCCGTGATCACATGGGTGAACGCGCCCTCGGGCGCTGCCGAAATCACCGGGTCCGAGCCGCCCGCCAGCAACGTATCCACCGTGCGCTGATAGGCCGCCTCGTCCAGCGAGCCGTCGCCACCCTCGACCAGAAGGGCAATCTCGCTCATCATCCGGG
>JBBQHZ010000209.1:0-4868 GCA_038324445.1 Rhodobacterales bacterium | reverse complement strand
GCCAAGGCCTCGGCGGCGAAGCGGCGGTGCAGGCCCAGAGCGCCATGGGTGCGGCCGAAGAAATCGGACTGGGTCAGGTCGGGTGACAGGCCGGAGGTGTGGGTGACGAGCGACGCGAGGGTGATGTGCGCGTTCCAGGGGCGCGGCGTGACGCCTGCGGCGGACATCTGCGGGGCGATGTCGCCCAGCGTGGTGTCCCACGAAAGGCCCTGCTCGGTCAGGATCTGATCGAGGCAGAGGCCGGTGATGGCTTTCGACAGGCTCATGACCGGGCGGCGGTCGGCGGCGGAGCGGTTGAGGCCCGCGCCATGCTCGGTGCCCTCGGGCAGGATCAGCGCCATGGCGCCGGTCTCGATCCCATGGCTCGACATCCAGTCGCGCCAGGCGGCTTCGACCTGCGGCGCGGTGCGGTTGGTGGGCGTGAGGGAGAGGCTGATGTCGGAAGGTGCGGGGGCGGCAAGCGGGGTGCCGAGGGGCGTGGCGAGGGGCGTGGCGGACGGGACGGACGCGGCGGTGGTTGGCGCTGTCGATGTCTCGACACCGAGCATTGCGAAAACCATGTCGCGCATCACCTCGGGGGTGGAGGGGCCTTGCGGGGCGGTGGGGTCGGGCGTTGCGGTCAACTCGGCCAGTTCGACAGCCGTGTCGGGGGCCGGGCGGGGCAGGAACAGATTGGCGACGGCGAAGAGGAACGCCAACGCGACCACGCCGCACAGGATACGCAAGATAAGGGCCATGTCGACTGCTCCGCCTTCTGGGGACCGCGTTCGGGGTTGGGTCCGTTTGGCGGCCAATCAAGCGGCGGATGGCGTCAGAAATGGGACGCTGGTGAGGAATTTCCGCGCCGGGCGCCTATTTCCCGCCCGGGCGGCGGAAGATGCGCCCAACCAGAAACGAGGTGCGCGGGATCCAGACATAGGGTTGCCTTGTGCGCGCACTGGCGCGTTTGCGCATGCGGATGATGCCGTAGACCACCAGCGCGATATGCGAGACGGCGATGAACACGAAGAGCGCGGGCGGCCCGAAAACCGCAATCAGGCCCGCACTGACCAGTGGCGCCACGATCGCGCCGCAGGCGTAGAAGAACATCAGGGCGGCGGAAAGCTCGACCCGTTGATCGTCGGTGGCCCAGTCATGGGCATGGGCGGCCGAGATCGAGTAGAGCGGAAAGGACGTGGCGCCGAACAGGAACGCCGCGCCGAAAATGCCGGTGATCCCGGCCCCGGGCACCACCACGGTAAAGATGCACGCGAGAAACGACGCGGCCGAGAACCAGATCAGTACCCAGCGCCGGTCGTAGCGGTCCGCCGCCCACCCGGCGGGATATTGCGCCAGAGCGCCGCCAAGAACGAATGCCGCGAGGAAAAGGCCGATCTGGTTCGGCGCCAGGCCGACCTCGGTGCCGTAGAGCGGGCCGACCATGCGGAAAGCCGCGCCCGAGAGGCCCGAAACGACGACGCCGACGGCGGCAAGGGGCGACAGGCCCCATGCCAGCATCGGGCGCAGGCGCGGTGCGCTTGGTGTTTCTGGCTGCTCCAGCTTGGTCAGCGTCAGGGGCAGCAGCGCGGCACAGCACAGGATCGCCAGCAGGTTGTAGGAGACGTAGGAGGCCGGCACCAGAACGCCGATCAGCAACTGCGCCGCCAGCGATCCGCCGGTATCGACCATGCGGTAGACCCCCATCGTGCGCCCCCGCGTGGCGTTGGAGGATTTGGCCTGCAACCACGCCTCGATCACCGTGTAGCAGCCCGCGATGCACAGCCCCGTCGCCATCCGCATCACGGCCCAGGCATAGGGATCGACCCAGAGCATGTGCGACAGCAGGCCGATGCAGCCCGAGGCGGTGAAGGCCGCGAAAGCGCGGGAATGGCCGACCGACCCCATCAGGCGTGGCGCCCACCAGCAGCCGATGAAGAACCCGAAGAAATGCGCCGAGCCCAGAAGGCCGATCTGGCCCGAGGTGAAATCCAGATGCGTGCCCGACAGCACGTCGAGCGGGCCGACGCCCCCGGAGGAGAGTTGCAGCAGGATCACCGACAGGAAGAGCGCGGCGAAAGAGATCAGAAGGCGCATGGGCTTGCTTCCGGTGGCTTGGACACCGGCTTAGGCGCAGGCGCGGTGAGGGTGCAAGTCCGTTTGCGTCGGGTGGAGGCGGTTTTGGGCCGGGGGTGTGGGGGAGGTGGGTTGGGGGGTGGAAGCGGAGCGCTGTCCGTTGCGCGGGGGGATGGTCGGCCAAAGTGCTGGACGCCGCCGCCTGCACCGGTGACCAACCGGGCGGGGGGAGGACCTTCGTCGCGCGCTGTGCCAAGTTCTGGTAAGCGGACGAAACGGACCTTGGGTCAACGTGCTGCAAAATCCGCTTCGATGCGCCCTTCCAAAAACGGTCGTTTTTGAACGGGCTGTGCTGACAAAGCTAATAGCGGCTTTGAGCCAAATATGTCCGTTATCTCGCTTTTAGATGACCATCATATTCGACGATGCCGTCAAGCAGTGCAGGGTCGGAGTTCTGCAAATTTACACCGATATTTCCGATATCACCATCGATGTGCATCCAGTGCGTCAGGACCCCACAACATTGGCAGCGGTGAAACGCGATCATTTTGTCCCCCCAGATATAAGTATCGGTCGCGCCTGATATTTGCACGCTTTCTGGAGGGTAGTATGACCAGAGTGCACCATACCGTCGGCAGATGCTGCACGTGCAGCGGTTTAATCTTAATGGCTGACCGGGGAGTATCAGAGCAACTTTCCGACAGTGACAGTGAATTTCCAACTCGCAATCCTTCGAAAAATCAGGCTCCATCACAGCCTTATAAATCTAACTTATTGTTTTGTCCGTGCTGAGGATAGGTGCATGCCAAAAACCCTCGTTTTTGGAACTCTTGCAAAACACCTCGTTTGACGCTGCCACAAAGCCCGTTCAAAACTCAAGAAGTTGTTGAAGGGTTTTGGCTCGCGCGCGTTAGCAGACATCCAAACGTCCTGCAGCATCTGCCGAAAAGGGCTCGGAGCGGATCTTGGCTGCGATGAAGTCGATGGGCAGCGACGGGCCAGCGGGCGTTCAAGACGAACGATCCAGCTCTGGCAATGTTTCCTCAGCCGCCCTCTCCCCGATCCCGCGTCTCGCCTGCCCGCCGATCCCCTTTCACGTCGGATGCAATTCGGCGCTTTGCATCACCCCCTCCGCCTGCCGCGCCACAACCTGCGGGGCGCCGTTGCCGTGGCGCGTCACGGTCCAGTCGGCCACGGGTGCCGTGCGGGCGCGCAGGCGCGAGAGGGTCCAGCGTTCGGCATCCGTGGCGTAATGGGCGGGCCCGTCCAGATCCGCGCCCGCCAGATCCGCGCCCGCATGGGCGGGCCCGTTTCCATTCGCGCCCGCATGGGCGGGCCCGTTTTCATTCACGCCCGCATGGGCGGGCCCGTTTTCATTCGCGCCCGCATGGGCGGGCGACAGCCGCCAGCGGCTTTCCACGCCCGCCGCGCCGCCGTCGCCCGGTGTCAGCAGGAGGCCCAACGGCGCGCGGCCGGTGCGCTCGGCGCCGGCCTCGGCGGCGAGGTGCAGGCGGCGCACGGGGGTCAGGCCGGGCGGTTCCGGCAGGTCGGCCACCACGAGGCGGATCAGGCCGGAGCGCAACGCCTCTTCCATGCACCACAGCAGGTCGGCGGGGCGGCAGCATTCCACAAAGATCAGGCGGCCGGGGTCGATCTCGCGCCGGACGCCCGCCATGTGCAGGCGGTCGGGGTGCCAGTCGGGGCGGATCCAGAGGATCGGCCAATGGTGTTCGCGCGCCGGGCCCTGCGCCAGCCACAGGGCGAAGCGGCGGCGGGCCGAGCCACAGGCCTCATGCGCGCGGGCGCCGGTGAGGTGGAAGCCGCCGGGCAGGCTGAGGCTGGGCCGATCGGCCCCGTCGGCGCGATCAGAGCGGTGCGAGGCCCGGTGGGAGGGCTGGGTGAGTCTGGCGATATCCATGGCGCGACGCTATCATGTTCGCGTTATGTTCTCAAGGCTTGCACCCATCCCAAACCACGCTAGGGTGCGCCGCTTGCGACCCGCCAAAAGGACATGACCCCATGCGCGCCATCCAGCTCGGCAGCACCTCCGAGACGATCACCGATTACTGCCTTGGCACCATGACATGGGGCAACCAGACACCCGAGGCCGAGGCGCATCGGCAGATGGACATGGCGCTGGCGGCGGGCATCGACGTGGTCGATACCGCCGAGATGTATCCTGTCAACCCGGTCCGGGCCGAGACGGTGGGCGTGACCGAGGTGATCATCGGCACCTGGAACGCGGCCAACAAGGGGCGGCGGGGCGATTACAAGCTGGCCAGCAAGATGACGGGCCAGAACGAGGGCTTCGTGCGCTTCGACCAGCCGATCACCGGAGCGACCTTTGCCGAGGCGCTGGACGGCTCGCTCAAGCGGCTGCAGACCGACATGATCGACATCTACCAGCTGCATTGGCCCAATCGCGGCAGCTACATGTTCCGCCAGAACTGGACCTATGCGCCCAAGGGCGACAGGGCCGGGATCGAGGCCAACATGCACGACGTGCTGGAGGCGGCGGGCCGGGCGCAAAAGGCCGGTAAGATCCGGCATTTCGCGCTGTCGAACGAAAGCGCCTGGGGCACCGCCCAATGGCTGCGGCTGGCCGGCGAACATGGCCTGCCGAGGGTGCAGACGGTGCAGAACGAATATTCGCTGATGTGCCGGCTCTACGATACGGACATGGCGGAACTGGCGGTCTACGAGCAGGTGACCCTGCTGGCCTTCTCGCCGCTGGCCTGCGGGCTTTTGACCGGCAAGTATCGCGGCGGTGCGGTGCCCGAAGGCAGCCGGATGTCGATCGGGCCGACGCTGGGCGG
>JBBQHZ010000208.1:0-4984 GCA_038324445.1 Rhodobacterales bacterium | reverse complement strand
GTGCGACAGACGCCGCGCCACGGCATTGGCCAGTGGCAGGCCCAGCGTCGGCACGCCGACCACCACGTCAGGCGCCGCGTCACGCCACTGCGCCGCCATGATGTCGGCAAGCGCGTCTTCCACGGCAAAAGCCGCCTGATTGATGATAAGCGACGCCACCGCCCGCCCCGCACCGCCGGGCAGATCGCGGATCGGCAGCAGCAGTTGCCGACCATCGGGCAGGGTCGCGGGATAGGCGGTTTGGTAGCGTGTATCGGGGCCAGTCTCGTGGGTATCGGGAGCGTCCAGCCGCTGCCAGAATTCGTGCGGTTGCAACCTCATATGCGGGGCCCCTTGTCTCGCGCATGGCGATGGTTCACATCGGTTTGATACCGAAGAACAAGGATTGGCAAGCCGTGTCCTCCCCCCTCGCCCCCCTCGCCCCCGACGCCGCCGAGCTTGCGATGCTGGTCGCGCTGCGCCACGATCTGCATGCCCACCCCGAACTGGGGTTCGAGGAGGAGCGCACCGCAGGCATCGTTGCGGATATGCTGGAGAAGGCGGGGATTGCGGTTCACCGGGGGCTTGGGAAGACCGGCGTCGTGGGGACGCTGACTGTGGGCAATGGCACCGGGCGCATCGCGTTGCGCGCCGACATGGACGCCCTTGCGATGCCCGAAATGGCGGAACGGGCCTACAAGTCGACGCGGCCGGGTGCCATGCATGCCTGCGGCCATGACGGGCATACCACCATGCTCCTGGGGGCAGCGCGGCATCTGGCGCGGTCGCGGAATTTCTCCGGCACGGTACATTTCATCTTTCAACCCGCCGAAGAGGGGCGCGGCGGGGCCGCCGCCATGATCGACGATGGCTTCTTCGCGCAATTTCCGGTCGACCGTGTCTATGGCCTGCACAACATGCCCGGGCTGGATCCGGACGAGATGGCCGTGGTGCAGGGCCCGCAACTGGCCTCGTCCGACAGTTGGAGCGTGACCTTCATGGGCGTGGGCACCCATGGCGCCAAGCCGCATCTGGGCCGCGACCCGATCAGTGCCGCCGGTCAGTTCCTGTCGACGCTGCACACGATCGTGGCACGCCTTGTCGATCCGCTTGAGCCCGCCGTGGTCAGCGCCTGCGCCATCGAGGCGGGGGATTTCCGGGCGCTGAACGTGATCCCCGACACGGCGCGCGTTGCGGGCACGGCACGGGCCTATTCCGCGACGGTCCGCGATCAACTCGAGGCCGAGATCGGCAACATCGCCCACGGCATCGCCCAGACCTTCGGCATCTCGGCCAGCTATCAGTTCACCCGCCGCATTCCCCCCGTCATCAACGACAGGGACGCCACCGCCCGCGCCCTTGCCGCCGCACAATCTGCCCTTGGCGAGGGCCGCATACGCACCGCGTTTCCACCGTCGACGGCGGGTGATGATTTCGCGTTCTTCTCGCAAGATACGCCCGGTTGCTATGTCTGGCTTGGCAATGGCCCGGCTGTCGACGGCGCGCTGCACCACAATACGCGCTACGATTTCAACGACGACGCCATCGTGCCCGGCATCGCCTTCTGGACGCGGCTCGTCGAGATGGAATTGGCCGTTTAGACGACGCGCCCGAGGCCGCGCCAGAGCGTTTCAAGCGCAAGCGGCGCATCGACCGTAATCGCCACGTCGATTGCCGCCCCGTCCGGTGACTGAATCAGGCGTCCCATGTGGGTTTGGCAATCGACCGTGATCCGCATGGTCTGCGTCCCGAAAAGCTGCGGTGCAAGGGCCATCAGCATTACGCAGGGGTCGTGAAGGGGGCGCGACTGGCGGCCTTGATTGTCGCTGAAGTAGGCCCGGATGAGGGCCGATGCCAGAGTCGCCGCGTCTGTTCCGAGGGCTGAGAGCCGATCCAGATCGCCCGGCTCGGCGCGCAGTTGCCGCGTCACGTCCAGCGGGATCAGCGTCAGCGGCACGGGCGCGTCAAAGACCATCTGCGCCGCCACCGAGTCGGCGGCGATGTTGAACTCGGCATGGGGACCGGCATTGCCCGGCCCGGCGATGGTGCCACCCATCGCGATGATGCGACCGATCCGGGCATAGGCGTGGGGCGCGTCGCGGGCCAGCAGGGCAAGATTGGTCAGGGGCCCAAGCGCCAGAATGGTCAAGGCGCCTTTTGGTGCGGCCAGCAGATGACCGGCCAAAAGGGCCGTTGCAGATCGGCTGTCGGGTGCCGACAGCGGCGCGGGAAGTGCAACACCGCCCAGCCCGTCGGCGCCATGGATCGCGGCCTCGTTGATGGCCATGCCCCGCAGCGGAGCGGCAGCACCCGAGGCATAGGGAATGTCGCCCCGTCCCATTGCAGCAAGCAGATGGCCCACATTGCGGGTCGTGGTGTCGATGCCGATATTGCCCGCGACCGCTGTCACCGCTTCGACCTCGAAGCGGCTGTCTGACAGCGCAAAAAGGATACCCACGGCGTCGTCCAGGCCCGGGTCGGTGTCGATCAGGACGCGCAGCGTGGGGGCGCTCACCGCTCGATCTCGGCCAGGGCGGCCAGCACCCGGACGAAGGAGCGGATGCCTCCCCTGAAGCTTGAGAGGTCGTATTTCTCGTTCGGGCTGTGGATGCGGTTGTCGAAGCGGGCGAAGCCTACCAGCAGCGTATCCATGCCCAACTGGCGTTTGAATTCGCCGACGATGGGGATGGAGCCGCCGGTTCCGGCCAACGCCGTTTCCACCCCCCACTCGCGCCCAAGGGCGGTGCGCGTGGCGCTGAGGTAAGGGCCGTCGAGGGGCAGGGAAATCGCCGGGCTTGCACCATGCGAGGTGAAGGACACCGCGCAATCGGCCGGCACATGTGCCCGGATATGGGCGCGAAATGCCTCGCGGATCTTGATCGGGTCCTGTCCCGCCACCAGCCGGAACGACACCTTGGCATGGGCCTTGGCCGGGATCACCGTCTTGAAGCCGGGATCGGTATAGCCGCCGATGATACCATGGATCTCGAAGCTGGGACGGGCCCAGACCTGCTCCATGATGGAATAGGCGGCCTCACCCGCAGGAATGCGCAGGCCGACATCAGCGAGGAAGCCTTCCTGATCGAACGGCAGGCGCTGCCATTGCGCCTTGATGACAGGGTCGAGGTCCGTCACGCCGTCGTAGAAGCCTGCAAGCGCTACGGCGCCGTCGGGTGCCCGAAGGCTCGACAGCGCATCGGCGGCAACCTGAAGCGCGTTGCGGGCGGCGTTGCCGAACATGCCGGAATGCAGATCGCGGTCGGCGCAGGTGATGGTGAATTCCTCTCCCACCAGACCGCGCAGCATGGTGGTGATCGCAGGCGTATCGCGGTCCCACATGTCGGTGTCACAGACCATCACGACATCGGCGCGCAACTCATCAGCGCACATTTCAAGGAACGGGCCAAGGCTTTGCGAACCGGATTCCTCCTCGCCCTCGAACAGCATCGACACCTTGATCGGCAGGCTGCCGGTGACCGCTTTCCAGGCGCGGCACGCCTCGATGAAAGTCAGAAGCTGGCCCTTGTCGTCGGACGCGCCACGCCCGACGATATGGGTATCGCCGTCCGGCGCGGGCCTGAGCACCGGTTCGAACGGATCGGTATCCCAGAGTGCGACAGGGTCGGCGGGCTGCACATCGTAGTGTCCGTAGAACAGCACATGCGGACCTTGGGCGTCGGTCTGGTGGCCCACCACCATGGGATGCCCGTCGGTCGGATGCACCCGTGCGTCGAAGCCCAGATCGCCGAGCTGATCGGCCAGCCATTGCGCGGCGGCACGGCAATCTTTCGCATGGGCTGCGTCGGTCGACACCGAGGGGATGCGGACAAAGTCGAAGAGCCGCTCAAGACTTGCGTCCATCTGGGCTTCGGCGTGGTCGAGGACGGCCTGAAGGTGGATTGTGTCGGTCATGGTGTCAGCCCTTCCCGGCCAAAGCCGCGTCGATCACGGCGATCTCGGCGCGAAACTCTGCCGCCACCTGATTGGCATCGGCCAGCACCTGCGCCGCTTCCAGCGTCTCGGGCACCCGGTCGCGCATCAGCCAGTGGCCGTCGACCATCACATCACGGACATCCGTGGGCATGGTGGCAAAGACCAGCACCGAATAGGGATCGTAGATCGGCTGCATCCGGGGCGCGGACAGGTCGATGCGGATCAGGTCGGCCTTTTTGCCGACCTCGAGCGAGCCGGTTTGAGCGTCGAGGCCCAGAACCCGTGCGCCTTCGATCGTGGCCATGCGGATCACGTCGCGCGCGGGGAGCGGCTTGCGCGAGTGTCCGAGCACCTTGGCGAAGATCGACACAACGCCGAACTGCGAGAACAGATCGAGGGTGTTGCCGCTCATCGGGCCATCGGTGGCAATGCCGACCGGGATACCGGCGCGGCGCATATCCTCGACCCGCGCCATGCCGCGCCCGGCCTTGCCGTTCGAGCGCGCATTGTGGGCGACGCGCGTATCGGTGCGCGCGAGGGTGGCAATATCGGCATCGTCGAGCAGGAGGCAATGGGCGGCGATGGTGCCGGGCTTCAACAGGCCCGCCATGTCGCACACCGCCGTCGTCGTCATGCCGTGGGTGTCGGATGCCCAGACCGCCTCTGCCTCGGTCTCGGCCAGATGGATCTGGATGCGCGTTTCGGGATGGGAAGCGTGCCAGTCGACGACGCGTTCCATGATCTTCACGCCGGTCGAATAGGGCGCGTGCGGCGCGATGGAGGCGGTCACGCGGGACTGTCCCGCGCAGAAATCCACCAGCGCATCGCAGAGCGCGAACCCCTCATCGAAGCTGCGGTGGTCGGGCGGGTTAAAGTCGGCCAGCGTCTGGCCGACTACGCCGCGCATGCCGGACCGGGCGATGACGCCTGCCACCTCGGTCTCGTGGTAATACATGTCCGCGACGGTGGTGACGCCGCCCATGATCATCTCCAGCGCCGACAAGGTAGAACCTGCCCTGACCATCCGGGGCGAGACGAATTTCCGTTCCAGCGGCAGCATGTAGCGGAACAG
>JBBQHZ010000207.1:0-4995 GCA_038324445.1 Rhodobacterales bacterium | reverse complement strand
CACACACCCCAAGGGAGACCCCCAACATGTCCCACACCCCCCACGAGCTTCACGAAGAGTTCCCCGACAAACTCGACGCCCTCCACACCCTCAAGGAAACCGACGACAACTTCCGCACCCTTGCGGATCGCTACCACGAGGTGAACCGCGCCATTCACCGGGCCGAGACCAATGTCGAGCCGATCAGCCCCACAGCCGAAGAGGACATGCGCAAGGAGCGGGTTCGCCTCAAGGACCAGATCGCCGCGAAGCTGGCGCAGGCCTGAGCAACGGCTTCGGCAAATCCCTGCCAATCTTCTTGCTGCCCCGCGGCACCATCTTGCCGAATCCCCTCAAATGCGCCATATTCATCTTTGCGACCGTTACCGCACACGATCTACTGTCTCCTCTACCAAGGCCTCAGTCTCGATCCTGCTAACACTGACGCCACGCCGCCGCACGATGCGGGCGGGTATTTGAAGGAGACACACGATGGCCAATGGCACCGTGAAATGGTTCAACTCGACTAAAGGCTTCGGCTTCATCGCGCCCGACACCGGCGGCAAGGACGTGTTCGTGCACATCTCTGCTGTCGAGCGTTCCGGCCTGACCGGCCTCGCGGACAACCAGAAGGTTACCTACGACCTCGAAGCCGGCCGTGATGGCCGCGAGAGCGCCGTAAACCTCAAGCCGGTCTGAACGACCGCGCTTCAGGCACACCGTCTGAGTGATACAAAAGGCGCGCCCGCAACCGGGCGCGCCTTTTTTGCTGCCATATGGGAGGGTCTGAAACCCCCTATCGTCCCAAACTGGGTGCAACAGCCCCCAAATGGGATTGGGGTTTTGACCACGAAAGGGACCTTCAGGTGGCACGGTCGTCGTCGATCCTGCCGTTCTTGTCCGTGACCTTCTGCTCCTGAATCCCCAAGCGCCGAATCCCCTTGCGGGACGTGCAGGCGCTCTCGATTCCCACCCCGACCGCCTCATTGAGCTCTTGCTTGACGACGCGATGATTCCTTTGACGCGCGCCTCGCTCAGGTGTTTCTCTCCCTCCGATGAAAGCCCGTTTTGGGGGCCCAAAGGGCATCTTGGCACGCCTGCGCGCAAACCTGCCCATGCCTGAGCGTCATCGGCCAGTTTCCGCCAAAGCCCTGAAAAGGCGCGGGAAATCGGCAATGCTATCGGATATCAGCGCGGCGACATTGCGTGGCAAGGCGGTTTGCCCCGAGGCTTGGGACACAACCGCACCCACACCCCAAGGAAGCATCATGACCCGACAACCCGCCCCCCGCGTTCCGGAAACCCCGATCCCTGCGAAACCTGCGCCGCAGACATTCCGCTTCTCCGATTGGGCGTCGATCTAGGCTGCTTGGCGACTCACCCAACCGCCTGTCAAGACGGGGGAACACCCGCATACACAGGCGAAAAACGATGGTAGCGTCAGGAAATCAAAGGAGTTTCCGCCATGACCCACCAGCAGCCGACGACGCAGAAACAGCATAAACCGCGCCCGGTTCCCTTCCGCTTCACCGATTGGGCCGCCATCTGAGGACACCGCGATAGCGGGTCCATCTGTCGATCTTTCCCCGCGATGACCCGCCGCACCAAGCCTATCCTGAGGTCTGACAGCGCGTCGCCCCGTCGCAGGACGCCAGCGCTCAGTAGCGAAAGGAAATCACCAGAGCGATGGCGCAGATCATGCCCGCCCAGATGCAGAAGAACATCGCCAGACGGCCCAGCACCAACCACTCCCGAACCGCCGAATCGTCGGTCAGCCGCTCGATCGGCGTGCCCTTGGCCATCGCGTCCACTCGGGCTTTCATCATGTCATCCAGGCGCGCCATCAGTATTCTCCAAAATCGTGTTCTGTCCGCAGCTTAGCGTAACCTAAGGCACTTTCCACCACATGACGGCATGTTTGTTTTTGCCCAGGCGCGGATTCCCGCTACCGTCATTCCGACCCCATCCAAGAGGATCTTCACAATGCGTTTCTTGCTGACCGTCCTGACAACTGTCGCCTCGCTGTTGTCAGCCCCCATCGCCCAAGCCCAGGACGCCCGAGAGACGGAATTCGTGATCGGGTTGATGGAATCGATGAACCAGTTGAGCGTGCGGTTCAACCGCGAGGTTTGCGGTTACATCCTGCAAGACGCCGAGGGAGCACTCTTCTCGACGAAAGTGTCCTGGGGCGGAAATGCAAGCTGCGCCTCCCTTCCGCTGGAGCCGGGGTTGCGGGCGATTTCGTCGTGGCACACCCACGCGGCCTGGGACCCGGCCTATGATGGCGAAGTGCCATCCATTCAGGACGTCGAAGGCGACATGCAGTTCGGCGTGAACGGCTGGGTTGGCACACCCGGCGGGCGGTTGTGGTATGTCGATGGCACGACGGGAACCATGACCCAGGCCTGTGGGCGCTATTGTTTGCCGTCCGACCCGAGTTTCCTGCAAGACGATCATGGTCCGGTAGCAGAGACATATTCGCTGGACGGGCTTTATCAGCGCTTTGGCCGGGCACGCTGAGGCCAAAGGTGAAGGGGGAGGGGGGCCAGCCCCCCGCTCCTGTGGAGCCCCCCCGGAGTTTTCTGCCAAGCTGAAATTGGGGCCCCGGCGCGTGTTTTGCTCGTGGGGCCCTTTCCTTTTCAGGTCCTATTCGGCCGCGTCGAGGTAGTCTTCCAGCGGCGGGCAGGTGCAGATCAGGTTGCGGTCGCCTGCCACGTTGTCGACGCGGTTGACCGGCGGCCAGTATTTGTCGACGCGGAACGCGCCAGGTGGGAAGCAGCCCTGCTCGCGCGTATAGGCGCGGTCCCAATCGCGGACGAGGTCCGCCATCGTGTGAGGCGCATGGTGCAGCGCGCTGGCCTCGGGCGCCATCCTGCCCGCTTCGACCTCGGCGATCTCGGCACGGATGGCGAGCATGGCGGTGATGAAGCGGTCCACTTCGGCCTTGGTTTCCGATTCGGTGGGTTCGACCATCAGCGTGCCCGCCACGGGCCAACTCATCGTCGGCGCATGAAAACCATGGTCCATCAACCGTTTGGCGATGTCGTCGACGGTGATGCCTGCTTCCGCGAAAGGGCGTGTGTCGAGGATGCATTCATGCGCCACGCGGCCGGTTTTTCCTTTGAACAGAACGCCATAGGCGCCGTCGAGCCGACGGGCGATGTAGTTGGCGTTGAGGATCGCCACCTTGGTGGCCTGGGTAATCCCCGCCCCACCCATCAGGTGGATATAGGCATAGGAGATTGGCAGGATGGACGCCGAGCCATACGGAGCGGCAGAAACCGGCCCTTCGGTGCCGCCGGTTTCCGGATGGCCGGGCAGGTAGGGTGCCAGGTGCTTCTTCACACCGATGGGGCCCATGCCGGGGCCGCCGCCGCCATGGGGGATGCAGAACGTCTTGTGCAGGTTCAGGTGGCTGACATCCGCCCCGAGATCGCCCGGTTTCGACAGGCCGACCATCGCGTTGAGGTTTGCGCCGTCCAGATAGACCTGCCCGCCGAATTCATGGGTGATGTCGCAGACATCGCGCACCGTCTCTTCGAACACGCCATGGGTCGAGGGGTAGGTGATCATGCAAGCCGCCAGATTCCCGCCCGCAGCCTCCGCCTTGGCGCGGAAATCCGCGAGGTCGATATCGCCGTTCTCGGCGGCGCGCACCACGACAACCTCCATCCCCGCCATCTGGGCCGAGGCCGGGTTGGTGCCATGGGCCGACACGGGGATCAGGCAGACGCGGCGGTTTTCGCCGCGCGCGCGGTGGTAGGCGGCGATGGTCAGAAGGCCTGCATATTCGCCCTGCGCGCCGGAATTGGGTTGCATCGACATGGCGTCATAGCCGGTGATATCGCAAAGCTTGGCGGAAAGATCCATCAGCATTTCGGCGTAGCCTTCGGCCTGATCGGCGGGTGCGAAGGGGTGCAGGGCGCCGAATTCTGGCCAGGTAACTGGCATCATCTCGACCGCCGCGTTCAGCTTCATGGTGCAAGAGCCGAGCGGGATCATCGCGCGATCAAGCGCCAGGTCGCGGTCCGACAGGCGGCGCATGTAGCGCATCATCTCGGACTCAGCCCGGTTCATGTGGAAGATCGGGTGCGTGAGATAGTCGGAGGTCCGCAGATCCGCGTCAGGGATCGCGGGCACTTTCGTCGCAGGCAGGAGCGCCACGCCAAAGGCCGCGCAGACGGAGGCCAGATGAGCCTCGGTCGTAACTTCGTCGACGCTGATGCCGATGCGGTCGCTGCCCACATCGCGCAGGTTGATCCCGCGTGCAACCGCGGCGGCCATGATGCGGCTTTGGATCTTGCCTACCGGCACCGTCAGCGTATCGAAGAATGTCGCGTTTGCAGGCGGATAGCCGCCTTTCCGAAGGCTTTCCGCCAGCCGCGCCGCGCGCAGGTGCACCCGCTCGGCGATGGCGCGCAGACCAAGCGGGCCGTGGAACACGGCGTAGAAGCTGGCCATCACGGCCAACAGCGCCTGCGCCGTGCAGACGTTCGAGGTCGCTTTCTCGCGCCGGATATGCTGCTCGCGGGTCTGCAGCGACAGACGATAGGCCTTGTGTCCGTGGCTGTCGAT
The DNA here is from genome assembly GCA_038324445.1 of Rhodobacterales bacterium. GTDB lineage: Bacteria > Pseudomonadota > Alphaproteobacteria > Rhodobacterales > Rhodobacteraceae > Gymnodinialimonas. The sequence continues at coordinate 441 of JBBQHZ010000207.1, read as the reverse complement.
CGACACGCCCACGATCCGACCGGGAAGCGAGCGCTTGAGCGCATCGCGGCACGACATGAACGCCGCATGGGGTCCGCCATAGTCAAGCGGCACGCCAAACCGCTGCGCCGAGCCCACGGCGATATCCGCGCCCATCGCTCCGGGCTCCTTCACCAGCGTCAGCGCCAGAAGGTCGGTGGCCACGATGGCAATCGCGCGCGCCGCGTGCAGCGCCTCGATCTGCGGCGTCGGGTCGGCTAGCCCGCCGAAGGTGCCGGGATACTGGAAGATCGCGCCGAACACGGCATCGGGTTGCAACGCCTCCGGCACGCCCACAATCACCTCGATCCCCAAGGGGGCCGCGCGGGTCTGGATCACGGCGATGGTCTGGGGATGGCAATTCTCATCGACAAAGAACGCGCCCGCCTTGGACTTCGCCGCGCGCTGCGCCATCACCATCGC
>JBBQHZ010000206.1:0-5012 GCA_038324445.1 Rhodobacterales bacterium | reverse complement strand
CGGATGCGTCTGGTTCCAGGCGTCCAGCGCCTCGGTGATCCGGCGCAGCCACGCGTCCAGCATCGGCGGCTCCCCCTCACCCTCGCGCGCATTCAGCGCCGGGAAGGACCCCACGATGCCCGCGCAGCACTGCGCGATCACCAGCTCCGGCCCCGACACGATGAACATCGGACTGCCCACCACAGGAAGGCGCAAGCCCTTCAAAATATTCGGCAATTTCCGTGGCCCGGTCATCCAGGTCCCTCCCCCGTCAAAGGCTAGCCTGCCCATCCCGGCGCGGCAAGACACCACCCTTGCCAATCGCGTCCCATGCGCCCAAATTCTTCCCAAACGGAGGTTACCCCCATGCCCGACGGTCAAACGCGCCATACCGGCCCTTCCCTCGCCCCTTTCGACTGGGCCGACCCCTTTCATCTGGACAGCCAGCTGACCGAGGAGGAGCGGATGATCGCCTCCAGCGCGCGGGCCTATGCGCAGGACAAGCTTCTGCCGCGCGCCAACGATGCCTACCTCAACGAACGCGTCGCGCCCGAGATCTTCGCCGAAATGGGCGAGATGGGCCTTCTGGGCACCACCGTCCCCGAGGAATATGGCGGCCTTGGTGCCGGCTACGTGACCTACGGGCTTGTGGCGCGCGAGGTCGAGCGGGTCGATAGCGGCTATCGCTCGATGATGTCGGTGCAGTCGAGCCTCGTGATGTATCCGATCTATGCCTATGGGACCGAGGAACAGCGGCGCAAATACCTGCCCGGCCTGGCCGCGGGCACGCTGATCGGCTGCTTCGGCCTCACCGAACCCGAGGCCGGCTCCGATCCTGCGGGCATGAAGACCGTGGCCACCAAAACCGCCGACGGCTATGTGCTGACCGGCGCCAAGATGTGGATCTCGAACGCCCCCATCGCCGATGTCTTCGTCATCTGGGCCAAGTCCGAAGCGCATGGCGGCAAGATCCGCGGTTTCGTGCTGGAGAAGGGCATGAAGGGCCTGTCCGCGCCCAAGATCGGCGGCAAACTCAGCCTGCGCGCCTCGGTCACCGGCGAGATCGTGATGGACAAGGTGGCCGTCCCCGACGCCGCACTCCTCCCCGATGTCGAGGGGCTCAAGGGCCCCTTCGGCTGCCTCAACCGCGCGCGCTATGGCATCGCCTGGGGCGTGATCGGCGCGGCCGAGGATTGCTGGCACCGCGCCCGCGACTACGGCCTCAACCGCGTGCAATTCGGCAAGCCGCTGGCGCAGACGCAACTGTTCCAAAAGAAGCTGGCCGACATGCAGACCGAAATCGCGCTGGGCCTGCAAGCCGCGCTCAGGGCCGGGCGCATGCTGGAAGAGGGCACCTGCGCTCCTGAGGTCATCTCGCTGATAAAGCGGAACAATTGCGGCAAGGCATTGGATATTGCGCGGCACGCCCGCGACATGCATGGCGGCAACGGCATCATGGCCGACTACCACGTGATGCGCCACGCCCAGAACCTCGAGACGGTCAACACCTACGAGGGCACCCACGATGTCCACGCCCTGATCCTTGGCCGCGCGCAGACCGGACTGCAGGCGTTTTTCTGACAGCGGTTTGATGCGGATCAAGGCGCCGCCCGGCGCAAGCATGGCACAAGTGTCCTCACCCACAGGAGAGGAGACTGCCATGCTCGACCCGAAATTCACCGTGGACCGGACAGGTCCCAACTCCCTGCGCCTCGCCTTCGCGGGGTCGCTCGACGCGCAAACGATGGAGGTGGGGCTGGACGTGCTCTCCACCGCGATGGCGGGCATGACGCATGGCGACGCGCTGATGATCGACGAGGGCGCAACACTGCCCTCGCTCGGCGCCATCGCGGTTGAAATGCGCCACTGGCCGCAGATGCTGGCGATGCTGCACCAACTCGACCGGGTGGCGCTGGTCAGCCACAACCAGATGTTCCGCACCATGGCGGTGGTCGAATCCGCGCTGATACCGGGCTACGAAATCCGCAACTTCAAGGATGAGGCAAGCGCCGCCGCCTGGCTTGCGGACGCGCGCACCACCGCCTGAGCCGCCCACCCGGCTGAAGCGCCCGTCGCGGTCGGGAACACTCCTCTCCCCCTGCGGCGCTTCGGCCAAACGCTGCCGCCTTGGCAAGCCCGTCGCAAAGGCGCAAAACGGGCGCACAGCAAGGGGGGGGCGGCCAGATGAAGATCGCAACATTCAACATCAACGGCATCAAGGCGCGCGCCGGCGCGCTCAGTGACTGGCTGGACGAGACCAAGCCCGATGTGGCGCTCCTGCAGGAGATCAAGTCGCAAGACGACAGATTCCCGCGCGAGATCATCGAGGATCGCGGCTACACGCTTGCCACCCATGGCCAGAAGGGCTTCAACGGCGTCGCCATCCTGTCGAGATTCCCCCTGGAGGATATCATCCGCGGCCTGCCCGGCGACGACGCCGACGAACAGGCCCGCTGGATCGAGGCGACGGTAATGGGCGACACCCATGCCGTGCGGCTCTGCGGCCTCTACCTGCCGAACGGCAATCCCGCGCCGGGGCCGAAATACGACTACAAACTGGCCTGGATGGCGCGCCTCCACGCCCATGCGCAAACCCTGCTGGCCTCCGAGATGCCGGTGGTCATGGCGGGCGACTACAACATCATCCCGCAAGATATCGACGCCGCCCGCCCCGAGGCATGGCGCGAGGATGCCCTTGCCCTCCCGCAAAGCCGAAACGCCTTCCGCCGCCTGCTCAGCCTCGGCTTCACCGAGGCCTTCCGCGCCTGCACCCAATCGCCCGGCATGTATTCCTTCTGGGACTATCAGGCCGGGGCATGGGACAAGAACGACGGCATCCGCATCGACCACCACCTCCTCAGCCCGGAAGCCGCCGACCTGCTGCGCGACTGCTGGATCGAGAAGGATGTCCGCGCCCGCGACAAGCCGTCTGATCACGTGCCGGTCTGGATCGACCTCGCCGCCTGACACCGCGCCCCTGTTTCAGCTTGGTAAAAAAACTCAAACGCACCGCCCGCGCAACGCCCCGCCGATCAACGGAGCCCGCCCCTGCGGGACGGTGGGAGGGGCGAGGCCGCAGGCGAGCGTCTCCCCCGTCCCCCCCACTCCCGCCATCCCCCGGCCCCGCTCACAACCCGTTCAGCGGCACCTTCAACACCGGCCGCCCGTCCGCATCGCGCGGAATGTCCCCCGCCCGCATGTTCACCTGCAGCGACGGGATGATCAGCTTCGGCATGGCCAGCGTCGCATCCCTTGCCTCGCGCACGGCGACGAAGGCCTCCCGGCTCACTCCCTTGCCCACATGGATGTTCTTCGCCCGCTCTTCCGCCACGCTCGTCTCCCACGCGATCGCGCGGCCTTCGGGGCCGTAATCGTGGCACATGAACAGCCGCAACTCGTCGGGCAGCGCCAGCACCTTCTGGATGGAATCGAACAATTGCCCCGCATCGCCGCCGGGAAAATCGCACCGCGCCGAGCCGCCATCGGGCATGAACAGCGTGTCGCCGACAAACCCCGCATTCCCCATCACATGCACCATGCAGGCGGGCGTATGACCAGGCGTCGCCATGGCGAACCCCGCCATCCCGCCGACCTGATAGGTATCGCCATCCGCAAACAACGCATCGAATTGGGAGCCGTCGCGCTGGAACTCTGTCCCCTCGTTGAAGACCTTGCCGAAGACCTCCTGCACCTCGACGATCTTCTCGCCGATGCCGATCCGCCCACCCAGTCTCTCCTGCAGATAGGGCGCCGCCGACAGGTGGTCGGCATGGACATGGGTCTCGATGATCCAGGCCACTTCCAGCCCACCGGCTTGCACGAATTCAACAATCCGCTCCGCCGATCCATGGGTGATTCGCCCGGCGGCGTAGTCGATGTCGAGCACCGGGTCGATCACCGCGCAAGCGGGCCCACCGGGTTCCTGCACCACGTAGGAGATCGTGTTGGTCGCGGCGTCGAAGAACCCCGTCACCGTCGGCACCACGCCCAAGTCCACCGGATAGCTCATCCCTCGGCCTCCCTTACACCCGCGATCATCCCCGGCAACAGGCGCGCCGCCAGAATGCCCGCCACGAATGCCGCGCAGAACACCCACACGGCCGGATCGAACGCCCCCAGCACCGGCAAGGCCCCGCCCGGACAGAACCCGGCAATGCCCCAGCCGACACCGAAGGTCGCCGAGCCCGCCAGCAACCTCGCGTCCACTCGCATTACCGTCGGCAGGTGAAACCGCCCGTCAAAGAGCGGCGCGCGCCGCCCCAGAACGATCCGATATCCCAGCGCCGTCACTGCCAGCGCCCCACCCATCACGAAGATCAACGACGGGTCCCAAGTGCCTGCGATATCGAAGAAATTCACCACCTTAGCCGGGTTTCCCATGCCCGATACCACGATCCCCAGGCCGAACACCGCGCCGATCAGGAACACCAGAACCAACCGCATCGCTCAGACTCCCACAACGTGGCGCAGGACATAGACCGTGGCAAAACACGCCGCCATGAACACCCCCGTCGCCACGATGGACCGGGTCGACAACCGCGCGATCCCGCAGACCCCGTGCCCGCTGGTGCAGCCGCCGCCGAAGGTCACGCCGACCCCCACCAGAAACCCGCCCGCGATCAGCATCGGCAGGCTCACCGGCACCGTGATCTCGGGCCAGCCTCCCGTCAACGCCAGATAGATGCCGGGGGCCGTCACCATCCCGGCAATCAACACCCAACGCCACAGCGCGTCGTCGCGCGATGCCGGCAACAACGCCCCCGCCAGAACGCCCGTCGCTCCCATGATCCGACCGGCTACCAGCATCAGAGCCACCGCCGCCGCGCCGATCATCATTCCCCCGCCCAGCGAGGTCCAGGGTGTGAAGGCTGTTTCCATCCGCGTCTCTCCTCTTGTCGCGTCGGCCATCGACTCAGGCCCGCGCCCCAAACAAGGCGGCCCGACCGCCCTGCGCCCGCCAGGATCGTTCCCCCGGCGTCTCCCCCCGGCGTCTCCCCCCGGCGTCTCCCCCCGGCGTCTCCCCCCGGCGTCTC
>JBBQHZ010000205.1:0-5012 GCA_038324445.1 Rhodobacterales bacterium | reverse complement strand
GCCGGGCCTGACGCTCAGCGACAGCATCCTCGCCAATCCCGAGCATGTCGAAAAGGCGCGCGCCAAGGTCATCGCCTCGCGCGCGATCCCCCGCGACGGGCATCCGGACGACTTGCTGGGGGCGCTGGTGTTCCTGTGCTCAGGCGAAAGCGACTTTGTCACCGGTCAGACGATTGCCGTTGACGGCGGCTCGATCAACACCTGAGATTCAGGGTTTCTGTATACAATTTCGGGGCTATAACTCCCCCCAAGCCCGATTGAGCGCCAAAACTGGAAGGTTTGCGTTCAATGTGTATACACAATCGGGAAATGGGGAGGATGTCATCACGATGGCCAAGGATCGCTACAGTCAGGCTGACCGCGCGCTGAGCGCGCTTCGGACCCTGATTCTGAGTGGCGCCTTTGCGCGGGATGAAAAGCTGTCGGAACCGGCCCTGTCGGACCGTCTGGGCATTTCGCGCACCCCGCTGCGCGAGGCGATGATGCATCTGCTGCAAGAGGGGCTGTTGCACCGCGACGATGGCGGATCGGCCCGCGTATCCTGCTACACCATGCGCGACATCATCGACGCGATCGAAGTGCGCGGCACGCTCGAAGGTCTGGCTGCCCGGCTGGCGGCCGAGCGGGGCGTCAGCGCCGAGGCACTGGCCGCCGCGCGCGCCATCCTCGACGCCCTCGACCAGGCGCTGGGTGCGGCGGCGGGCGTCGATTTTCGCGCCTACATTGTGCACAACACCGCCTTCCACGATTGGCTGGCGCAGGCCGCCGCGTCGCCCGTCGTGATCCGCGAGATCGCGCGCGCCAAGCGCATGCCGCTGTCGGGCCCCGGCGCCTTCCTGACCGGGCAGGAGGGGCAGCGCCCCTTTCTGCAATCCCTCATCATCGCGCAGGACCAGCACCGCGCGATCCTCGACGCCATCGAAACCGGCGAAGGGGCCCGCGCCGAGGCGCTGGCCCGCGAACATGCCCGCCTGGCGCGGCGCAACCTGCAACAGGCGATTGATCGCCGCAAGACCGAGGCCACCACCATTCCCGGGCTGGCCCTCGTATCCCCCAATTGAACCATCAAGGAGACCAAGAAAGATGCAAAACCTGACTACCGTCATGAAGGGCCACAAGAACCCGGTCGAGATGCTGCGCAACTCGCAGATCGGCATGTATGTCTACCCCGTGGTCACGCCCGAATTCACCAACTGGCGGATGGAGCAGCAGGCCTGGCGCGATAGCGCGGTGCTGTTCGACCAGTCGCACCATATGGACGAGCTGATTGTCGAAGGCCCGCAGGCCGAGGCATTCCTAAGCCACTACGGCATCAACAGCTTCGCCAATTTCGACCTGAACCGCGCCAAGCATTTCGTGCCCGTGACACCCGAGGGCCATGTCATCGGCGACCACATCATTTTCCGCGAGCGCGAGGACAAGTTCATCCTCGTCGGCCGCGCGCCGGTGTCGAACTGGCTGCAATTCTGCGCCGCAACCGGAAGCTGGAACGTGCGCATCAAGCACGATCCCCGCTCCACCTCCCGCCCCGAGGGCGAGCGCGTGCTGCGCACCCATTACCGCTACCAGATCCAGGGCCCCGACGCGCCGAAGATCTTCGAGAAGATGAATGGCGGCCCGGTTCAGGATATCAAGTTCTTCCATGTCGACTGGATCAATGTCGGCTCCAAGCGGGTGCAGGCATTGCGCCACGGCATGTCCGGCGCGCCGGGGCTGGAAATCTGGGGACCGTATGAGGACAAGGCCTATATCCTCTCGACGATCCTGCAGGCCGCCAAGGATGCCGGGGTCAACCTGACCCGCTGCGGCAGCCGCGCCTATTCCACCAACACGCTGGAATCCGGCTGGATCCCCTCGCCCCTGCCCGGCATCTACACCGGCGACGGCATGATGGCCGACTACCGCGACTGGCTGTCCTCCGAAAGCTACGAGGCGGCGGGCGCCATCGGCGGCAGCTATGTCTCCGACAAGATCGAAGACTATTACGTCAACCCGTTCGAGCTTGGCTATGGCTTCTACATCGGCTGGAAGAAGGACAACTTCATCGGCAAGGAGGCACTCACCAAGCTGCGCGACGCGCCCACCAACCGCAAGAAGGTGACGTTCGAATGGAACGGCGAGGACGTGCTGAAAGTCATCGCATCTGCCTTCGAGGACGGCATCCCCTACAAGTGGATCGACTTCCCGCAGCCCAACTATGCCTCTTCCACCGCCGACATGGTCATGTCCGGTGACAAGATGGTGGGCATGAGCATGTTCAACGGCTACAGCTATAACGAACGCTCGGTTCTGTCGCTGGGTGTGGTAGAGCAATCGGTGCAGGAGGGAGACATCCTGACACTGCGGTGGGGAGAGTCGGACGAAACCGCCAAGACGTCGGCCGAGAAGCATCGGCAGGCCGAAATCCGGGTCCGTGTGGCGGCAACGCCCTACGCGCAGGAAGCCCGCGAGAACTATGCCGACAGCTGGCGGTCGCGCGCCGCGCAATAGCAATTGCTTATTGCCGGGCATCAGCTTTGAATTCGCATTGGGGCGGAGGTTGTTCTAGACTTCCGCCCGATGCCTGAACCGGGGCGAAACCCCGGAAACGTATCAAAGGGAGGAGATTTCCATGAATATCAAGACTGTACTTCTAGGAGGCGTGCTGGCGCTTGGTGCCACGGGCGCGCAGGCGCTGGAGCTGAAATTCGCAAACTTCACACCGCCGTTCCACACCGTGAACGCCTCGGTTATCGAGCGTCTGAATGCCGAACTGACGGCGGCGACAAACGGCGACCTGACCGTGCGCGGCTATCACGGCGGCGAATTGGGCGCAGGTCCGGTGGAGCAATATGTCCGCGCGCTGCAGAACGTTGCCGAGATCACCTGGGGCCTTCCCGGCTATACCTCGTCGCAGTTCGAGCAGACCATGATCGCCGAATTGCCCGGCGCCCTTGCCGCCGACAGGCCCGGATATGAAGCGCTGTGGGCGGCCATCGATCTCATCAGCGAAGAGTTTCCGGGCCCCGTGCCGCTGGCACTCTGGACCTCCGAGCCGAACATCCTGATCATGCGCGACGTGCAGGTCCGCAGCCCCGCCGATCTGGTTGGCCTCGACATCCGCGTGGCCGGTGCCACGGCCGCCGATGCCGCAATCGCCTTGGGCGCCACGCCGCAGCAGATGCCGATCAGCCAGGTCTATCAGGCGCTGGAAACCGGCGAGATCGACGGTGTCATCACCGGCGCGTCGACCCTGTCGGATTTCCGTCTGGACGAGGTGGCAAGTTCCTTCACGCTTGGCGCGCCGCTTGGCCGCAACACCTTCTTCGTGGTGATGAACGAGGGGGTCTATGACGGCCTGTCGGACGAACACCGCGCCGCCGTCGATGCCGCCACCGGCATCCCGTTGTCGCAGTCGGCCGAGGAAGCGTGGATCGCTGCGGGCGAGGCGGCGATCGTAGCGGCGCGCGCTGATGCGTCCAACACCGTCATCGACCTGACGCCCGAGGAAATCGCGGTGTTCGCCGAGGCCGTTTCTGGCGTAAGCCAGGCCTATGTCGACACGGTCGGCGGGGCTGCAACCCTTGCGGCGATGACCGGCAACTGATCCCGCATGGATCTTCTGCGAAAGTTTGCGGACAGGCTGATCGGCCTGTCCGCGATCATCGGGTCACTGGCGCTTGTCGTGTTGGTGGGCACGATCCTTTATGACGTCATCGGCAGCCAGTTCGGCTACCCGCTCTATGGCGCCCTCGACGTCACCATCATGTCCTTCGTCATCGTCGTGTTCGGCGGCATGGCCCTGTGCGACCGGCGCGGCGGCCATATCTCGGTCGATCTTCTGGAATGCAAGTTCCCCACCGCCCTGAACCGCGCCATCGACTCCTTCTCGGCCGCGCTGGGGGCGGTGATCTTCGTCACCCTCGCCTGGGCCGTCTATGAAAGCGCGCAGATTTCCGAGATGTTGAACCTGTCGACGAACCTTCTGCGCCTGCCGAAGGCGTGGTTTCAATACGCGCTCTGCGGGCTGGCCCTTCTGACGGCGTTCGGCATGGCGTTGCGGGCCATCGAGATTGCCCTTACCGGCCGCGACGTGCGGCAGGACATGGCGGAACCGAAATGACCGATACCGCCACCGGGCTTGTCGGCATTGCCGCCCTGCTGATCCTTCTGATGGTGCGCATTCCCGTCGCCTTCGCGATGTTCCTTGTGGGATTTCTTGGCATCTCGGCGCTGAACGGCATGTCGTCGGCGTTCAATCTCTTGGCCTCCGAAAGCTTCACGCTGGCCTCGTCGCCCGAGCTGGTGGTGATCCCGCTTTTTATCCTGATGGGCAACGTCACCGCCGCGACGGGCATGAGCCGCCAGCTCTATGACGCGGCCTATGCGGTGGTGGGCTCCATCCGGGGCGGGCTTGCTTCCGCCACCATCATCGGCTGCGGCGGGTTCGCCGCTCTGTCGGGATCGTCCGTCGCCTCGGCGCTGACGATGGGCCAAGTCGCGCTCGACCAGATGGACCGCTTCAAATACAGCCACCGGCTGTCGACGGGGGCGGTCGCCGCAGGCGGCACCTTGGGCATTCTGATCCCGCCCTCCACCGGCTTCGTGATCTACGCCATTCTGACCGAGCAGAGCATCGGTCGCCTGTTTCTGGCGGGCGTGTTGCCGGGCATCCTGCTCCTGACGCTCTTCGTGCTGGCCATCACCGTGATCTGCGTGATTCGGCCCGAATTCGGCCCCCCCGGCCCCCGCACATCCCTGTCCGAGAAAACCCTCGCCTTCGTGCGCGCAGCCCCCATCATGGGCGTCATCGCGCTGACCATCGGCGGCATCTATGGCGGCTTCTTCTCGCCGGTAGAGGCATCGGCCGTGGGCGCAGGCGCGGTGATCCTGATCACGCTGGTGCGCCGCACCTTGACGCTCAAGATCCTAATCGACGCGCTGCGCGGCTCGGTCGTGACCACGGCAACCGTCATGCTGATCCTGATCGCCGCCCACATGATCAACCCGTTTCTGGCGCTAAGCCACATCCC
>JBBQHZ010000204.1:0-5080 GCA_038324445.1 Rhodobacterales bacterium | reverse complement strand
GGTTCGGCGATTCTGGCGGCGGCCAGCGCCGCAAGGTCGGTGAGCCGGGCGAAGAGGAAGGAAGGACCGGCCGCGTAGTTGCCGATCGGGCCGGGGGAGACGGCTGTTGCCGGCAGACCGATGGCGTCGGCGACGAGGGCCGCCGCGGGCGTGCCGGGCTTTGCCACGGGGAGTTTCGGGGCGGTGAACTCGGCGGTGATCGTGGCCCCATCGCGGGTAATCGCGACGGGGACAAGGCCCGCGACTTCCTCGAGCATGATCTGGTTGTGTGTATCGCCCGCGAGATGCAGGGCGCAGCCGATGGTGGGATGACCCGCGAAGGGGATCTCGGCGGTCGGGAAGAAGATGCGGACTTTCGCCGTGTGGGCGGGGTCGTCTGGCGTCTGAACGAAGATCGTCTCGGACAGGTTGAACTGCCGCGCGATGGTTTGCATCTGCGCGGTCGACAGCGCATCCGCCCCTTCGACGATCGCCAGCGGATTGCCGGTGACGGGGGTGTCGGTGAAGACATCGTAGATATGGAAGGTGAGCATCCGGGGCCTGCCAATGGGGATCTGGTGCAGGGTTGCGCGGCCCTTGGCGGAAGGCAAGGGGCGGTGGGAGGCTTGGGGGCGATTCCGGTGCGGTGGTGATAGCGGGAGTAGGGACGGTCGGGAGGCAGAGAAGGCGTCGCAAGGGAGACGGAGCCGTCCCGCCGGGCTTAGTCGGCGGGTCGGAGCCGAGGCGCGGTGCGGATCGTTCTGCCTGCGTCCCATGGAGGGCTGGTCTGTGGGCGCGAGTCTGCGTCTGTTGGTGGTCAGATGCCGCTTGGGGCACCTTTCCGGTGGTGATCATCCGGGGATGGATGAAGCGCGGGGGCGTTCGGGAGTTGCGCGAAAGCGATGTCGCGCGCACGGTAGGGGGGCGGCGATTGGTTTTGACAAGGATCGTCGCCGGCGTTAAATGAACAATCGTTCAATTAATCGGGAGGGCGGTATGTTTCTGGGGTCCATGGCATTCGATCTGGGCGAGGATATCGCCGCACTGCGCGACATGGTGCATGGCTGGGCGCAGGAGCGGGTGAAGCCGCTGGCCGCCGCGATCGATCGCGACAACGCTTTTCCAAACGAATTGTGGCGCGAGATGGGGGAGTTGGGGCTTCTGGGCGTGACGGTGGCCGAGGAATTCGGCGGCGCGGGTATGGGATACTTGGCGCATCTGGTGGCGGTCGAGGAGATTTCGCGGGTATCCGCCTCGGTCGGGCTGTCCTACGGGGCGCATTCCAACCTCTGCGTGAACCAGATCGCGCTGAACGGGACGGCGGAGCAGAAGGCAAAATACCTGCCCCGGCTGGTATCGGGCGAGCATGTGGGCGCTTTGGCGATGTCCGAGGCGGGGGCGGGGTCGGACGTGGTCTCGATGGCGCTGCGGGCCGAGAAGCGGAACGATCGCTACGTGCTGAACGGCACCAAATACTGGATCACCAACGGGCCCGACGCGGATACGCTGGTGGTCTATGCCAAGACCGATCCGGCGGCGGGATCAAAGGGCATCACCGCGTTTCTCATCGAAAAGGAGATGGTGGGTTTTTCGACCAGCCCGCATTTCGACAAGATGGGGATGCGCGGCTCGAACACGGCGGAGCTGGTGTTCGAGGATGTCGAGGTGCCGTTCGAGAATGTGCTGGGAGAAGAGGGGCGTGGCGTGCGCGTCCTGATGAGCGGGCTCGACTACGAGCGGGTGGTGCTGTCGGGCGTGAATATCGGCATCATGGCGGGCTGTCTGGACGAGGTGATGCCCTATCTGGCCCAGCGCAAGCAGTTCGGCCAGCGGATTGGCGATTTCCAGCTGATGCAGGGCAAGATCGCCGACATGTATACCTCGATGAATTCGGCGCGCGCCTATGCCTATGAGGTGGCGAAGGCCTGTGACCGGGGCGCGGTGACGCGGCAGGACGCGGCGGCCTGCGTGCTCTATGCCTCGGAAGAGGGGATGAAGGTGGCGCATCAGGCCGTGCAGGCGATGGGGGGGGCCGGGTTCATGAACGACAGCCCCGTCAGCCGGATGTTCCGCGATGCCAAGCTGATGGAGATCGGGGCGGGCACGTCGGAGATCCGGCGCATGCTGGTCGGGCGCGAGTTGATGGGGATGATGGGGTGAGGCGGCTTGACCGGCAAGGTCCGGCTCCGGGTCGGGCTGGGCTTTTGAGTTTTTTTACCAAGATGAAAGGGGCGGCGGGCTTGGCCGTGCTGTGTCTGTCGGCGGGAACGGCCTTCGGGCAGGAGCCGCCGCTGGCGCGCGCGGCGCTGTTGCAATGCCTGATGACGGCGTCCGATCCCGGGCTGCGGGTGGACCGCATCTGCGCCGGGCTGGCCGAGGATGTGTGCGGTGTCGGACGTGGCGAGGTGGCGGCGGCGGAGTGTCGGGCGGAACTGGCATGCCGGTTTCTGGAAGAGGGGCAAGTGGTGAACCTGCGCGTCGGGGCGGCGGCGGCGTGGGGCAGCGTGTCGGACGGGTGCCGCGGGCAGGCTGACGCTGCGTCGTGCTTGCAGGACGCGGCGCGGGAATGGTGGCTTTCGGCGCGGGAGGCGGCGCGCGGGATGGGTGCGTCGCTGGCGATTGCGGAGGGGGAGGTGGCGCGATGCTGGCTCGAATGAGGCCGTCGGTCCGGTTTGGGGCGGTTGTGACATTCGCGCTGCAGGCGTGCCGGGTGGCGGCGGAGGGAGTGGCCGCGGACGGGGCGGCGCGCCGGACGCCGGCGGCGGCGACCAAGGTGATGCAGATGGGGCACGCGCGGGAGGCGCTGCGATGACCAGGTCGATGATCCTGCCGTTGGCGCTTCTCCTTGCGGTGGCGGGGGCGTTCGGCCTCTATCTGGGCGTCGTCTCGGCGCCGCCGAGCGAAGGCGAGATCATCGAGCATCACGCGGCGCGCTATGTGGCGGAGACGGGCGGCGCGCGAACGGATTGTTACGGCGTCCCCTCCGGCGTGGATGGGGTGCGCCTGATCGTGGTGTGCGAGCGCGAGGGGCGCGAGGCGTGGTTCGTCGCCGTCGACGCCGCGGGGCAGCCTGTTGCCGAGGACGTGATCCTCGAGGAGTCCGGGACATGAGGGTTTTGGTCCTTGCGGTGGCCGTGGTGCTGTCGGCCCTGTCGGCCCTGCCGACCCTGCCGGCGGGCGCGCAGATCTGGGCCGACGGCGCGCCGGACGCGCCAAGGTTCGAGCAGTGTCTGCCACCCGAGATGGCGGCGTTCGAGGCGGCCCTTCAGGGGCCGGCCTATGGCATGGACTGGCGGCTCGACGCGATCAACGTGCATTGGGTGCAACACTGTGGATATCTCGCCATGGCGATCTGCGAGGTCTCGACAAGACCACTGGCCTGCCAACGGCGGCTGCGGGCGGCCTTGGCGGCGCGCGGGGCGGAATTGCGGGCGATCCTGCCCGACGCGGAATCTGTGGGCGATGGGCCGCTGGCGCCGCTTTACGCGCAGGTCCGCGCGCTGGCGTTCGGGTCCAATGCGGGCGACGAATGCGCCGGAGAGGATCTGCGCCAGCGCCTCTGGTGCCAGAGCTTCGAGGCAGCGCTGGGCTATGAGGCGGCAGTATGGGCGTGGCAGGTGGCGCGGTTGATGGGTGTCATGGGGCTGCTCGACTGGGCGGCGTTGAGTGTCGTGGAATGAGTGGGTCGGGCGACGGGGGGATGGGCTGAGATGCGGTTGAAATCAGTGTTTCTGGCGGGATCCGAGGAGGCGCGCGCCAATCGCGCGGCGCATCTGGAGGCCTTGGCCGTGGTGCAGGAAGCGGCGGCATTGGCGGCGGAAGGCGGCGGCGCGCGCTCGCGCGAGCGGCATGTGTCGCGCGGCAAGATGCTGCCGAGGGAGCGGGTGGTGAACCTCCTTGATCCGGGCTCGCCGTTTCTGGAGGTGGGCGCGCTGGCGGGCCACGGGCTTTATGACGGGGCGGCGCCCTGTGGTGGCGTGATCGCGGGCGTCGGCCGCATCCATGGCCGCGAGGTGATGGTGGTGTGCAACGACGCCACGGTGAAGGGTGGCACCTATTACCCGATCACCGTGAAGAAGCACCTGCGCGCGCAGGAGATCGCCGAGGAATGTGGACTGCCTTGTGTATATCTTGTGGATAGCGGCGGCGCGAACCTGCCCAATCAGGACGAGGTTTTTCCCGACCGCGACCATTTCGGGCGGATCTTCTACAATCAGGCACGGATGAGCGCCAAGGGCATCGCGCAGATCGCGGTCGTGATGGGCTCGTGCACCGCAGGCGGCGCCTATGTGCCCGCGATGGCCGATGTCTCGATCATCGTGAAGGATCAGGGCACGATCTTTCTGGCCGGCCCGCCCCTGGTGAAGGCCGCCACCGGCGAGGTGGTGACGGCCGAGGATCTGGGCGGTGGCGATGTGCATACGCGCCTGTCAGGTGTGGCGGATTATCTGGCGGAGGATGACGCCCACGCGCTGGCATTGGCACGTCGAGCCGTAGGCTCGCTCAGGGGAGCAAATGCCGTAGGCTCGCTGAGGGGGGCGGATGCGGTGGCGTCACTGGCGGGGTTCACCACCGAATACGGGGTCAGCCTTGGCGGGCGGCCCCCGGCTTACGATCCCGAGGAATTGTTCGGCGTCGTGCCAGCCCGGCTGACGACGCCCTACGACATCCGCGAGGTGATCGCGCGCATCGTCGATGACAGCTGGTTCGACGAGTTCAAGGCGCGGTTCGGCGAGACGATCGTTTGCGGTTTCGCCGAGGTGATGGGCCTGCCGGTGGGGATCATCGCCAATAATGGCGTGTTGTTCAGCGAGGCGGCAGTCAAGGCGGCGCATTTCGTCGAATTGTGCTCCAGCAGGAAGATCCCGTTGGTGTTCCTGCAAAATATCACTGGCTTCATGGTCGGGCGGAAATACGAGAACGAAGGTATCGCGCGCCATGGCGCCAAGATGGTGACGGCGGTGGCGACGACGGCGGTGCCGAAGGTGACGATGCTGGTCGGCGGATCCTTCGGGGCGGGGAATTACGGCATGGCCGGGCGCGCCTACAGCCCCCGGTTCCTGTGGTCGTGGCCCAATGCGCGGATCTCTGTCATGGGGGG
>JBBQHZ010000203.1:0-5119 GCA_038324445.1 Rhodobacterales bacterium | reverse complement strand
TTCCGTGCGCGTCAGGATGGTTTCCCCGGCTATCCGACCGAAACGGATCCAGCGCTCGATGCGCCCTTCGATCCAGGTGAGGTGGACAAGTGTCTGCATCGGCTCAGCGCCCCCGCCGCAGATAGGCCGGCGAAACGGCGGCATGGCGTTTGGCGGGTAGAACGCGGTCTTCGGTCTCGTCCGAGGTAGAGGTCTTCTCGCCCCGTGTGACCCAGGCCTGCAGATCGTCGACCGCGTAGACGACGCGCCCGCCGATTTTCGAATAGCGCGGGCCCGTGCCGTAGGTCCGGTGTTTTTCCAGCGTACGGCCAGACAGACCGAGAAAACGGGCGGCTTCCGGGGTTCTGAGGTAGCGGGGCGTTAGTCCTTCGTTGGGGTCGGGCATTTGAGCATCTCCGGTGGTCAGGCCTCGCGACGGCGCGTCGCGGGCTGTCGGAGGTCATGAAAACGGAGAAGAGCTCAAAGGAGGGATGACGAAGATCGCGGCGCGAAAACGTCACCCCCGAAGGCCAAATGGATCAGGCCTGATGATGATTCGATTTTCTGAGATCGCGCGGTGATCACTTTCGCGGCTTGGAGCGCCACGTTGGTCCTTTGCCGAGAAGGAGAAAACGATAGCCTTTGGTGGTCAGATGCGTTCCATGGGCCGACAATCGTGTGACTTGGGCTTTCAGGGAGCTGGTCTTCCAATGCTCGCGGGACACAGCCTGTGCGCCGAACAAATGCCGTGCGATCGTCTGGTAGCTGGCACGATCCCGGCGCGCATCGAGCGTGCGCAGTGCAAGCTGGATGCGCCGCCGCTGCTGCGGCGTCAGGGATGGAGGGGATCGTTTGTGATGCAGCAATTGCGCGCGGAGAGTCTCGAGCGAATTGATCCGCGCTGTCCAATGCTCGTCCAGCGGCACCAGGATGCCGAAGGGCCGACGCAGGTTCTTTGCGTCCAACACGAGCAACGCGCCTGTTGCAAGGCGCACATACATCAAGCCGTCCTGTGTTCCGATGACGGTCAGATCATCTGTGTCGATATGTGGCGCGGCGGTGTCGCCGCCGGGGACCGGCACAGCATACCCTACCGCTGCCGGGGCGATTGAAGGCGTCCAGAACACGGGTGCTTTGGGTGCGTCGATGTCCGGATCAACCGGGAAATCGTAACCCCCATGCAGCCGGTGATCTCAATCCATCCCGCATCTGGGGATAGGTTGCGCGATAGTCTGAATTGCGGCGCAGGCATTCCCAGGCCAGCCCGGACAGGTCGAGGCTGTCGAAATGCCGATACGCCGCTTCGTCTTGCCAATCCCTGGTCATGGCGAAGCTCCGCGTCAGAGGTTTCGATGGGGAAAGAGTATAGCCAAGAGGTGGAAGAAAACGACGACGCGAACGGTCAACTTGCGCAACCTGCGCGAGTGTTCGCCGATCTGGGCCGAATTACGCAAAGTTCAGCCGTTACCGCCCTCAAGCAGCTTGCGGTAGCCGTGTTCGGTCATCCAGCGCGCACGGGCGAGGTGGCTGTCATAGATTTTTTGGGCACGTTCCGGTTCCTTGTCCGCATCGAGGCCGAACAGGATCTGGCTGATTTCCTGCAGGCTTGCACCGCTTTCAGCGGCGTCGAACAGGCGCAGGTAAAGCGTCAAATGTGCGTGGTCGTAGTCGGTCAGATCCTCGCCTTGTGGTGCGAGATCAGAGATCGGCGTGGTGCCGGTGGCAGACATGATTCCCCCTCGCCGTTTGGCGTTAAGGTCCATAAAAGCACATCGGATTGCCAGTGCAAGAACGGATCACGGTCAGTCAGGTTGCAGATGAGCATTATAATACGTCGCACCAAAATACGCGATAGGCTTTTTAGCTGCGGATGGACATCCGCGTTGTTTTTGCAAGTAATCTCAAGCACTACCGCCAAGCACGCGGGCTGACGCAGGCCGCATTGGCGGCGGCGATGGATGTCGACCGTGCCCATGTCAGCGCCATGGAACGCGGCCATCAGAATGTCACGTTGCAGACCCTTCAGCGGGTCGCGGCGCATTTGGATGTAGCACCAGCACAGCTAATCGAAGAACGTTCTGAAGGCGATTTGCGTTCCCGAAAACCGTGATCGTTCGCCCGGGCGGTCAGCTGTGGGGTCGAAATTTGCGAGGTCAGGGCAGGGCATGGTCGGTTTCATCGCGCCGTGCAGGCTGCTTCTCGATAGCGATCAATCCGCTATTCAGCACTGAGTTTGGTCAGCTTCTGGCCAAGGCGGCGTTGCATCAGATCATTGCCGGGCGAGGTCTCCATCAGTCGCTGAAGCGCCGCGATGGCCCAGCCCCGCCGGTGGATGCGCGTGCTGGCGGTCATCAGGTGATCGACCGCTTCGTCGATGTCGAACGGGCTGGGTTCATAGCCACGGCCCGCCAGAAGATGCCTGATGGCATGCAGAGCGACATCGGCAGCAAAGGCCGGTTCCTTGATCGCGAAATCGCGGGCGGCCCGGATGAGCGTGGCCGGCGCCGACTCATGATCGGCTGCGCAGTCGAGGGCGATGTCGAAATACGTCGCGGTCTTGGCCGCGGCGAACCATTTGCCCTTGCGACCGTGGAGCGTGATCAGGTCTTCCAGCAATGCACGGGCATCCCGGTCAGGGTAGCGTTTGACCAGATCGCGCCACATCGCCAGCCAGGTGTTTCCGCTCGCTGTGGGCAGGCCGAACCGGTGATAGGCCTCGTTCGCCTTGCCTTGGCGTACCAGGATCGCCTCGCAAAACTGGCAGATGTCGTGATGGCCCCATGTCTGGCGATCCCCCTCCAGAAGCGCCTCGGCATAGGCGAGCGCATCATCCTCGCGGCCCTGTCGAAGCAAAGCTTCGGCCCCGAACTTGTCATCGAACCACAGCCGGGTCTTCTTGACTGCGAGGAGCGCCAGTAGTTCGTCATACCGTCCGGCCTCGAGCAGGCAGGATAGCGTGAGCGTCGCGGTGCCGACATGGGAATAGCGCTCCCAATCCGACCAGGCCCGATGGATCAGGTCGAGATCATGGTCGGCATGCAGTGTCATGAGCGCGGGAAAGACCGCAATCTCGCCGAACCGCTCCGAGATCGGCGCAAGATAGTCGACACCGTCGTCTTCGATCACCGCGCGCAACTGCTCCAGCCATTCTGCGCGGGTCTTCTCATCGGCAGGGGCATCGATCAGGATCGGCACAAGGTCGTCCAGCGTCCGGCGCACGGCGGTTCCAAGCGCGCCCGACGAGGTGTCGATATGCTCAAACGCGGGCCAGATCCGCGCGGCCAATGCCGCCACGCCCTCCGCCGCTGTGACCGGATCGGCGCGGTTGACGGCACGGATTTCCGCGCTGGCCGATTTCAACCGCTCGATCGCCTTGGCGGAGCCGCGCCATCCGAAAGCGCTTGCGCGCATGCCAGGTTTGAAGGCCCATTTGTGGAGGGGCTTTCGCGCCATCCTGCTACAGCCCGCGCGCTTTGCTGCGCGTGATCCAGTCGGCCCCGGCATAGGTCACGGCGTGGATATGAATCTCGCGGGCATCATCGTCGACTGTGAAGGCGATAACGGCCTTGCGGCCTGCTGGAATAGCGCGCAGCCCGGGGGCGATCTCTTCCCGGCGGCTGCCCTTGTGCGGCAGGTCTGACAGGCTGGCGATGGTGGCCTCGATCTCGTCCAGCCGGCGCGCGGCGGATTGCGGGCCGGCATAGTCGATCAGCCAGCGTATGATCGCGTCGAGATCATCCGCGACCGCCGGATGGAACCGGATGCGATAGCTCACGTCTCGCGGGCAGCCTGCAGGCGTGCCCGCGCGGCGGCAAAGGCGTCCTCGTGCGCGACATAGTCGGCGCGGGGCGTTTCGAGTCTCGCCCGGATTTCTTCGGCCATCGCGCCAAGGGCCAACTCGCGCTCCTCTTCATCGCGTATCATCTGTTCGAGAGCCGCCGCCACAGCCGCGCTTTGCGAGGCAAAGACGCCTTCGCCCACCTTGTCGGTCAGGAACCGATGGTGGCGGTCGGTGAAGCTGAGGGTTGTCTTGACGGTCATGCCTGGCTCCGTGGTATGACTTAGTCATATAGGCGTAGACTTGTAGATAAGCAACGGCGTCGGGGAGGGCGGTGAGCGGTAGTTCGCTGCGGTCACGAGTCCGCAAGTCGCAATCGCGGAAGCCGACACTCGCACTGCGTAAAGGGTGTGCTACTCGCTGCGTCACCTTCGAGCTCGACGCGAAGACCCTCTCAGTATTGTTGGCATGGTTACCGATTGACGAGGCGAGTTCAAGAAATCAGGTTCTTGAAGCACGCACTCTCTCTGGTGTTTTCAAGCATCACAAGATACAGTATGTTGTAGGGTGGTACTCGGGCGGCGTGAAGTTGGGGAATTGGAGGGAAGGAAGCATATGGCGGACAAAAAGGTCGTTTTCGTGGCGTTCGCGATTGAGGATGAGTGGGCAAGGAACCACCTTAAAGGTCAATCGCTCAGCACCAGATCGCCATTTGAATACATCGATATGTCGGTGAAGGAAGTTTATGATACCGAATGGAAGAAGCGAGTGCGGACCCGCATTCGGCGCTCCGACGGGGTTATTGCGCTCATAAGCGCGAATTCTCTGACTTCCAGCGGTCAGAAGTGGGAAATCCAGTGTGCTCGCGAGGAAGGTAAGCCGATCCTCGGCATCTGGTGCCGGAAGGACGACCGGACGAACATTGCCGGCATTAGAATCAAGGTCTGGACCTGGGACAACATTAAAGACTTCATCGACGTCATATAGGGGCATGGCATGAGGAAAGCGCTGGTTGTCGGCGTCGATTACTACGACCACATCAATCCGCTCCACGGCTGCGTGAATGACGCCCATAGCGTGAAGGCGATGCTGGACCGCGACTCTAACGGCCAAGTGAACTTCCATACGAAGCTCCTAGCCGCAACCGGACCGGGACAGGTCGTGCCCCGGAAGGAGCTGAGGGTAGCGATTCAAGAGTTATTTCAGGATAAGAATGAGATCGCTCTGCTTTATTTCGGTAACCGTCCGGTCTCGCTGCTCTGACGGGGATGGAGTGGGATCGATAGTGTCCACCTTGGGTAGTGGACAGTATGGGTCTCTCGATGGCGCGTCGGACGAAGCGGCTCTGGACGGACGCGGAGA
>JBBQHZ010000202.1:0-5144 GCA_038324445.1 Rhodobacterales bacterium | reverse complement strand
GAGGCAAGGTTGCAGGCGGTATCGTCAAGGAACATGTATTCCGAGCACGGGTTCGAGCCGCGGATGGCACCGTCTTCCGGGCAGGTGTGCCAGGCATTGACCGTGTCGTGATACTGGATGCCCGGATCGGCGCAGGCCCAGGCGGCGTGGCCGACGGTTTCCCACAGGTCGCGGGCCTTGATCTCTTTCGCGACGGAACCGTCCTTGCGGTTGATCAGCTGCCACATGCCATCATCCTCGACGGCCTTGAGGAAGGCATCGGTGACGCGGATCGAGTTGTTGGAGTTCTGGCCGGAGACGGAGTTGTAGGCCTCGCTGTCCCAATCGGTGTCGTAGGTCGGGAACTTGATGCCGGTATGGCCCTGCTTGGCGTAATCCAGCACGCGCTTCACATAGGTCTCGGGGATCGCGACCTTCTTGGCTTCGCGGATCGCCTGCTTCAGCGTCTCGTTCTTGGCGGGATCGACGGCATCGGCCAGCACGCCATCCCATGCCTTGATTGCGGCGAAGATGCCGTTGAGCATCTTCTCGTGCATCTTGGAACCGGCAACGATGGAGGCGACCTTCTGCTCCTCCAGCACTTTCCACTGGATGAAATCCTCGATATCGGGGTGATCGGCGTCGACGATCACCATCTTGGCCGCGCGGCGCGTGGTGCCGCCCGACTTGATCGCGCCGGCAGCCCGGTCGCCGATCTTGAGGAACCCCATCAGACCCGACGACTTGCCGCCGCCCGACAGTTTCTCGCCCTCGCCACGCAGGTGGGAG
The DNA here is from genome assembly GCA_038324445.1 of Rhodobacterales bacterium. Classification (GTDB taxonomy): domain Bacteria; phylum Pseudomonadota; class Alphaproteobacteria; order Rhodobacterales; family Rhodobacteraceae; genus Gymnodinialimonas. The sequence goes on along the minus strand of JBBQHZ010000202.1, from coordinate 4,376 downwards.
AAGTTGGTGCCGGTGCCCGAACCATACTTGAACAGGCGCGCTTCCCGCACCCACAGGTCCATGATACCGCCCTCGTTCACCAGATCGTCCTTCACGCCCTGGATGAAGCAGGCATGGGGCTGGGGATGCTCATAGCTGGAGGTTGATTTCGTCAGCACACCGGACTGATAGTCGACATAGTAATGCCCCTGCGCCGGGCCATCGATGCCATAGGCCCAGTGCAGGCCGGTGTTGAACCACTGCGGCGAGTTCGGCGCAGCCATCTGGCGCGCGAGCATCAACTGCATTTCGTCGAAATAGGCGCGGGCGTCCGCTTCCTTGGTAAAGTAGCCGCCCTTCCAGCCCCAATAGGCCCAGGCGCCGGCAAGGCGCCGGAAGACCTGCTTGGCGGACGTTTCGCCGCCATAACGCTGATCTTCCGGCAGTGCCTCCAGCGCGGTTTCGTCGGCCACGTGGCGCTGAAGGAACGCAGGTACGCCCTTTTCCTTCACCGGCCTGGTGGCAGCAGGCACACCGGCCTTGCGAAAGTATTTCTGGGCGATGACGTCGGACGCGACCTGGCTCCAGCCAACGGGAACCTCGACCGCTTCCAGCTTGAACACCGTCGTCCCGTTCGGATTCTTGATCTCGGATGTGGTGGTGGTGAAATCGAGATCGGCATAAACATCCGACCCGTTGCGGGTAAATCTGCGTTCAATCTTCATCTGGCTGCCTCACATGCCGTGGCCCACTGGGCCGTGTCCCAAATCAGGCGGTCTGCCAGGGTCTTCTGCCCTCTGACCGCTCGGTTAAGTGGATCGTTTGAGACCGTCACACGGCTTTATACCCCTCGAACACCAAAGCTGCGCTCGATGGTCCGGCATGGTTTTGCCGGGTGGCCGTGATGTTGACGGTGAACCCTCGTTCCCTATGCTGCGTCACTACATGTGGTGTAGTCGTTGGCAGCCCGCACAATCTGACGTGTATGGCCCCCTCCGGTCAACCGAATTTTACCGAATATCCCCAGCAAAATTTCTTGCTTTTTCGGCAGGATTCCGACCTCCCCCTGGACGGCGATTCTCGGCTTTCAGCCTCAGGCGGGCAGGACCGGGTGTTTTCCAATGATCCTGCGACGATAGAGGGAATGCTTCACCCATCGGGTGAAAGGCGCGCGCGTCCCGATTGCCCGGATGCCGGGTCACGGCGCACTGGACTGCTGTCGTCTAAGTGTCACAGTTTTACGCGCGGAACGCTGCATATGGCGAACTCTTGCGAGTTCGCACACCATATATAGCTTATTTGAGAGAAATGGTCGGGGAGGCGAGATTCGAACTCACGGCCTTCTGTACCCAAAACAGACGCGCTACCAGACTGCGCCACACCCCGACTGATGCGGTCTTATCCAAGCCTTGGGGGGATACGCAAGCCCCGTCACTCGCCGCAGGGCCAGAGCGCGATATCGTCGGGGATGGTCAGATGGCGCATCTGGCTGCCTTCGGTGATGCCGAAATCCGCCGCCACGCCCCCATTGACCTCCAACACGTAGAGGATGTCATCACTGCCGCCCGGAATGGGGGTGCGATCCAGCGGCACGGCGTTGGAATGCACCCGGCGGACCAGCCCCTGTTCGGTCATGAAGATCATGTCGAGCGGGATCAGCGTGTTCTCCATCCAGAAGCTGACGCGCTGTGGCCGCTCATAGATGAACAGCATGCCCGACAGGCGCGGCATGTCCTCGACACGCATCAGCCCTTGCGAGCGTTCGCGCGGCTCGTCCGCGATCGCCACCCGGAACCGGGCAGACCCCCAGTCGCCGCGCAGTTCGACCCGATCCTCGACGCACTGCGCATAGGTGGCGGTGGCAGACAATCCCGTCAGGGTCAGGACGCAGGCAAGGATCAGGGGGAGACGCATGGTTCTTGGACCTTCCACAGTGCCCAACCTTGGGGCATCGAGCGGACAAGCCCGGCCGCTCGCCCCTCAGGCGTGGTCCCAGGTCCGAACATCCGCAGCCATCTTGCCGCGCGGACCATCGACCACCTTGATCGCCACGGCCTCTCCCGGTTGCAATTCCGCAAACCCGGACCGGCGCAAGACCTCGGCATGGATGAAGACATCGTCTTGATGCCCGAAGACGTTGGCGAAGCCAAAGCCCTTGCCCTTGTCAAACCACTTCACACGGGCCGCGACAAGGGGCAGGTCGGTCGCATCCGGCAGGTCGGGCAAGGCGGCAGGGCTCGACGCGTCGGCCTCGCTTGGCGAGGCTTCGATCGCCAGCACCTCCACCGCCTGATAACCACGATCCGTCTTCTGCGCGCGTAGGATCACACGGGCTCCGTCGACCACGGAACTGCGGCCGAAATTGCGCAACACGTTGGCATGGAGCAAGATATCGGGACCGTCATTGGCCAGCGTGACGAATCCAAAACCCTTGGTGGCATCGAACCACTTCACGTGGCCCTCGATCGGTGCGTCCAAATCCTTGTTCTGCGACATGTCCACGTCACGCACCTCACCTTTGTTAACCATAACCGGAAAAACACTGAGTTTACCGGAAACGCTAAGGAGACAACCTTATTTTCCTCGGTCCGGCAAACTCACGATGCGTGAAATTGCACATCAGCAACACTAAAGTCAGGTTACGTCCGCGTCATTCAGGGCTGAAGACGGTGGATCGTCCACGGCCCGTCGACCGTTTCGCGACGCCATTGGAAGCGGTCATGCAGCCGAAACGCGCCATCTGCCCAGAACTCGATCTCGACAGGTCTAATGCGAAAACCACCCCAGAAGGGCGGGCGTTTCGGATTGGGGCCGTGGGTCAAGGTGACGGCGGCGACCTCGGCCATCAAGGCGCCCCGGCCCGACAATGGCTGCGATTGCTGCGACGCCCATGCCCCCAGACGGCTCGTGAGCGAGCGCGAGGCGTAATAGGCGTCCGCTTGCGGCCCCTCTTCCCTCTCGGTCAACCCGCGCACGCGAATCTGGCGTCGCAGGCTTTTCCAATGCATCACGAAGGCCGCTTTTCCCGCGCCCTCGATCTCGGCCGCCTTGGCCGAGCCGTAGTTGGTGTAGAACACGAAGGCGCCCTGTCCCGCGCCGGCTTGCTCGATCTCCTTCAGCAAGACAATGCGCGCATTGGGCAGGCCATGGGCATCGACCGTCGACAGGGCAATGGCGTTGGGGTCGTTGGGTTCGGAGGCTTCCGCCTCGGCCAACCAGCTCTGCGCCAGCACAAAAGGATCATCGCCCGCAAAAATTCCGTCCCGGTCGCTCATCTGCCGACTCCCGTGCAATGGCCCTGCGGTCGAGCTAATGCGCCACAGCACCGGCGGCAAGGGCCGCCCCGTCTTGAAGCGTTCCGGGCGATGGCCTACGAGAGGGACAAGAAACGAGAAACCACGGGGACACACGATGGGGTTGATGGACGGCAAACGCGGGCTGATCATGGGGCTTGCCAACGACAAATCCATTGCCTGGGGCATCGCCAAGGCCCTGGGGGCCGAGGGGGCGGAAATGGCGTTCTCCTATCAGGGCGAGGCGCTGTTGAAGCGTGTGCAGCCTCTGGCGGCGCAGGTCGGCTCCAAGCTGGTGATCCCGTGCGATGTCGGTGACGAGGCGTCGCTGGATGCTCTCTTCGACACGCTGCAGGCCGAATGGGGCAGCCTCGATTTCGTGGTTCACGCGATCGGTTTCTCCGACAAGAACGAATTGCGCGGGCGCTACGTCGAAACCTCGTCCGCGAACTTCAAGATGACCATGGACATCTCGGTCTATTCCTTCACCGCCGTCTGCGCGCGGGCGGAGAAGATGATGCCCAATGGCGGATCGCTTCTGACGCTGACCTATTATGGCGCTGAAAAGGTGATGCCGCATTACAACGTGATGGGCGTGGCGAAGGCGGCGCTGGAGGCATCGGTGATGTATCTGGCCGAGGATCTGGGCCGCGACGGCATCCGAGTGAACGCGATTTCGGCCGGCACTATCAAGACACTGGCGGCGTCCGGCATCGGCGATTTCCGCTACATCCTCAAGTGGAACGAGAACAATTCCCCCCTGCGTCGCACCGTCAGCCAGGATGAGGTCGGACAATCGGCGCTCTATCTGCTGTCCGACATGGGCCGCGCGGTGACGGGCGAAATCCACCACGTCGATGCCGGCTACCACGTGATCGGGATGAAGAACCCCGAAGCGCCCGACATGTCACTGGAGAAACGCGAGGGATAGGTCAAGCGATGCGGATACTGCGCAACCCTCTCGCAAGGTTCGCTGTTTTGGCGACTTGCGGGGTCGTTGTGCGCCTTATCCTGACCTACCTTCTGCAGATCGACCGGAGGATGCAGCATTTGACCGCGATCTGGATGGGCCTTGCCGTATGGCTTGCCGGGATCCGCACCGGG
>JBBQHZ010000201.1:0-5260 GCA_038324445.1 Rhodobacterales bacterium | reverse complement strand
CGGCAAACGCCAGCAACATCTGCAAATGGCTGAGCTTGAGCCCCCGCCCCAGCAACCCTTGCGTCCAGGTCATATCAATTCCGGTATCCCATCATCGCCAACCATGATTTGACGGATATGCCCCGGCATTGCAATGGTGCGCGCACGGGTAACAGGCGCAGCAAGCGCCGCCCGCCGCATCTTTGGGAGGACCATGATGAATATTTCCAGAAGGGCGCTTTTGGCGCTCGCTTCCGCCATGCCACTGCTCTCGCTTCCGGCCTTCGCGCAGGACAAGGGCATCATCGGCATTTCCATGCCGACGAAATCCTCGGCCCGCTGGATCTCCGACGGCAATTCGATGGTGGAGCAATTCACCGCCGCCGGTTACGGCACCGATCTGCAATACGCTGAAGACGACATCCCGAACCAGTTGGCCCAGATCGAGAACATGATCACCAAGGGTGTCAAGGTTCTAGTTATCGCTGCAATCGATGGCACCACCCTGTCGAACGCGCTCGACAACGCAGCCGCCGCTGGCATCAAGGTCATCGCGTATGACCGCCTGATCCGCGACAGCGGCTCGGTCGACTATTACGCCACCTTCGACAACTTCAAGGTCGGCGTGCAGCAGGCCGAATCGCTGGTCGCAGGCCTCAAGGAACGCTTCGGCGACGTCAAGCCGTGGAACGTGGAACTGTTCGGCGGCTCGCCCGACGACAACAACGCGTTCTTCTTCTACAACGGTGCGATGTCGGTCCTCGACCCGCTGATCGCTTCGGGCGACATTGTCGTCGCTTCGGGCCAGATGGGCATGGACGTGGTCGGCACCCTGCGTTGGGATGGCGCGGTCGCTCAGGCACGGATGGACAACCTGTTGTCCGCCAATTACGGCGACAAGCCGCTGCATGGCGCGCTATCGCCCTACGATGGTCTGTCGATCGGCATCCTGTCGTCGGTCAAGGGCGTGGGCTATGGCTCGGGCGATCTGAAGATGCCGATCGTCACCGGTCAGGATGCCGAAATTCCTTCGGTCAAATCCATGATCGCGGGCGAGCAGTATTCCACGATCTTCAAGGACACCCGCAACCTTGCAGGCGTCACGGTGAAGATGGTCGATGCGATCCTGACGGGCGGCACGCCAGAGATCAACGACACCACCACCTATGACAACGGCGTCAAGGTGATCCCGTCCTATCTGCTGGAATCGCAGCCGGTGGATGCCACGAACTACGATGCGATCCTCGTCACTTCGGGCTATTATACCGCTGATCAGCTGAAGTAAGTTGCACCACTTCCGCCCGCCCGATTCCGGCGGGCGGAAGCGCTGCGAGAGGGAAACGGATGCCGGCACTTCTGGAGATGCGGGGGATCAGCAAGGTCTTCCCCGGCGTGCGTGCGCTTGACCACGTCACCCTCACGGTCGAGGCGGGAGAGATTCATGCCATCTGCGGCGAAAACGGTGCTGGCAAATCCACCCTGATGAAGGTGTTGTCCGGCATCTACCCGCACGGCTCCTACGGGGGCGAGATCGTCTATGATGGCGCGCCCCTGATGAACCGGACGATTTCCGACAGCGAGCGGAAGGGCATCATCATCATCCACCAGGAACTGGCGCTGGTGCCGCTGCTGTCGATCGCGGAAAACCTTTTCCTCGGCAACGAAGTGGCCCGCAACGGTGTAATCAACTGGCCCGCGACGTTCCAGAAAACCGAAACCCTGCTGGCCAAGGTCGGCCTGACCGATGCGCCCACCACCCGCGTCGAAAAGCTGGGCGTCGGCAAACAGCAACTGATCGAGATCGCCAAGGCCCTTGCCAAGGACGTGCGCCTTCTGATCCTCGACGAGCCGACCGCCGCGTTGCAGGAAAACGACAGCGCCAAACTCATGGACCTGCTTCTTGAGTTGAAAGCCCAGGGCATCACCTCGATCCTGATCAGCCACAAGCTGAACGAGATCAACAAGGTGGCCGACCGCATCACCATTCTGCGTGACGGGGCCACCGTCTCCACCCTGACCCGCGGCGAGATCTCCGAAGACCGCATCATCCGCGACATGGTCGGTCGCGACATGGCGCACCGCTACCCCGACCGCACTCCGCAAATCGGCGAGACGCTGATGGAGGTGCGGGGCTGGAATGTCTGGCACCCCGATCAGGCCGGCCGCCAGATGATCCGCAACGTCAGCTTCACCGTCGGCAAAGGCGAGATTGTCGGCATCGCGGGCCTGATGGGCACCGGGCGCACCGAACTGGCGATGAGCCTGTTCGGCCATTCCTACGGCCGCAAGATCACCGGCGAGGTCCGCATCGGCGGCCGCGTCACCGACACCTCCACCGTCGCCAAAGCTGTTGCGGCGGGCCTGTCCTATGTCACCGAAGACCGCAAGGTGCTTGGCCTCGTCCTCGAAGAACCGGTCGTGCGCAACATCACACTGGCCAACCTGACGGGCGTGTCGAAAAACGGCGTCCTCGACAAACGCCGCGAAACTCAGGTGGCCGAGAGATACCGCCGCGCAATGGCGATCCGCACCCCCGGCGTGTTCCAGAAGGTGGTCAACCTGTCGGGCGGCAACCAGCAAAAGGTCGTGCTGTCGAAATGGCTGTTCACCGACCCGCAAGTGCTGATCCTCGATGAGCCGACCCGCGGCATCGACGTGGGTGCAAAATTTGAAATCTACTCCATCATGAACGACCTTGCCGCCGAAGGCCGGGGCGTGGTGATGATCTCGTCGGAAATGCCGGAACTGTTGGGCATGTGCGACCGCATCTATGTGATGAACGAAGGCCGCATCGTAGGCGAGCTTTCCCGCGCCGAGGCGAGCCAGGAAAAGATCATGGCGATGATCCTAAAGAACCACGGAAAGGCGGCGTGATGAGCGTGGATACCAACCACAAGGATCAAGGCATCAGGGCGCTGCTTGGCGGGCATTTGCGCGAAAACGGCATGCTTTTGGCGCTGGTCGCCATCGTGTTCTTCTTCACCCTGATGGTGCGGGGGATGCTGGATGTGGATTTCCTCTCCGCCCAAAACATCACCAACCTTTTCCTGCAAAACTCCTACGTCATCATCATGGCGCTTGGGATGCTGCTGGTCATCGTGGCGGGGCATATCGACCTGTCCATCAGCTCCGTCGTGGGCTTCACCGGCGCTGTCGCTGCGGTGCTGACGGTAAACCTCGACTGGCCGGTGCTTGCGGTGATCCTGTCCTGCCTGACGGTGGGCGGGCTGATCGGGGCCGCGCAGGGCTACTGGATCGCGTATTGGCGCATCCCGTCGTTCATCGTCACGCTTGCGGGGATGCTGATCTTTCGCGGCTCCACCCTGTGGCTTCTGGGCGGGCAGAACATCGGCCCGTTCCCGAAAACCTTTCAGTCGCTGTCCACCGGCTTCATCCCCGATATCTTCGGCACCTGGGACGAAACCCTTGCAGGCGTTGAGCGCCTGAACAGCACCGCCATCCTGCTCGTCGCCCTCGCCGCCCTCGCCGTGGTCTGGATCGGCTGGCGCGCCCGCAACCGCGACGCCGAATTTGGAATGACCCCCGAGCCGATGGTCCTGTTCGTGGCGCGCAACGTCCTGCTTTCCGCCGCGCTGATCTTTGTCGGCTACAAGCTGGCGCAGTTCCGGGGTCTGCCGAACGTCGTGGTGGTGCTGACCGTGCTGACCGTCCTTTATGCCTTCGTCACCGAAAACACGACCATCGGCCGCCGCATTTATGCCCTTGGCGGCAACGAGAAGGCCGCCAAACTTTCCGGCATCCGCACCAACCGCCTCGTGTTCTTCTGCTTCGTCAACATGGGCGTCCTTGCAGCACTCGCCGGGATGATCGTCGCCGCCCGCCTCAACTCATCCACCCCCAAGGCGGGCGGGGGATTCGAGCTTGACGTGATCGCCGCCGTGTTTATCGGTGGCGCGTCGATGACCGGCGGGTCGGGCAAGATCATCGGCGTCGTCGTCGGCGCGCTGATCATGGGTGTCATGAACAACGGCATGTCGATCCTCGGCATCGGCATCGACTATCAGCAGGTGATCAAGGGGTTGGTCCTCCTCGCCGCCGTGATCTTCGACGTCTACAACAAGAATAAATGAGGCTCCGATGCTCCTGTCCCAGATGAACCGCCCCGATGGCACCCTCGCCGTGATCCTGCGCGAAGGCTCCGAAGCCGCTGTGGTCAAAGGCGCCGCAAGCACCTACGCTTTGGCGATGCAGGCGGCCTCCACCGGTCAAAGCCTCGCCACCGTGATCGCAGGCTACGGTCTGGCCGAAGCGGTGGATCTGGCCGCCATCGCCACCGAAGGCCGCCTCGCGCTGCCCGTCACCCACCCCGATCCCGCGCACCTGCACCTGACCGGCACCGGGCTGACGCACCTGGGCTCCGCCGCCGCCCGTGATGCGATGCACACCACCTTGCAGGCCGATACCCTCAGCGACAGCATGAAGATGTTCCGCATGGGGCTGGAGGGCGGCAAGCCCGCCGCTGGCCAGATCGGCGTGCAGCCGGAGTGGTTCTACAAAGGCAACGGCCACACCGCCGTAGCCCCTGGCGCCCCCCTCACCTCCCCCCCCTTCGCCGAAGATGGCGGCGAGGAGCCGGAGATCGCAGGCATCTACATCATCGCCCCCGACGGCACCCCCTGCCGCATCGGCTGGGCCTTGGCGAACGAGTTTTCCGACCACATCACCGAACGGGTGAACTACCTGTTCTTAGCCCATTCCAAACTGCGCGAAGCGTCCTTCGGCCCCGAAATCCTTGTGGGCGATCTGCCTGCCGACATTCGCGGCACCTCCCGCATTCGGCGGGGCGGCGCGGTGATCTGGGAAAAGCCGTTCCTCTCCGGTCAGGCCAACATGTCGCACAGCTACGCGAACCTCGAACATCACCACTTCAAATACCCGATCTTCCGCCATCCCGGTGATCTGCACGTCCACATGTTCGGCACCGCCACGCTCAGCTTTGCCGATGGCATCCGCACCGAACCCGGCGACAGCTTTGAAATCGAAGCCACGCCCTTCGGCCTTCCTCTCATCAACCCCCTCGCCGTTGCGCCAAAAACCAACAGCCCGACAACCGTGAAAGCCCTCTGATGACCTTCAAACCCGCCGCATGGCCCCGCAAACTCCGCAGTCAGGAATGGTTCGGCGGCACCTCCAAAGACGCGATCTATCATCGGTCGTGGATGAAAAACCAGGGCCTGCCCGCCGATCTGTTTGATGGTCGCCCGGTGATCGGCATCTGCAATACCTGGTCGCAACTGACGCCCTGCAACGCACACCTGCG
>JBBQHZ010000200.1:0-5267 GCA_038324445.1 Rhodobacterales bacterium | reverse complement strand
CGGTGCGCGTCACCCACACACCCCCCCCGCGCCCCCCCCCCCCCCCCAAATTTCAATCTCGCGGGGGGGGGCGGGGGGCGCCCCCCCCCCCCACTACCGCGTGAGGGGCTAGCCCCCCGACTACAACGTGACGGGCTAGCCCCCAGACTAGGGCCAAGTGGTTGGCCCGCGACTGAGGCGTCCGGGGCTAGCCCCCCGACTACTCCGCCGCAACCAGACGCGGGCCTTGCGAGGTGGCGCGCGGAAACGGCACCAGCCGCTCCTGCTCTTCGTCCCACAGCTTCAGGGTGAATGACCGGAACGCCTCGCGCCAGCCGATCGTCTGTACCTCGTACTGACGGCGCAACGCGCGGTGGCAGGCGCGCAGGCGATAGCTGGGGATATTGGCATTGAAATGGTGAATGTCGTGATAGGTGATGTTGGCCACCGCCAGATCGAACCACCATCCCAGATCCAGCGCGGACGAGCCCTGCAATGCCGCGCGCGCCGGATTCAGGCCCGGCTTGCGGTCCCACCACGTATCTTCGAAATTGTGCTGCAGATAGACCAGGAACACGCCGATGCACCCGGCGGTGAAGATGGTGCCCGCGTAGATCACCAGTGCCGGCGTTCCCGCCATCAGCCACAGCGCAAGAACCCACAGCGCAATCCCGCCATTGTGCAGGACAACCTGCCACGGCGCGATCTTTGCGGCGTTCTTGGGCCAGCGGTAGGCCAGCGCATAGGTGAACAGCCCTCCAACGGGCACCATCAGCAGCGGGTTGCGGTAGAGGCGGTAATGCAGCCGTTTCCAGAACCCGGCCGCCTGCCATTCGCGCAGCGTCATGGTGTAGATCTCGGTCGTGGCGCGTTCGTCCAGATTGCCCAGATGGCTGTGATGCTCGTTGTGATTGTGCTGCATGACCGCGAAGGGCGTCAGCGTGAAGATGCTCAGCCCGTGACCCGCCAGGGTGTTCCGCCGCGACGTGGCGAAGAGCGAGTTGTGCCCGGTATCGTGCTGCAGCACGTAAAGCCGCACACCCACAAAGGCGTTGACCAAGATCAGCGGCACCACAAGATACCAAAGTGGCCAGACCTGCACCGTCAACCACAAGGACAAGAAGTACACCGCGAAGGTCCCGAAATAGCTGACCAGCGCCAAACGCTCGTCGCGCTTGGTCCAGTCACGGGTAAATCGCCGGATCTCGCGCTCGGCTTCCTGGCGGTAGGTTGGCGTGATCTCGGGAAGGATCGAAGGGGCGTTCATGGGTCCGGTCCAGATTGCGACAGTTTTGTTAAAATTGGATATTTCGGGTTCAGCAAGATCGGCGTACTTGGGCACCACGCGCCCGCAACCACATTTAGGGTATCGTTTCGATTGTGCAATTTGCCATGGCCGTTTCTGCACTGCAACATAGCCGTTAGCTGGCGGCAAAATTGGCGCAAAATGGCCCGTCAGGGGTAAGGTTTTCCCTGCCTTCTGCCATGCTTGAGAGGGTTGCAGCCATCTGCCCCCCGTCTGACCGACCTCGAACCCAATTCGCTGCAACAAGAAACGCGGCGAAACGCCCGAAACGACAGGTCCGGGCGTCCACCGATTCTCTCGCGGCCTAGAGGTTGGGATAGATCGGGAAGCGGTCGCAGAGCGCCTGAACTCCGGCGCGCACCTTGGCCTCGACCGCCTCGTTGCCGTCCTCGCCATTTGCGGCCAGGCCGTCCACAACCTCGACGATCCAGTCCCCGATCTGGCGGAACTCGGCCTCGCCGAAGCCGCGCGTGGTTCCCGCAGGAGAGCCAAGCCGGATGCCCGAGGTGATTGTCGGCTTCTCGGTATCGAAGGGGATGCCGTTCTTGTTGCAGGTGATATGCGCACGCCCCAGCGCCTTCTCGGTCGCGTTGCCCTTGACGCCCTTGGGACGCAGGTCGACCAGCATCAGATGCGTGTCGGTGCCGCCGGTGACGATATCGAGCCCGCCCTTCATCAACTGATCGGCCAGCGCCTTGGCATTGGCGATCACCTGGGTCTGGTAATCCTTGAAGCCCGGGCGCAGCGCCTCGCCAAAGGCCACGGCCTTGGCCGCAATCACATGCATCAGGGGGCCGCCCTGAATGCCCGGGAAGATGGCGGAATTGACCTTCTTCGCAATCGCCTCGTCATCGGTCACGATCATGCCGCCGCGCGGGCCGCGCAGCGTCTTGTGGGTCGTCGTGGTGGCGACATGGGCATGCGGGAACGGTGACGGGTAGTGGCCCGATGCCACCAGCCCGGCGAAATGCGCCATGTCGACCAGCAGGTAGGCGCCGACGCTGTCCGCGATCTCGCGCATCCGCGCGAAGTCGATGATGCGCGGAATGGCCGAGCCGCCCGCGATCAGCATCTTGGGCTTATGCTCCAGTGCCAGTTCCGCGATCTGGTGGTAGTCGATCTCCATATCCTGCTGGCGCACGCCATACTGGATGGCGTTGAACCACTTGCCGGACTGGTTCGGCTTGGCGCCATGAGTCAGGTGACCACCGGCGTCGAGGCTCATGCCCAGGATCGTGTCGCCGGGCTGCAACAGGGCGGTGAACACGCCCTGGTTGGCCTGGCTGCCGGAATTCGGCTGCACATTCGCGTAGCCACATCCGAACAATTGCTTGGCGCGCTCGATCGCCAATTCCTCGGCGATGTCGACGAACTGGCAGCCGCCGTAATAGCGGCGTCCGGGATAGCCTTCCGCGTATTTGTTGGTCATCACGCCGCCCTGGGCTTCCATCACGGCGGCCGAGACGATGTTTTCCGAGGCGATAAGCTCGATCTCGTTGCGCTGGCGGCCAAGCTCCTGCCGGGTCGCGGCAAAGATCTCGGGGTCGCGGGTCTCCAGGCTTTCGGTGAAGAAACCTTCATCACGGTGGTGGGCGTTCATGGGGCTCTCCTTTGCGCGGCGGAACGGGAATGCTGAGGGGCGATGTAGGGCAGAACGGCCAATCGGGGAAGGGGCCAATGCGAAGCAGCATCGGCGTTTTGCGGCATGGGCGCTCCGGGGGCAGGCCCATCGGCCAGCCATGCGGGCCTGCCGCCATGCGGGATTGTGTTTCCGATAGGCGCGGGCAATGGTCGCGGTCGTTGAAACCAGCAAAGGGGCATCCATGCCCGCCGCCCGCAACATCGCCTTCATGGCGTCCGAGACCGCGCTGGCGCAAGACGCCAAGGCGCGCCTTGGGGCGCGCTACGGCGATTTCGCCCCGGAAGAGGCGGACGTGATCGTGGCGCTGGGTGGCGATGGCTTCATGCTGGCCACGCTGCACGCAACGCAGGATTTGCCCGCCCCGGTCTACGGCATGAACCGGGGCACGGTCGGCTTCCTGATGAACGAATATTCCGAGGATGGATTGGTCGAGCGGCTGGAGGCGGCGGAACAGGCGGCGATCAACCCGCTCCACATGACCGCTGAATGCGTCGATGGATCGGTGGTAGAGGCGTTGGCGATCAATGAGGTCAGCCTGCTGCGCGCAGGACCGCAAGCGGCCAAGCTGCGCATCTATGTCGATGGCAAGCTCCGAATGGCCGAGCTCGTGTGCGACGGCGCGCTGGTCTGCACGCCGGCGGGCTCCACCGCCTATAATTACTCGGCCCACGGCCCGATCCTGCCGATCGGCGCGGATGTGCTTGCGGTGACGGCAGTGGCCGCGTTCCGGCCCCGGCGCTGGCGTGGCGCGCTGGTGCCCAAGCGCGCGCTGGTGCGCATCGAGGTGCTGGAAGCGGCGAAACGCCCGGTGATGGCCGATGCCGACAGCCGGTCGGTCAAGGCGGTGTCGGCGGTGGTGATCCGGTCCGAGCCGGAGGTGGAGCACCATATCCTGTTCGATCCCGGCCACGGGCTGGAGGAACGGTTGCTCAACGAGCAGTTCCAATAGCATCCACGCAGGGGGGCTGGCCTTGATCGCCCGGTCTGTTTAACGTTGAACAAAAGCGACGGGTGGGGATCATGAGCGACGACAAGCAGGACGGATTGCGCGAGGCGGCGCTGTTCTACCATGAATTTCCGCGCCCCGGTAAACTGGAAATCCGCGCCACCAAACCGCTTGCCAATGGCCGCGATCTGGCTCGCGCCTACAGCCCGGGCGTGGCCGAGGCCTGTCTTGAAATCAAGGCCGATCCGGCCAATGCGGCGCGCTATACCTCTCGCGGAAACCTTGTGGCTGTCGTTACCAACGGCACCGCCGTTCTGGGGCTTGGCAATATCGGCGCGCTGGCCTCCAAACCGGTGATGGAGGGCAAGGCCGTCCTCTTCAAGAAATTCGCCAATATCGACTGCTTCGATATTGAACTGAACGAACCCGACCCCGTGAAACTTGCCGAGATCGTCTGCGCGCTGGAGCCGACATTCGGCGCGATCAACCTCGAGGACATCAAGGCGCCCGATTGTTTCGTGGTTGAACAAATCTGCCGCGAGCGTATGGGCATCCCGGTTTTCCACGACGATCAGCACGGCACCGCGATCGTGGTTGGCGCGGCCGCGACCAATGCGCTGCTCGTCGCGGGCAAGCGGTTCGAGGATATCAAGGTGGTCTCCACCGGCGGCGGGGCGGCGGGGATCGCGTGTTTGAACATGCTGCTGAAGCTGGGCGTAAGGCGCGAAAACGTGTGGCTCTGCGATGTCGACGGGCTGGTTCATGCGGGCCGTGCCAATTCGACCGCGCAGAAGGATGCCTATGCCCAAGGCTCGGTGCCTGCCGGTCTGGGCGATGTGATCGGCGGGGCCGATCTGTTCCTGGGGCTGAGCGGTCCGGGCGTCCTGACGCCGGAAATGGTCGCCCGGATGGCGCAGCGTCCGATCATCTTCGCGCTGGCCAACCCGACGCCGGAAATCCTGCCCGATCTGGCGCGCGCCGTGTCGCCGGATGCCATCATCGCCACCGGCCGCAGCGATTTTCCCAATCAGGTCAACAACGTGCTGTGTTTCCCCTTCATCTTCCGGGGGGCGCTCGATGTGGGCGCGACCGGGATCAATGACGCCATGCAACTGGCCTGCATCGACGGCATCGCCGAACTGGCCCGCGCCACGACCAGTGCCGAGGCCGCCGCCGCCTATCAGGGCGAAGAAATGACCTTCGGTGCCGACTACCTGATCCCCAAACCCTTCGATCCGCGCCTGATGGCCGTTGTCGCGGGCGCGGTGGCCGAGGCCGCGATGGCATCGGGCGTGGCGACGCGGCCCCTGACCGACATGAAGGCCTACCGCGCCAAGCTGAACCAATCGGTGTTCCGCTCCGCCTTCATCATGCGCTCGGTCTTCGATGCGGCC
>JBBQHZ010000199.1:0-5273 GCA_038324445.1 Rhodobacterales bacterium | reverse complement strand
ACGATATCCTCGCCCTTGGCGGTGTTGAACACCTTCACGCCCCCAGCCGAGCGCGAGCGGAAGGAAATCCCCTCGATCGGCACCCGGATGGATTGCCCGGTTGAGGTCGCCAGCATGATCTGGTCGTCCATCTCCACCGGGAAGCTGGCCACCAGCGTGCCGCCGCGCATCGCCTTGTCGATGGCCATCACGCCCTGGCCGCCGCGTCCGCGCAGGGGGTAGTCGTGGCTGGACGACAACTTGCCAAGCCCGCCCGAGGTGACGGTCAGGATCAGATCCTCGGCCGCCGACATCTCGGCATAGCGCTCCTGCGACAGTTGCCCCTCAGCGACGGCTTCTTCCTCGTCGTTGTCGATCTCTTCCTCGGGCGCGCCCGCCATCAGGCGGCGTTGCTTGAGGTAGGCGGCGCGCTCGGGCGCTTCCGCCTCGAAATGGCGGATGATCGACATCGAGACGACCTCGTCGTTCTCGCCAAGCCGGATGCCGCGCACACCGACCGACGCGCGCGAGTTGAACACCCGCACATCGGTCGCCTCGAACCGGATCGCGCGGCCCTGTTTCGTCACCAGCATCACGTCATCGTCGTTCGAGGCGATGCGCGCATTGATCAGGCGCCAGCCCTCGCTTTCGCCCTCGAACTTCATCGCGATCTTGCCGTTGCGCATGACATTGGCGAAATCCGACAGCGCGTTGCGCCGCACGGTGCCGCGGTCGGTGCAGAACACCACCTGCAACTCTCCCCAATGATCCTCGTCGCGGTCGACGGGCATGATCGCGGCGATCCCGGTGCCGGCCTCGATCGGCAGGATGTTCACGATCGCCTTGCCACGCGACGAACGCGAGCCCTGCGGCAACCGCCATGTCTTGAGCTTGTAGACCATCCCGTCGGTCGTGAAGAACAGCAGCGGCGTATGGGTGTTGGCGACGAACAGCGACGTCACCACGTCGTCATCCTTCATCGCGCCGCCCGCCACGCCCTTGCCGCCGCGCTTTTGCGCGCGGAAATCGGCCAGCGGCGTTCGCTTGATATAGCCGCCCTGAGTGATCGTCACGACCATATCCTCGCGCTCGATCAGGTCCTCGTCGTCCATGTCACCGGACCAGTCGACGATCTCGGTGCGGCGCGGCACGGCGAATTTCTCGCGCACCTCGGCCAGTTCCGCCGAGATGATGCTCAGGATCCGCTCCCGCGAGCCGAGGATTTCGAGGTATTCCTTGATCTTGCCTGCCAGCTCTTCCAGCTCGTCCGTCACTTCTTTGACGCCAAGCTGCGTCAGGCGCTGCAGACGCAGGTCCAGAATGGCGCGGGCCTGAACCTCGGACAGGTTATAGGTGCCGTCCGGGTTGGCGGTGTGGGTCGGGTCGTCGATCAGCTTGATGAAGGGCAGGATCTCCTCCGCGGGCCACGGCCGCGTCATCAGCTTCTGGCGCGCCTCCGCCGCATCGGCGCTGGCGCGGATGGTGCGCACCACCTCGTCCACGTTGGACACCGCAACCGCCAGACCGCACAGCACATGCGCCCGGTCGCGCGCCTTGCGCAATTCGAACGCGGTGCGGCGCGCCACCACTTCCTCGCGGAAGTCGAGGAAGGCGACAAGAAATCCGCGCAGCGTCAGTTGCTCGGGCTTGCCGCCGTTCAGCGCCAGCATGTTGCAGCCGAAATAGGTCTGCATCTGGGTGAAGCGGAACAACTGGTTCAGCACCACCTCGGCCGTGGCATCGCGCTTCAACTCGATCACCACGCGCACGCCGATGCGGTCGCTTTCGTCCGCCACGCCGGAAATGCCGTCGATCTTCTTCTCGCGCACCAGATCGGCGATCCGCTCGATCATCGAGGACTTGTTCACCTGATACGGGATCTCGTCGATGACGATGGCATAGCGGTCCTTGCGGACCTCCTCCACGCGGGTCTTGGCGCGGATGATGACGCTGCCGCGCCCTTCAAGGTAAGCCTTCCGCGCGCCACCGCGGCCCAGAATCATGGCACCCGTCGGGAAATCCGGGGCGGGCACATACTCGATCAACTCTTCCGAGGTCAGGTCCGGGTTCGCGATCAGCGCCTGACAGGCATCGATGACCTCGCCCAGATTGTGCGGCGGGATATTGGTGGCCATGCCGACGGCGATACCGCCAGCCCCATTGACCAGCATGTTGGGGAAGCGCGCCGGAAGAACCGTGGGCTCTTTCTGCTTGCCGTCGTAATTGTCCTGAAAATCGACGGTGTCCTTGTCGATATCGGCCAGCAGATAGGCGGCGGGCGCGTCCATCCGCACCTCGGTATAGCGCATGGCTGCGGGGTTATCGCCATCCATCGAGCCGAAATTGCCCTGCCCGTCCAGCAGCGGCAGCGACATCGAGAAATCCTGCGCCATCCGCACCAGCGCGTCGTAGATCGCGCTGTCGCCATGCGGGTGATACTGCCCCATCACATCGCCCACGGGCCGCGCCGACTTGCGATAAGCCTTGTCGTGGGTATTGCCGGTTTCGTGCATGGCAAAAAGGATGCGCCGATGCACTGGCTTCAACCCGTCGCGCAGATCGGGGATCGCGCGACTGATGATGACGGACATCGCGTAGTCGAGGAACGACGTCTTCATCTCTGCCGAGATATCGATTGTCGGCCCGGAATATTCGGGCCGCTGGGGCAGGGTTTCGTTATCGTTTTCGGGTGGTTCCGGAGTGTCGGTCACATGTCCGCCTGTCGCTTGCACATTTGTCTATATTTTGTTGGGGCGACTATAGCTTCCCGCGATATGGGGTGCAATCGGTTAAGCCCCGCCAAGCGCCGCGCCAAGGCCGGTGGGCGATAAAGCTGCGAGGAGCGTCAGCGAGGAGGGCCCGCTCAAGCCCGCGCGCGTGCCGCGGCGATCCACACACCCGCCAGAGCCACGCAGAACACGCCGTTCCAGCTTGCCATGCTCAGCCCCAGAAACACCCAAGCCGGCTCGGTGCACAGCACCAGAAGCGGCCCGGTCGTCGTATCGAACAGCTCCGTCGCCGACAGCATGCCCAGATCCTGCGCCGCATTCGCCCCGCAGACCTGCGGCCCGTCCCACCACGCCCGCTCCACCCCGGTATGGAGCAACGCGATCCCGGCATTGACCGCCATGCTCAGCGCGCCAAGCCACGTGATCACCGCACTCGGCACCGCCACACCCACCACCGCCAGTCCGATGGCGATCCGGTGCGGCCAGCGTTGCCACAGGCACATCGTGCAGGGCATCAGCCCGACCCAGTACTGAAACCACAACGCGCCAAGAAACAGCGCGACCGAGCCCGCGCCGGCCACCATGATCAAATGTCTTCGGCTCAACGGCAGCAGCGGGATCTCGATGGCGATCATAGGAACCTCAGAACGTAAAAGCCGCCTACCAGCAACGCGCAGAACAGGATGAACATCAAGGGCAATTGCCGCTCGATGAAGGCCTTGATCGGTTCGCCGAACTTCCACAACAGCGCCGCCACGATAAAGAAGCGCAGACCCCGCGCGATGATGGAGGCGATGATGAAGGTGCCAAGGGGCAGGGCGGTCCACCCCGACATGATGGTGATGACCTTGTAGGGAAACGGTGTCAGCCCCGCGATCAGGACCGGCCAGAAGCCGAAATCGTTGAAGCGCTGGTTGAACTCCTCGATCCGCTCGACCTTGCCCAGTGCCTCGAAGATCGGCCGCCCGATCTCCTCGAAGGCGAAGTAGCCGATGGCGTAGCCCAAGAGGCCGCCCAGCACCGACGACACAAGGCACACGCCCGCGATCACCCACGCGCGAGAGGGTCGCGCCAGGATCATCGGGATCATCAACACATCGGGCGGGATCGGAAACACCGAGCTTTCCGCGAAACTGACGATGGCCAGCACCCACAACGCGCGCGGATGGCCCGCAAAACCCATGGTCCAGTCGTAAAGGCGGCGAAGCATGGGCTGTCCTTATTCATGTGTCAGCGCGCCTCACCTGCCGCATCGCACCAAACTGGTCAAGCGGCGCCTGTCCCGCGTTGACGGCGTCATATCGGCGGAGTATGCGATGCGTCAGGGCCCGAGTGGCGGAATTGGTAGACGCAGGGGATTCAAAATCCCCCGCCGCAAGGTTTGCCGGTTCGAGTCCGGCCTCGGGTACCAGCCCTTCCTTACATCCTCCTGAATGACCGGACAAAACGCGGCCAGAGAATCAATGGCCCGAGAATCAATGTCATTCCGATTCGTTGCAACTTTGGGTTGTCATCGACCGCTTTTCAGGCGCGGCCGAAAAAGACCTGCCTAAAAGGACAGGTTTGGTTTCCGGCGCTTCCAGCGCGCTCGACACAGACTGTTTCCACGGAACCATGAACGATTGTCGCCAGAATCGAGACAATCTTTCAGACTTCCGAAAAGTGCCCCTCCGGCCCTCCGGCAATCCCTAACAAATCCTGAGGAAAACCTCCGACCTCGCGCTGCCGCCTCGATGCACCTGCAAAGATTCGAAACAATCGCCCTTGGTTCTGCCATGGTTAACGACCGGTTTCGCCAAGGTCTGGGCACATTCTTGACGCAATTGGCGAAAATTTCCCTTCTATTCCACATGATTTATCCGCTATCCCACACGCAGCCCAACTGGGGGGCGATGTCTGCAAATAGGCCACGGGGGCGGCCGCACACGATGATCGCGTTAACGCGCGGGAGGGGTGTTGCCGTTACTTGCCGGTCATGTTGACCGGCCGGAGAACGATAACTGTTCAGGGTTCCTGCGAGGGCACCCGGAGCACTGTCTTGTTGCGGGAAATTACCTTCCCGTGCCTCTCCTCTCAGTGAGATCGTCGTGCTGCGCGCCGCTCCAATGGTCACGCACCATCGCGACAGTTAACCGAGTTTTTGTTCCCGCTTCGGCGGAATAGTCGGCTTTTGGCCGGCGATAGGAGAGTGCGAGATGACCAATTTTACCGAACCGAGCAATGTAGCCAATCTGATCGGATTGTGGGATTTCAAGGCGGGCGCACACAACGCCGATACCGGCCTCGACGACGGCATCGCGCAGAACGGCAACGCGGTAGATGGCAACGGGGTTTCCCCGACATTTGCGGGCGACCAGCTGATCGTCGGCGCGGGCACCAACTCGCACCCCACCGTGTTCGACGTGAACGCCAACCCCAACAGTTCCGCCGATGACGAGCAGTTCAACCTCGACCGCGGCACCATCGAGGTGCAGTTCACCCAATCGTCGCAGTCCGGCACGTCCGAGGACGTCATCCTGTCGCGCGGCGAGATGCAGATCGACCGCCACGATGAAGGCTACTTCG
>JBBQHZ010000198.1:0-5326 GCA_038324445.1 Rhodobacterales bacterium | reverse complement strand
GCGAATGATCCTCGGCCCCCAGCCGCTGATAGATGCGCCGGGTCAGGCGGCGCGAAAAGGCGACCGTCTCGAGCGTGTAATCGGGGATGTCGAAGGACACGACGGGGCGTGGGTTGCCCATCTGGTCGAGATATCGCGGATCTACGCTGATCCGGTTGCTTTCCTCGGGGAGCACTTCAATCATGCAGTCGAGCAGTAACTGTCGGCCGACACGGTCGAGCAGGCCTTGCCGCAAGGCAGCGCCGGTGAGGTTACGGGCGTCGACCAACTCCGCCAGATCGGTGTAGGGCGCGCCGGTTGCCCAGCCCCAGCCATCGTTGTGGATGCTGAACCGGACGGCGGCATGATGCGAGCGGTAGGCTCCGGTGCGGATATCCTCGATGCCCGACGTGCAAAGCGGCCCGCGACCGGTGCCCACGACCTGAGGCATCAGAGCCCAGGTCAGCAGATAGGCGTGATCCATCAAGTTGCGACCCATCAGCCCGCTGGAGGAATGGAGGTCGGAGGCAAGCATCAACCGCGCATTCTCGACCGCATTGGCGGCTAGCACGAATATCCTCGCCTGCACTTTTCCGGTGACGTGACCCGGGGCATCCTTGTCGGCATAGGTCTTGCACACCAGCGCCGTCACCTGCCCCGTGGTGCCGTCGACCTCGACCCTCGCCGCGACGGTGCGGGGCAGCACGTGAATGTTGCCGGTCCCGACTGCGGCGATCAGGGTGCGGCGCGCGTCGTACTTGGCCTGAACTGGACAGATCGGCACGCAATTTGTGTTGCCCTGACAGCGTCCGCCCATCTCGGCCTGGTGGAGGCTGACCGCACCCGTGGGGGTGAAGCCTCGGCCTCCGTCATAGGCTGGGTTCGGGATCCCGTTACGGGCTTGTGGCGTACTGCGGACGTTCAGCGTGAAGGTTTCGCCTGCCATATCCACCTTGAAACCGTCGAGATCCTTCGCGATCGTCTGATCCAGATAGGACGGCGGCATCCGCTTCATCGGATACACGTAGCCATCGTCGAATGTCAGACCGCCGTAGTCCTGATCCTCGACGTTGCCCGACACGCCCAGTTCGCGTTCGGCGCGGGCATAGTCAGGAGCCAACTCGTCGTAGGAAACAGGCCAGTCGCGGCCCTTGCCGAACACGCTTTGCATCCGGAAGTCATCCGGCAACATGCGCAGGGCCTTTGCCTCCCAATGGCGGGTGGTGCCGCCGAGCACACGGGAGTAGGTACTGTCGATCTCGAACGGGCCGTTCTGCACCAGATAGCCCTGATCGTTTGGCTTTCCGTCGTGCAGTTTAACCGCATCATAGTCGCGCGGCATTGGCGCGTTGCGGCTGTGGGCGTAGGGCGCGTTATTGTCCTTGGACACCGCGGAATAGAACCGCTCTACGCTCTTGGCGTAGGCACCGACGGTGACGTCCTCACCCGGCCCCGCCTCCACCACCAGGACCTTGAGGCCGCGTGCGCCGAGAGTCTTGGCAATCAGTGCGCCGCTTACACCGGATCCGACGATCGCGACATCGTAACGGGTGGCATGAGCCGTTTCGGGGGAGACGGTGAAAAGTTCGGGGCTGGTCATGGTTCTCGAAAATCCTTTTCGAAGGGATCTCGGGGCGGCCCGTAAGGCGGCCCCGCGATGCTGCGCGATCAGCCTATTGTCGAAATTCTTTAGTGGGGGGTTAAGGCATGGCTGATGGTGTCGTCAGGAAACCACGGCGGGGGCTTGAACTTCTCGCTGGAGTTTTCGTGTTGGAACCGTCGCAGGTTTCGATGTCTCGGCGCGAGCAAGGCTTTCGATCAGGACGGCGACGAGGCCGGTCCATCCAGTCTGGTGGGACGCCCCAATCCCGGCACCGATATCGCCATGGAAATACTCATAGAACAGGATGTTGTCGCGCCAATTGGGATCATCCTGCATCGTCGTCGTGCCGCCATACACCGGCCGCCGCCCGTCATCTCCGCGCTCGAAGATCGAGATCAGACGCCGCGCTATCTCGTTCGCGACGGCGTCCAGTGTCATCATTCTGCCTGACCCGGTCGGGCATTCCACCTGCAGACTGTCTCCGTAATGGGCGTGATGGGCACGCAAGGCATCGATCAGGATGAAGTTCATCGGCATCCACACCGGACCGCGCCAATTGGAATTGCCGCCGAACATGCCGGAATGGGACTCTGCCGGCTGGTAATCCGCACCGTATGTGGCACCGTCGATGGTGATGGCGAACGGCTCGTCGAGATGGCGACGCGACAGCGACCGAATGCCATAGGGAGACAGAAACTCCGCCTCGTCCAGAAGCGGGCCAAGGATGCGGATCAGGCGGTCGCGGCTGACAAAGGACAAAAGGACGGTATCGTGCGCGTCATCCGCATTGGCATCGGCATGCAGTGCCTTGCCCAGAAGGTCCGCCTGTTCAAGGCGGAACCAGTCGAGCCGTTCGGCGAATATCGGGTCATCGGCCTCGTCCAACGACGCGGTCTCCAGCGTGGCGACTGCAATCAGGGGAATTACGCTGACCAGCGACCGCGCCTTGAGCGGCAGGAAACTGTCGCCTACGCGCAGCACGTCGAAATAAAGGCCATCCTCCTCGCTCCAGAGCGCGGCCTGGCCTTCCGACTCCCGGCCGAGATGGTCGATGCTGTCGGCGATGAAGACGAAGTGCTGAAAGAACTTCGTGCCCATTTCGGCGTAGCTTGCGTCGGTATTTTGCAGCTTCTGCGCCATCTGCATCATCTGCAGCGCGAAGAACCCGACCCAGGTGGTACCGTCGGACTGGTAGAGACGCCCGCCGCCGGGCAGATTGCCGGACGAACGGTCAAAAACCGAGATGTTGTCGAGGCCCAGGAATCCTCCCTGGAAAAGGTTCTTGCCCTCGGAGTCCTTCCGGTTCACCCACCAGGTGAAATAAAGCAGGCCGTGATCGAAGAGCCGCCGCATGAAAGCGTGATCCACGGTGCCGAAGGTCTCAAGCTCGTATTCCGCAATCTTCAGTCCTGCCCAGACCTGAAGCGGCGGGTTGACATCGTCGAAGGCCCACTCATAGGCGGGCACCTGACCATCGGGCTTCATGTACCATTCGCGGCACAGGAGCAGCACCTGTTCCTTGGCGAAGGTCAGATCGGTGCGGGCGAGGGCAATGGTGTGGAAACACAGGTCCCAACTGGCGAACCAGGGATATTCCCACGTGTCGGGCATCGAAATGATGTCCTCGGCGTAGAAATGGCGCCAATCGGCGTTGCGACCGTGTCGGCGGCCAGCGGGGGGCGGCACGTCGTCGCCGTCAAGCCAATCGGCCACCACGAAGTGGAAGAACTGCTTTGACCAGAGCATGCCCGCATGGGCCTGTCGCATGATCGCGGCGCGCTCCGGCGTCTGTCCCTTTGGCAAGCGAGCGGCGTAGAAGGCATCCGCCTCAGCGATGCGCTTGGCGAAAACACCCTCCACATCGAGGCCGAGATCGGTTGCCGTGCCGTCGACGGTCAGACGCAGCACGATTGAGAGGGACTGCCCGGCCGCAAGGTCGCGGCGATAGAGGGCCGAGGCCTTGGTACCGATCCTGTCAGGGTTCACGGTTTTCGCGCCGTGGATCAGATGGTCGTGGATGCCGTCCTTGGGATAGGTCGGGCCATCGGTGCCAAAGAGCCTGCGGGCGTTCGTTTCATTCTCGACGAACAGCAATTCATCGGCGTCGGGGCAGAACAGACGCAGGTTACCCAACGTGTCGTGCTGCGCAAGGAGGGCGCCGTCGACGGCGGACAATTCGGGGCGCGGGCATCCAGCGCGCCAACTCCAGGTATTTCGGAAGAGGAGAGTCGGCAGCAGCCAGATCGGATGGGTCTCGGGGCCGCGATTGGTCGCGGTGATCCGCATCAGCGTATCGTCGGCGGAGCGCTTTGCATACTCGACGCTGACATCGAAGTAGCGGTCCTCGTCAAAGATACCGGTATCCAGCAGTTCATATTCGAGGGCGGCAGCATCGGTCGCCTTGCGGTGCGCGTTCTGCGCCTGCAGATCGCCGTACGGAAACGCGGAATGGGGGTATTTGTACAGCATTTTCATGTAGCTGTGGGTCGGAGTGTTGTCCTGGTAGAAATAGTACTCCTTTACATCCTCGCCGTGGTTGCCCTGGTCGTTTGTCAGGCCGAACATCCGCTCCTTGAGGATCGGGTCGTTCCCATTCCAGACCGCGAGACTGAGGCAAAGGCGCTGGCGGTCGTCCGACAGGCCGGCAATCCCATCCTCGCCCCACCGATAGGCCTGGCTGCGGGCGTTGTCGTGGGGCAGGTGATCCCACGCGCTGCCGCCTTCCGAATAATCCTCCCGCACAGTGCCCCACTGCCGCTCGCTGAGATATGGCCCCCAGCGCAGCCAGTCGGCCCGAGCGGGGCCATTCAGGCGATCGTCCTCGGCAGTCTTGGTCATGGCGATCTCCGGATCAGTTCAGGATTGCGGGGGAACGGCGCGGGCGATCAGGGTCCAGGCGGGGATGCATTCGGCCAAGCGCCACGCTTGGGCGTGGCCTGCCGGGCATCGCCCTCGTGAATCCTGTTGGCAGCGCCAACGCCGTCGATGCACGGCTTGTCCGCGAAAGGGGCGACGATCCCGGCACCTTGCCGGGTCGGCTTGGCTGTGCAGATGCGCCTCGATGCATGGCCCGATCAGCCAGACCTGAACGTGATCCTCGCGGTCGCTCAGGCCGCGCGCGTTCCCACATCATATTGAAATCACTATTCAATCGCGCCCCGACCCGGGACAGTAGCGACGGCCATCTATTGAAATATCGGGGCGATTGCTCGGCAGATCCGCGCTTTTCAAGTTCGTGTAGTCCAACATCGCGGCTCCTTCGTCGTCTCGTTCTTCGGGCGCCCGAGGCGCGCCCACCGTCTGCGTGGATGAAAGCAACGCCGGGTAAGCCGACACGGGGGTGGCTAAGGAGAGGCAGACTAGCGTCGACCGGATCGCACCGACGTCCGGCTGTCATCCCCGACAAGCGAATGCTACGAGACCAAGAGTTGATGGTGTCTTAATAGGACAACAGAAAGTTGTCCGGAGACGACAGGCGCGCATCCGCCCAGGCCGGATATCTGAACTTCGCTGGTACCAACGGAGGCTCCAACACCTGAGTAGAGTAGAGCATGATGAGCAAGACATCGAATAAGTATTCGCCTGAAAGATCGTGTCCCACCCGGTTCTCTAATCGCCGTGGTCAAGGGCTCATCTCTCTGCGGTTCATCCTGCGCGCCGGGCTCTGACGTTCTCTTCGCGGTCGCCGCTCGGGGCGTCATGTTTGCGTTCAGGGTCGGGCAGATCGAAGTGGTGTGCGCGCTC